>JBDNDE010000422.1:0-3242 GCA_046719305.1 Gemmataceae bacterium | reverse complement strand
GGGGTATCGCTGGATGGCGACCACGATCGGGCAAGCGTTGCAGCTTGGTGAGCAATGGCGTCCCGATGTGGTCTTTCTCGATCTGAATTTACAGGGGACTTTAGATGGCTTCCTTTTGGGCCAGCAGTTACGTAGTGTCGTGCCGGATGCTTGCCTGGTGGCCCTAAGCGGATCGGTGCGAGAGGAGATTGTAGACCGCCTAGAAAGCGTGCGATTTGACGGCTTTTTGAGCAAGCCGGTTGATTTACAAGATTTGTTGCCTTTCTGTCAGGGGTAAAACCGGTCGGGTTTCTTCTCAGTCCAATCACTCAACGGTTTCTCAACGTGCGGTGTAATCGTGGTCCCTCTCCGCTTTCCGGGCCAACAGAACGTCGTACGAACGCTCTCGGGAGCAAGCCCCAACTATTGCTTGGCTGCTTCAGGGTCTTCGAGTGTCCGATCGGCTCGTCACACCTCCACAATCGCCATGATGGTTCCTCAGAATGTCCTTCAGGCCACGACGCTGTCCCGGCACTGTCGGGATGCTAGACCGGCGCTGCTCGACCTCGGGCACCGGCTTACGCCATCGTTTCTTGGTGTACTCGGCTAATGGAAGCCCACGATGGTTGCACCGGTCGAGTTGGCCGAGATTCTGAGCAATCGGGTTGTCCAGCGCCAGGATAAAGACCACGTACACATATTTTTAGAAAAATTGTCATATCTTTGCATGCAAATTTATATTCTACCGCACTCAACTACTACCGATTGTTGAGAATCTTTTGAGATAGTTGACCTGATATAGTTGACCGCTGGAAGCCGACTGATGGGCCGGCTTCTCTTCCTACCGTCTGGGGTGAACTTTCTGCTGCCTGAATTGCTCTGATTCGCTATGATAATCTTGTTCGCTTTCATCGTCGTGCAACCAAGGGAGTGTTCATGGGCCGAATGCTAGGGATCGTAGCCGTTCTGCTGAGTCCCGGTTTCGTCGTCGCACAGGAGTTCAAGACGGCCGGGGAGAAGGTCGCGTTGCAGGCAGCCAAAGCGTTCTACGAGGGCATCCGTCAGGAGACGTTACCCAACGGACTACGGATCTATCTCAAAGCGATCCCCGGTGCAACTTCGGTAACCACCATGCTAGGCTACAAGGTCGGTAGCTGCGACGAAGACAAGACCAGTACCGGCCTGGCGCACTATTTGGAGCATCTGCTATTCAAGGGAACCGACAAACTCCGACCCGGTGACATCGACCGCATCACCTTCCGAAATGGTGGCAACAACAACGCCTACACTTCGCCCGATGTGACCTGCTACTTCTTCAATTTGCCTGCCGGCCGCTGGAAAGCCGCTCTGGAGGTCGAGGCCGACCGCATGCGTAACACACGAATCGACAAAGCCCACGAGTTTGACAAGGAAAAAGGGGCTGTCATCAACGAACTGATCGGTGGCGAAGATCGGCCCTGGGATCTGGAATACAAGGCTCTGCTGCCGTTGCTTTATGGCAAAGAACACCCTTACGGCCATCCGGTCATCGGAGAGACGGCCCATGTGAAAGAAGCTACGGAAAAGATTATCACCGATTTCTACGACCGATGGTATCACCCTAACAACGCTGCTCTGGTGATGGTGGGCGGCTTCGATCCCGAGGAGGCCCTAGCCACGATCAAGAAACGCTTCGGCGAGATTCCGCGTGGCAAACTACCCGAACGCAAAACGGCTCCGACCACCCCCGCCAAGCTACCGGCCCGATTGAACATGAAGTCCAAGTTCAGCGTGCCGCGCATGCTCTGGGCCGTCCCCACTGTGCCCAGCGGTCACGCCGATCAGGCCGCACTCGATGTCCTGGATGCCGTCCTTTCGCTGGGCAAAAGGTCGCGGTTGTATCGTTGCCTGGTCGAAGACCTGGCGCTTTGCTCCACCGCTCAGACCACCCATAGCCCCGGTCGCTTCCCCGGTTGGTTCGGCCTATATGTCGAGGTGCTTCCCGGCGTGAAGCCCCAGGAGGTCGAAAAACACGCACTGGCGCAACTGCAAAAACTGCGTGACGAACCGCCCACAGTCGAGGAACTATCCCGTGTCAAACAGCAACTCTTGGCCGCCGCAGTCTTCAGCCGTGAGACGCCCAACGGGCTAGCCCGATCTCTTATCGAGTCCGTTCTGATCAACGATCTTGAATTTGCTAAAAATTACCTCCCTGCCCTGCTGGCTGTCAGCCCGGCCGACATCCAACGCGTTGCCAAGAAGTATCTCGTACCGGAACGCTCGGCGACGGTCTGGTCCCTCCCCGAACCAAGAAAAGAATCCGGGGCCGCCCCAACGCTTCGTTTTGCTCCGTTGCGTTCCCTTGGCCGAATCCTGCGCACTGAGGAAAAAGAGACCGGCCTAATCGACCTCAAAATTACTCGCCGTGTCGAGTTGCCCAACGGCTTGGTGGTGTTGCTCTTTCCCAACCGTCGCTTGCCCACCTTCGAGGCCAAGCTGTTGCTGCGCGACTCGGCTCTGTATCAAGAGGCCGACAAGCTGGGCGTGGCATCGCTGACCGGGGCATTACTCGACGAGGGCACACCGAAACGTAGCGGGGCACAGATTGCCGACGCCATCGAAGGCGTCGGCGGCGAACTGAGCGTGACCGGCGTAGGCGGAACGGTGAAGACACTGGCACCGGATCGCAAGCTGGGGCTGGAGTTGCTCTTTGATTGTTTGATTCATCCGGTGTTGCCCGAGGACGCCTTCCACCGAGCCAAAGCCCGCTTGCAAGCCCAGGTAATGGAAGATCAAGCGCAACCTGAAACGGTCGCCCAGCAGACCTTCCAACAACTCGTCTATGGCAAGCATCCCCTAGGACGCCCCATCGCTGGCACTCTCAAAACAGTCAAGGGCCTCTCACGCGCCGACTGTCGGGCCTATCACTCTCTCGTCTTCCGTCCCAACAACGCTATCCTGGCCGTGGTCGGCGATTTCGAACCCGACGCCGTTTTGGCCGAGATTAAAGAGCTAACAACGCAGTGGAAGCCGAGCAAATTGCCCAAGCTGGAGTTTCCCGAAGTGCGGTTGCCCGAGAAGTTCACCCAGAAAATCATTTCAATGCCCGAGGCCGCCCAACTCCACTTTTACCTGGGACATGTCGGCATTCGTCGCACTAATCCCGACTACTTCAAACTCTTGGTCATGGATTACATCCTCGGCACCGGCCCCGGCTTCACCGATCGGCTCTCTAGCCGTTTGCGTGATCGTGAGGGGCTGGCCTACAGCCGGCGTTCCCATCG
>JBDNDE010000421.1:0-3249 GCA_046719305.1 Gemmataceae bacterium | reverse complement strand
GATCCCGACTCATCCACGATATTTACGCCGCTCGCTGCATCGCTTGCGCCTGAAACAGTCCAGCCAGTTCCTCCAAAGTCCGCTGGGTAGCTCCCTGCTGCATCAGGACAAAAGCACGTGCTGCCGCCCCTGCTTCTTTGCGTTCGGCCTCATCTGCCAACAAGCGTTCAACGGTTTGCGAAAGTTCTGCGGTATCGTGGACCAGATAGGCGGCTCCCAGTTCCAACAAACTGCTCGCGGTGTGTCGGAAGTTCCAAACATGCGGGCCAAACAGCACCGCAGCCCCAAAGGCAGCCGGTTCGATCATGCTTTGTCCACCGCGTCGGCCATCGAGACTGCCGCCCACGAAGGCGATTTCGGCCAAGCCATACAAGGCAGCTAACTCACCCAGAGTGTCCAAAAGCACCACTGGTGGACACTCGGCCAACGGCTCATGAAGCGACGAACGCCGCACCGGGTTGGGCAGCAACTGGGCCACCTCGTCAAATCGCTCGGGGGCACGTGGCGCGACGATGAGTTTGAGCCGAGGATGCCTTGCCTGGGCGAACCGAAATGCGGCCAACACTGCTAATTCTTCACCTGGTTGGGTACTACCGGCTACCAGGACACGATCGCCGGGTTGGAGGCCCAGCAGTCGGACCAGTTCGCGGGTACGGGGATTGTGGCGATCCGTGAGCGCACCATCATATTTAATATTCCCTGTTACTTTCACACGTCCCGGCGGCGTTCCCAAGCTCAGATAGGCCGCCGCCTGCTCGCGGGTTTGCACGCAGGCCAAGCTCAACCGTCTAAACACCCCGCCCACCAACGGTCGCAGCCAAGCGTACCGCCGGACACTGCGTGGACTCATCCGGCCATTGACCAACGCCACCGGAACACCTCGCTCGGTTGCCAGGGCCAGAAAATTGGGCCACAACTCGCTCTCGGCCAGGACAATTAGTCGAGGGGCAAGCCGCTGAAGGATGCGGCGTATGGCCCAAGAGAAATCGAATGGAAAAGGAAAGACAACCAGATCGGGAAACTGTTTGCGTGCTTGCTCCAACCCAGTGTCGGTGGTGCAACTGACTACAACAGGCACTTCGGGGAAACGCTGTCGAAAGGCTGCTACCAAGGGCCGCAACATGCCGATTTCCCCTACCGAGACGCCGTGAAACCATACCCCCTTGGTCGGCAACACTTCGGGCAGTCCCCTGCCCTGCAAGCGTTGCCACAGGCTGCCTAAGGAACGGCCCCTCCGCCAAGCACGCCACAGCAACCACGGAGCCAGCAAGAGCAGTATCAAAGCGTACAGCGCATCACGCAGCGAATTCATAACAGGGTTCCGTCCCTGGGATTGGATGATCGTTGGCCCCAACGAGTGTGGTCGTCTAATCTCGATCCCCTGGCAGCGTCGGTACCGTGAGGCAGCGTACCGTAATGCCGTCCGACCGACAAGACGGTTCCCACCGGCAAGAAGGTTCTTCAGACCGGACGGTTTGCCTAGCGGCCCCTGCATCTTTGTCACCGTCAACGATCCAGTAGACCCGGCCTGACCTGTTTGCCTTATCTGGCTTATCCATCTTATCACCGGGGCATCCCTGCCGATACTCTAAACAATCTGTCGACTAAAAAAGCTCCTCAATCGAACTCCATCCGGGCGTTGCGACTGACCGCCCCTTGCTCTCTATTGGCCTGTTTCCTATCTCCATCTTTCAGGATTAGGAGGCACCCTCGTCATGGCTGAGCAACCCAATCGTGTTAGTCTGACCACCACAGGCGGCGTCTCGCGTGCCCCCAATCGCGCTATGCTCCGGGCTGTGGGCTTTCACGACGACGACTTTTCCCGCCCGATGATCGGCGTCGCCAGCCTGTTTAGCGACATTACCCCTTGCAACGCCCACTTGGACCGGCTGGTCCGCAAAGGCATCGAAGGCATCCGGGCTGCGGGCGGTGTGCCGCAGATTTTCGGCGTTCCCACCGCCTCCGACGGCATCATGATGGGCCACCTGGGCATGCGTTACAGCCTTGTTTCCCGCGAGGTGATTGCCGACTCCATCGAAGTCGTCTGCGGCGGGATGCATCACGACGGCATTCTGGCTTTCGGGGGTTGCGATAAAAACATGCCCGGATGCATCATGGCTATGGCTCGCTTGAATGTGCCGAGTGTTTTTGTGTATGGCGGTAGCATTCTCCCGGGTGTCGGCAGTGAGGGCGAACCGCTTGACATCGTCAGCATTTTCGAGGCCGTAGGTAAGTATCAGGCTGGCAGCATCGATGCCAAGAAGTTGGCCAACATCGAGTGCGAAGCATGCCCTGGCGCGGGGGCCTGCGGCGGCATGTACACCGCCAACACCATGTCTAGTGCCATCGAGGCGATGGGCCTGTCGCTGCCCTACGACGCCAGCTATCCCGCCGTCACTGCCGCCAAAGAACGTGAGGCCTTTCGAGCTGGCCAAGCTGTGGTAGAACTGGTCCGGAAAAATCTTCGCCCCCGTGATCTCATCACACGTAGCTCTTTAGAGAATGCCTATACCCTGGTGCTGGCTCTGGGTGGCAGTACCAATGCCGTTCTGCATCTAATGGCCATCGCCCGCGAGGCCGAGGTACCCTGGTCGCTGGCCGACTTCGACCGCATTGGGGCCAAAGTACCCCACTTGGCCGATCTGAAGCCTGGCGGCCGGTATGCCATGAACGATCTTCACCGGGTTGGCGGCACCCCTGCCGTGCTGCGTGCCTTGCTCGATGCCGGACTCATCAACGGCTCGTGTCTGACGGTCACTGGCAAAACTCTTGCCCAGAATCTGGCCGACACTCCCAGCGTTTACAGCCGCACGCAAGATGTGGTGCGTCCGCTGGATAATCCCCTGCATGGCACCGGACACATCAAAATCCTTTATGGCAACCTCGCCCCTGAAGGAGCCGTTGCCAAAGTAGCGGGGCTGAAGGTCCGCCGCCTGACCGGGCCGGCCCGTGTCTTTGATGGCGAAGAAGCCTGTGCGGCGGCTATCGAAGCACGCCAAATCAAGCCCGGCGATGTGGTGGTCATTCGTGGAGAAGGGCCAGTCGGTGGACCTGGCATGCGCGAGATGCTGGCCGTTACCGCCGCTTTGGTCGGCCAAAAGCTCGGCGAAGTCGTCGGCCTGATTACCGATGGTCGCTTTAGCGGCGGCACACATGGCTTGGTGGTCGGCCACGTCAGCCCTGAGGCCTATCGCGGTGGACCAATTGCCCTAATACAAGAAGGCGACCGCATTACCATCGACGCCGACG
>JBDNDE010000420.1:0-3254 GCA_046719305.1 Gemmataceae bacterium | reverse complement strand
CTCGGCGAGCGGCACTGGGGCGGGTATGCCGAACCGTGGGTGAAACCGATCGATCATCCGATCGTGGTAATGGCCCGGCGCGAGGGCAAACCGGAGGAGTACGCCGCCCCCTCGGTGCTGCTGCGAGTCCGGCGGTAGCCTTTGGGGCTTCACGCGAGCCGTTCCCACCACGGGCCTTATACCCGGTGTTCGTACTTGGCCCACTGGCCGAATGCCTCTTCCACCTCAACGCGAATCACTTCAGGGTGATACCGGTGCTGTTGGGCCAACACCTCGCGTAAGCGGCCGGCCAGATACTTAGCCAGGAGTTCGGCAGTGGTGTTTTCGATCGGTAACAGTGCGCAATCCTCGCGTGGAAAGATCCATTCCCGATCGCGATAGGTCAAGCGAACCTGGCGATGGTCGACTTGGGCCTGAATCACCGTTCCGTTCAGGGCGATCAGCATCCGATGATCCAACTCATCGACAAGTTCACGTGTCCGATTCTTCAGGGTGATAAAGTCAAACACATAGTGATTCCCATCAAGCGCTCCTTCTACCTCCACCGCCACGCGGTAGTTGTGGCCATGCAGCCGTTCGCACTGGTCGCCTTGATAGCTAATGAAATGGGCGCAACAGAAGACCAGGTAGTCTTTAGTGACGCGGACCTGAAAACGCTCGCTCATGATGCCCCTTCTCCGACTAATAAACCACGGATTCTGGCATCTTAGGGCTTGCCAGGTCTCGGTTCCATGTGAATGCTGCCGCGTTGGCTGCCGCGTTGGCTGCCTCAGTTCCACGCCAACTCGGCACGTCGCTGCCAGTATAGTTCAGGCGGCTCACGCAGGCATTCTAAAGATGCAACTGCTTCTTCATCTATTGATAATTCCAACGCCGCCAGGTTGGAGTGCAACTGCTCGATGGTGGTCGCCCCGCTCAGAACCACATCGGCCCAGGGTTGCGCGAGTGCTGCGGCCAACGCCAGAGCATCGGGCGTGGTGCCCAAACGCGTTGCCTGCTCGTGCAGGATTACCGCCTCGGGGTTGCGAGAGGTCAAGCGGCCGTTGGCCAACGCCTCTTTCACGACAACACCCATGCCAGCCTCGTGTGCTTCGGCGAGGGCGTCGGCACAGGAGCGTTCCATGAGATTCCAGGTCGCCTGGACGACGCGAAACAAGGGCACGCCGTCGGGGGCAATGGTTCGGGCCTTGGCCAGAGTTGCGGCCTGACCTGGACCACTCAGTGATAGCCCGATCTGCCAGCCGGTTTCGCGCAGCCGGGCCAACTCCGCGATCACTTCGCTATTCTCCAACACTCCCGATTGCAATGTGGCCGAGTGAATCTGATAGATTTTGAGATGCGGCCCCAGGATACCGCGGCTCTGATCGGCTTGACCGATCAACGTTTCTAACGAGTGGTCTTTGACTTCATGCCGGTCGGCCTGCACTTGCCAACCAGCAGTGTAGCGATAGCCCCACTTCGAGGCAGCGATCACCCGGCCTGGGGGCAAGCCACGGATCGCAAGCCAAGCACCGAGGAAGCGTTCGCCCTCGCCATACGATCGGGCCGCATCAAAATAGGTGATGCCTGCTGCCAGAGCCGCGTCAAAGATTGCAAAGGCCCGCTTTTGCATGCGGAGCATGTCATAGTCGTGTTCCAGATCTTTGCCGTGACCGAGGTTGATATAGCCTGGTCGGCCCAGAGCCGCCAGCCCCAGACCAAAGCGAGAAGTCACAAGCCCTGTGGTGCCTAGCGTGGTGAGGTGCATTGTCCGCGTCTCCGTCATCGTTTTTATGATAGCAATGCACCGGGGGAAAGACGCGGCCCCGATCAGGCGGAGACGAAATAGTCTTTTTTTATGACAAGACGAATGGGCAAATCTTCCTCTTTGTGAATATTAAGTGAAGTTTTTATGAGTTTTTCTGCTTCCCGTTTCTCACACCTGTCTGGTCGTTTACACTGATTCCGTCGCCAAGAGATCGGCGTTCGGTTGATCCCGACCTGCGCCGATTTCATCCTTTAATAGGGATCAGTGGAGGAGTTATGTTTCGTTCGGCTCGTCATGCTTTCACTTTGATTGAACTGCTCGTTGTCATCGCTATCATCGCTATTCTTATAGGGTTACTGCTCCCTGCCGTGCAGAAGGTCCGCGAGGCGGCGGCTCGCATGCAGTGCCAGAACAACCTCAAGCAGTTTGGTTTGGCCATGCACAACTACGAGGGTACGTACGGCTACTTCCCGCGATCGCGACCATTGGACAACACCGGCCGTCCGATGAGTTGGACCACGGTTGTGTTGGATTATGTAGAGCAAGGCAACCTGGCTCGGTTGTACGACAAAAATGTCCGCTGGAATCAGGGGACGAATGTTGTCACCGGGCAGACCCGCATTCCTATTTTTATTTGTCCCTCTGCGCCGCCGACCCGCTTGGCTATTCCGGCTGGCTACACTGGCACGCCGCTGGACGGCACGATTCAAGGTCCGTTGGATTACATCGTCATGCACCGCCTGCGGCATCGCTTCTACACGGCCAACGGCATCGTCAATCCCGGCGGAACCATCGACCACGATGGCGCTCTGGCTCAGAACACTGAAACGCCCGTGGTCAGCATCACCGATGGTACCAGCAACACGATTTTGATCATGGAGGATGCCGGCCGACCTAATTGGTATGTTCTGGGCCGTGCCCAGGGCACGGTGCTACCGCGTCCGGAGGGTTTTGGTTGGACAGATCCCGACGGTGGGGCTGGGTCGATGGACGGCACCGACGCTCTTACTGGGGCCATCAACGGTAGTTCCGGCACCGGTCGTTGTATCATGAATTGCAACAACGATAGCGAACCCTATAGCATGCACACCGGAGGCATGAACATTGGCATGGCTGACGGCTCGGTTCGCTTCATCAACCAGAACGTCAATGCTGCCACGTTCGCTGCGTTGCTGACGGCCAAGGCGGGCGACATCGTACCGAATTTTTAAGTTGGACGGGGTTTACTGCAGCTGCCGGGCATCGGCGGGCGGCCGCTCGCCAGGCCCAGCCTTGTTTGCATCTTTCGTCCTAACTTCGAGATCGGTTCTCCATGAATACACACTATTTTTGGCCGTTGTTGCTCTTTCTTCTTCTGGGCTGCAGCGAACCGCGTCCCAACATCCCCAACGGCGTCGAAGTCAGCGGCAAAGTCCTGCTGCCCAACGGGTCACCGGTCACAGGCGGGACGCTGATCCTGCGACCCGAGCAAGGAATCCACGGGGCTAGTGCCGTTCTCGGAGCCGAT
>JBDNDE010000042.1:0-19299 GCA_046719305.1 Gemmataceae bacterium | reverse complement strand
TGTTCGAGTGTAAGCAGTAGTTGGCGTTCCCAACCAACACTGGGCCAGACCGGCAAGCTGCTAAGAACTTGAGTGGCTGGGGTGCCCTCGGCGATCTCCTCAGGCTCATCAAAGCTGGGCAGAATTTCGTCTTCTTCAGAAAGCGGTTCGGGGGTAACAGGGACAGCAGTAGCAGAGGCAGTCGGACGCTCTAACGGTTGCCGCAACACGATGACTTCTTGTTGGGTTTCTAGATCCAGCCCCTTCCATCGCTCCAAGGCACCACGACTCGACAGACGTTGCCGTAATTCGTAGCGTCCCTGCACCTTTAGCAGGACGGCGGGTTCGGCTACCTTGGCAGCAACCACCGGCTGGCCCAACGCTTGCTGCCGCATTTGGTCTCGGTCGCTCGGCGAGAAATAGTAGCCACAATCGCTGCACCAGTCGGCCTCGGCCGGGTTCTCCACACCACAGGCCGGACAAGGCAACGTGGCTGGAAGGCTCGGGATCGGTTCGGCGAGGACTGGTTCAAAGGGGTTGGGCGCAGAGGACGCGACCGGGACCGGCAGCGTTCCGGGCGAGAGTTCTTGTGCAGGTGATACCCCTTCGGCGGGTGTCGGCACAGCGAGTTGCGTCTCAGGTGGTAACGTCTCGGGCGGCATCTGCGTTACCGGAATTGCCAAAGGCGGTGTCGCCGTCAAGGGGGCATGCACTGGGAGGGCCAGCGGAATCTCTCCACTGACCGGTTGCGTGACGGGTACAGCGAGCGGCACGTCCCAGGTCGGCAGGATGTCGTCGCCCGATTCGCTGCTGGGGTTATTTGGGTTGCTCGCCATGATGACTTGGTCCATCCCGTTTTACGAGGAATGTTTCAACGCATCCGGTTACCGCAATAGATACAAAATCGGCTGCCCATCCGGTTGACTTGCCCACAATGATGACAGGGTGGGGTTTCAGCAGTCAGCGGGGCGGCACATTTCGAACAATACGGTTCGCGAACCTTGTTGCGGGTACCACATTGGGGGCAATCCACTTCGCGGGTCACCGTCCGCTGTTCCAGATCACGCTTGAACTCGGCAGCGGAGTGATAGCGATCATGAACATCTTCTGCAAGATTGATGCGAATCAGTTCATACAGCCAGCGTTGTTCCGCAGGTAAAGCGTGGGGATCGGCCAACAAGGTTTCGATCTCTTTGCTAGTGAAGGTGCCCTCGGGTTCCTTGCCGGTGAGCAATTGATACAACGTGCCAGCCAAGGCAAATAGGTCACTGCGTGGCTCGGGCTTGCCGATGATCTGCTCCGGAGGTGCATAGCCTTCGGTGTAGACCCGGGTTTTGGCCTTCATCTGTTCTTTGGCCGTCCTGCCCAGGTCGCGAGCTGTGCCGAAGTCGATCATAGCAATGGAGCGGCCATCGGGGCGCAGCATGATATTTTCTGGTTTCAAATCGCGGTGAACGATCGGCGGCGTTTGCAGATGCATTCGATGCAACACCTCGCAAATCGCTTGGCCCCACTCCACCACTTGCTCGAAGGCAAAAGGCTTATGACCATTAGACTCCTGAATCTTCATCAGGTCTTGGCCGGGGATGAATTCCATGATCAGTTGGGCGGTCTTGTCCTGTTCGATCAGGTCGACGAAACGCGGCACCGTGGGCACCCCGGCCAGTGACCGCAAGATGTCGGCCTCACGGCGAAAGAAGTTCAGCCGAATCGCATACTCCGAGGCATCCGGGCAAATCATGTCTTTGATAGCGACTTCGCTGCCGCCGTTTTTCAGATCTTCGGCACGATAGACAGCTCCGAAGCCGCCCATCGCCAGCAATTTCTTTATCTTGTACCGCCCATGCAGCACGGTGCCGGGTGCCGTGGGCAAGGTGGTGGTGCAGCGGCTACAATAGCGCAGGCCAACGGGATTGGCTGTACCACAGGCGGGATTAATACACACGACGATGGCCTCTTCGCTCTCGGAGGCCTGCTCCGAAGGCAAGAGATAGCCACAATCCATACAGCTAACCGCGTCGCCCAACCACGGCGAACCACACGACGGGCACTGGCTAGGCAGGCCAGCTTTAGCCGGGATCGACTTCACCGAGGTGTTCCCAGCAGTTGCCACCACCGGGGGACTCGTTACTGTCACGCTCGTACTAGTTGAAGCCGACGGCGGATCGCTTCGGACTGGTGGCGGGGGAGCCTTTGCACTCGGCACTTTTAGCGAAGCATTTACAGTCGTCGCAACGGCAGCTGGAGCCACGAAAACCGTCTTGCACTGCGGACAACGAAATTGCTTGCCCGCCGCGTCGTCGGCCATCTGCATCGCCAGTTTGCACGAGGGGCACTGAATAACATAGGGCATGGCGACTAAGTCCTTTTCTGTTGGCGTACGCCGAATTGCAAGACACTGTTGCCGATCCGGATGCGATCCCCGTCACGAAGGCGTACCGGTTTGCGGGTGACGAGGGTGTCATTGAGGAAGGTTTCTCCATCCTCAGCGACATGTACCAACATATATTGATTTTTGTGCTGCACAATCCGGGCATGTAACCGCTGGATGCTGTTGTCACCAAACAACCCCAAGTCACACCCTTCGCTCCGACCGATCGTCGTCTCTTCTTTGGCTAGGAGCAGTTCGCGGCCGGCTCGGAACCCTTCGTCGACCCGCAACCAGGCCTCTTTTAACACAATTTGCGCTAGGCCGATGAACAGGCCGATCAGCATTCCTAGCAAAACCAGGCAGGTGGCCAGACTGCTGCGCGGGAACCATTCAGCGAGTGTTGGCCAGTTTTGCACCACTGTGAAGGGTAACCCGCCCAGCAGGCCGCCCAGCAGGCCGCCCAGCAAGCCGTTGTAAACTTTGCGCCAGCCAGTCCCCCAATCGCCTCCTAGCAGGCCACGCAGGACCTCGAACAGCCCAATCGAGGCCCCCAAGAGCGTCCCGACGATCACCCAGCCGATCAGCAGCGGCAGCCTAAGGTATTCCAACAAGAGTTGTCCCACGGTCGAACCGATCAGGCCGGCCAGGATGCCCAGCCCGGCACACAGCCCGGCACGCAGCAGACGATCAAACCCCTTGTCGTTGAGCAGTCCATCGACAAAGCCGACCGCCAAGCCGACAAAGCCGCCCAGGAGCGTGCCGATCAGCACGGTGCGTAGCAGAGCGTTTTGGATCTGTGTCACTTCCAGCCCCAGCACGACAGCAGCGGCCAGAAGGGCGGCCCAGCCCCCGCAGACTGCACTGTAGTAGATGAAAAGCTGAAACGACATAAACCACCTATCAACAAATGAGCAGTTTGCCAATCAACCAAAAACTCCTGTCGATTTGACCACTACACGTACGGGTTTGGAACGGGTGCGTTGGGATTGCGTCTGGAGAAGATACTCTCCCTCGCGGCCTGGACGGACCCGCCAGAATAGTTGTGCCCGCTCGCCGGCCCGGTCAACCGTCTTTTCCAGGCTTTCCCCGTCAGCAAGGCGAAAGCCCGGCGGCAGGTCCAGCGTCACCGTCTGCCCTTCGGTTGGTTTGTACACGTAGGCGGTAACAGTGAATTCGCGATCGGGCATCACCGTGCCGGGCGCACTGATACCCAGGTCATTGCTGATCTCCAACGTACCCAGGCCGTATGTCATCGCAAAGTGAGCATCACTCCTCGGGGCCAACTCTACCGCAGGCCAATAAATGCACACCGCCGAATCATCGGTGATCTCTTTGAATTCGGGTCGCCAGGCCTGCCAGTTGCCCATCTGGCCGATGACCACTTCCTCCGGCTCGATCGGCTCCACTTTGCCCCAGCGTAGGCCGCGCAACCCTATTCGCACGATGGTACCAGGGTTTTGGGCATCGTTGGGACTCTCGATGGCTTCCAGGTACTCCGGCACATCGGCTTTTTTCAACTCGATGCCGTAGGTCAGGTCGCTTTTACCAGGGATCAGAAAGGGCACGCCATCATTGTCACCGATGAAGGTATCCAACAGCAAGCGTATTTGCACTTTTCGTGGGACCGTACCAATATTCCGCGCCCGATAGTACACCAGCACCGTGTCGAGCAGTTGGGTTTGCCCCGGAACGATCTGGACAGATTGCATCACCTCGACCTGATCGCCCATGAAGCGAAACGTCGAGTGTTTGCCCAGATAAGGGGCCGGCAGGTCAACCGCTTTGCGTCCTGGTACCCACTCCCGCTGCGGCTTGAGGTCACCAAAGCGGTATTGAAAGCCGCCGATGTTCACCATCGTGCTGTTGGTTTCGCCAAACTCGCTGTAGGTCAGGCGTTTGTGCCCGGACTTGTTGTTGGGGTCGCTCTCATCCAAACGGACTATGCCAAAGCGCATATCCGAACTGTAGCTCACCCCCACGCGTGCCCGGCGGTCGGCCAGACTTTTCGGATCGTAGCGCGGCCCAAAAAGATCGCCCAGCGGCACCTCAGGTTTGCTCAGAATCGGACGCAGCCGATCGAACACTGCTAGACTGCCCAACACCAACACCAGCACCAACGCCGGCACAGCATGAATCACCAATTGCCCAAAGGCGGCCGGTGGGGCCCGACGTGCTGGTTGGCCACGGCCCCGCCTGCGGCTGAGCGGCGAAGACATTTGGGGAGAGGGCGGAGGCGGCAGGAGGGGGGGCGCCACGGCAGACGAAGCAACCGCAAAATCCAACGTCTCGGAGGGATCCTCGGTGCTCCATTGCGGTGGCGAAGTCGACGGCGTCAGACCGGCTGCGAAATCGAAGGGGGTGCCCCCCTCGCTAGCCACTTCGAGCAACACTGGTACCTGCCAGCGAGTGTTGCCGTTGCTGATGACGGTCAATTCGGCCTGGAGGGTTTGGCCCGGCTGGTTAGGCACGCGAGCGATGCTCATTGGCACCTGGACTTGCTTTCCCGAGAAGACTGGGCGGCCAACTTCGATCCACGGGACGTTGGAGGTGACATGAGCGAAGACCGGCCGCTTTTCCTGCGTACTTACTGCAACACTGAATTGCAAAGCCTGGCCGGGAGATCCCTCCAAGCGGATTAGCCGGCGGTCGATCTCCACCTGGGGCGGCCGAGTCACTCCCAACGCCTCGAAAAACTGCTGGATGGCCGCAAGCCCCGAGGCGGCCGGCAGCTTGACGGGGTAAATCCAGCCGTTGTCGGCATACCAGCGTTCCACTGCGCCCTGCTCGAAGAAGGGGCTAACCCCTTTGGGATCTTTCATGGCCAAATCGGCAATTTGCCTGGGCGATTTGGCACCGGTCAACAACCCACCGATGAATGGTTTGATCGGTTTTTCGGCGCGAATCGTGACCGTTTGGACTCCGACATTAGTCGAAAGGATGATGTGAGCTTCCAAGGGTTTGTTGCTGGCCCGAATGCGGTCGGTATGGATCTGTACCTTTATCTTTTCTTCATTTGTGAAATGAAAAGCCTTTTCTCGTGAGTGGCTTTCCCCGAGGCTCAGCCACACGCTATCCGTGCTCGCCGTGCCAAACAGCAACCGGCCGCCCTGGTTTGCCAGTTCGAGCAGAAACTGCCGCGGCTGGCAGCCCTCGAGGACACCCAGGGCCACCTCCTTAGGCTCCACGCGTAATCGTGGCTCGGGCAAAACCGAGGTCGGCAAATGCCCCAGGAACTGATCCAGACCGAGATCCCGATCGGAGAAGCGTGCAGCTTGCTTGGCAGCTAAGGCAAGGTCCAACCGGCCCATGCCCGCCAGAAAACTCTCGAAATAACCGCCGTGCAACAAGTCACAAGCTAAGTTCCACTCATTCTGGCAAGCCAGGGCTAACTCGTCGAAACTACGGCAACTTTTGCCATTAGGGAAAACAAACGGAGAGGGAAACGGCCGCGAGCCGACAGCAACTGCCTGGCGATCGATATGGCCTAAGGCCACACCACACGCAAAGCAATAGATCGCGTAGGTCGGATTGACCCGCGAGCAACGGTTGCAGGATTGCACGGTCGCGTTCACCGTGACCTTCTCCTGTCCAGTTCAAGACGAGCTAAGCTCGTCTCGGACTGGGGTTCCTAAATTATCACCTTCAACTGCACATTGCCAATCTGCACAATATCGTTGACCGCCAGAGGTTTTTGCTGTCCCGGATAGACTCGGGTTCGATTCACATAAGTTCCGTTGGCACTGTTGAGGTCTTCGATCGTCAAACTGTTGCCTTCAAATGTGATGACAGCATGTTGCCGACTACACCAGATGCGATCGGGCGGTTCCTGTTCTTCTAGGTCAATATCGACCGGCTTCTCATCGGCTCGGCCGATGTAGTTCAACCCCTCATAAAGCGGGTATTCCACATTACGTTTCTGACCACGCAACACCTGCAAACGCGGCTGGGCACCTGGCGGAATGGTACCCAGAGGGAAAATGGCTGGCGGCGTCGTAGGGGCGGCAGTCGCAGCAGGGGCAGGCGGTTCTGCGGGAGCGGCTGCGGCTGCGGCCGTCGCCATAGACGCGGGAGGCACCGGCTCAGAAACTACCGGCTCAGGTGCTACTTGGGCAGTCGCATACTCGGCCACAGAAGGCGAAGCAGTAGCCGGTGCCGGGGGAGGCTGGGGTGCTTCCAGATGGGGGGGGACTCCCGGCGGGGTTGAGGGCGATGAAACCTCCGCCGAGAGCGGCGAAGCAAACTCCAACGGCACAGCCTCTCCCACCGGCATCGCTAGTGGTTGTGCGAACGGCAACGGTTCCGACACAGGCACTGGTTCGGCAAAGATCGGCGGCAGCGGTTCCGGTTGTGCCACCGCCTCGACCGCTGCGGGGGCGGGGGCAGGGGCTACGCCACTGAGATCCGAGGAGCAACGCTCGCAGAATAAAGCTCCGTCTTCATTCTCATAATGACAAAACGGACACACGATCATAATTCAACCTCTCGGAAGAGTTTCTTCTGGTTCTGCCAGCGGCCCGCCTTAGCCGTTTTCTTCCACCATCCGGGCCACGTCATCGACGGCTAGCTGCGTCTTTTTGCTGACGCGTCCACCCACGTTGAGTTCTTGAAGCACTTGCTTTGCCAGCATCGTTTTCTTGGCAGCCCGAGCCCCCATCAGTTCACCCTTCTTCTCGATGGTCTGGGCCGCCTGCTTGGCCGCCTCCATGTCGTTATTCTCGATAGCGCGTTGCAGATTTTTGTTGGCCTCGAAGATCTGCACCTCATCGATATGCTTGGCTACTTCGGCATTGACATAGCCTTGTTGACCATAGGTGACCTCCAGAGGCACCATCCCGGTGGATTCCCGGTTGCCGGTGCCAGTATCCCAGGTCACTTCGAGTTGGGCGATGACAAACTTACCATCGGGTCGCTTAGGCAAACTAAGGTCGATGATGTAGCGGGTCGAATTATCCCGTTCCAAGGTGCCTAGTTTGGCCACGAACTGGCGTTCCTCCGGTTCGGTGGCGTTGAGGTCTTTGATATCAGGCACCACTTGGCGGATGCGCTTGATCTTGATATCCTTCATTGCCCGGACTTTCATCTCGACATTCAAAAATCCTGCCGAGGCCAACGAGCTGAACCGCTCGGCGAAGACCCGCTCGGCGGCAGTGGCATCGTTGACATCAATATAGCCCCAATCTCCCTCGGAGAATTTGGCCAACTCCTTAATCAAGCTTTGATTCCATTCCAAGCCGACGCCAATCAGATCGAAGCGGATTTTTTTGGCCCCGGCCTGACGGGCCAAATCACGGCAAGCATGCTCCCCGAGGTTTCCCCGTCGGTCAGCACCACGAGTTGCGAGAGCTTTCCTGGCCCGTGTTGCTTTTCGACTTCGGCCAATCCCAGAGCGATGCCCTGATCCATGGCCGTGCCGCCCGGATCGACATCAAAGCGGTCAATCCGTTCGATCACCTCCCGAATTGTCTGCTTCTGGCTCAACGGCGTCGAGGGCAACACCACCTGGCAATCATGGGCAAACGCGACGATCGCCAAATGATCGGTCGGTTTGAGCTTTTCGACCGCAGACAGGGCAGCCTCCTGAATGCGTGCTAATCGCGAGCGGCCGGTGTTATCTTCCTCGTACATCGAACCGGACACATCCAGTACCAAAGCGAGGTTCAACGGCAACGACGCGACGGAGTTGCCGCCTCCCACGGGGATGAGTTTGACCAAGGCGTAGCTAGCAGCGCTTTCGCCACTCACGCTGATGCTCGAACGGTACATCATCCGTTCGATGTGGATTTTGGGTTGCGCGGCGGTCGGTGTCATGACGGTCGTCTCAGGAGTGGGCTACCGCAGTGAAAGAAATGGGTAAATCTTGTCCGCTCACAGACAAGACAAAAAACCCTTCTCTGTTCTAACAGAGCGTAAAGCTGCCGACAACGGGGCCAAGCTCTGTTTTCGTTTCTGCACTCATTTAGGATCGTTGCGGCTCCAAAAGTCTGGCCAGCTTCTCCAGCCCCGCCAAGTGCAGCAGCCCAGCTAACGGAGTCACCATCAGCCGCAAGACACCTTGCCCCACCGGACCGATCAGTTTCAGCACTGCACCCCCGGCTGCCCCCAAAGCAAACCAGCATATCAAACACATACCAATCCATAACACCGTAGCCACCAGAGCCGGTAGCGTCGCCCCGCTGCATGCGGATAACACCAGCCGGGGCAGTCCGTCGCCCACCACCAACAGACTACCCACCGTAGCCATGCCGGCTAACCCCAGCCCCGCTCCCGTGATCAGGGCACACAGATAATCCAACCCTTTGCCCCCGCTACGCGCTACCGCCCACAGGCTGATCAGTGGCCCCAGCCACCACGTCACCCCCACCATCAGCCGTAGGAAACCGTCCTCTGCTGAGGGCGGCATCAGCCAGGCTTCCAGCGAACCGGGCAGGGGCGAACGCTGCGGATTGACCAGTACCCGGGCATACAGATCGGCCGGCAACACCAACAGCGTTCGGCCGAGAAGTCCGAGGATCGCGCCGACGAATATTGCCTGTTTCAGACTGAATTTCGCTTCGCCGCTCCAGTTCAACGGTACTGCTGGCTGCGTGGCCACAGGGAGAGGCGGCACCGGCATGGACCTGGGAGCAGCCGGTTGGGTGATGCCCGCCTTGGAGCGGACCGGCGGGAGGGCTGGCACAGCCGGCTTAGGGGATTCAACCCGAGAGGGCTTTTGGGTAGGTAGGGCCGGCTTGCCCTGCACCGTCACTCGCACGGGTACGATAAAGGTTTGATTGGCATTGGCAATCACCTTGATCGCTCCCACATATAATTTTTCGACATCCATCAAAGAGGTATCCAGCACCACTTCCAACGTGGCCGAGGCTTGCCCCGAGACATAGGGTTGCTTTAGGCGCAGCCAAGGCACATTACTTTCGGCCCGTGCGTACACCAGCTTGCGTCCGACCGAGGTCAACACGATCGCCAGTTCGTGCATCTGATTGGCTTGGGGAGTCATTTCAATCCGTTCATGTGAAATGCGGATCACCGGTGCTTTGGCCAGCCCCAATTCCTCGAAGTATTGCTGCACACAGGCCAACCCAGGGGCCGGTTGTCCGACGATCGGATAGTTCCAACCGTTGCTGGCAAACCACAACTTCACTTCCCCATTGGTTAGCAACTCGACGGCCGGCTTGGGGTTGTCACGCATCTTGCGGGCCAGATCGCGGGGCGACGTAGCACCTTGATAGGGGGCCAAAGCAAAAGGCCGTGCCTGCACCTCCAGTTTGACCGGTAGTTCAGCGGCACCGCCATTGGTAATGGCCACCAATCTGCCGGCGTAGCTTTGGCCAGCTGTTAATTGACGTGTGTTGACATGCAGACGGATCACTTGTTCGCGGGGGGTGCGAATCGTCTCTTCTTCCAAGCTCAGCCACTCTTCGCCGTCGGCCACCTGGAGCTTGCCTTGCAACTGGCCGGTGCCTTCGTTTTTGAGCGTGATCAGCACGATTTCTTGATCGCCCACCCGCAGCGGCCCTAGATGTAAGCGACGTGGCGACAAGCCCAGACGAGGCGTGGCGGCCGTCGTGGTGACCGGTAGCCCTTTTAAGAATTGAGACAAACCAATGTCTGGATCGCGTAGCGTTTGACACTCGCGGGTTAGCTTCAACAGATCCACCCGCCCCAGTGCGGCAAAGAAGTTAGCAAAGATCCCATCGCTCAGCAAGCTCCGCGCCGTGTCCCATTCGGCATAACAGGCTTGCGAGAGTTCCTCGAAGTTTCGGCACCGCCGACCCGAGGCAAAGACAAAATCTTGTGAGAACTGTCCGCCGCGTACACCAGCGTTATCAGGCCTGTCAGCTTGTCGCAAGGCGGTGCCATCGAAATGACAATAGGCGGCCAGATCGGGATGAACACGGTGGCAGCGTGGGCAGGATTGTGGCATGCGACCTCAGCGGGATAGGGCACCAGGAGAACGTCCTGGCCGGGGACGGTTACGAGCCTCGCGCCGCTGGAAGCGCAGCAGCACGTTGCCCAGTTGTATTTTATCGTCGTCGTGAAGCTCGATCATCTGGGGGACGGGCCGATCATTGACCCGCGTAAACTCCGGTGGGGCACCGTTGTTCAGAAGCAGGTAACGGTCCCCATCGCGTTGGATGATCACATGATGCTTCTCGACTTTCATGTCGCGAAACAACGCGATATCCGACCCCTCGTCCCGCCCGACGTGGGTATCGATCTTGTCCAACGCATACTCTCGCCCCTCTTGCCAGCCACGCAGCACCTTCACACTGGCCGGTTGGAATACCCCCTGCACCAAGGCCGATAGTGAGCCGATGCTTGCCCCCATGATTACAAACCCTGCGGCGCCCGCAAAGGAAGCCTCGCCACCTGATTGCAGGGTGAGTTGATAAATCAGCCCGAACAGACAGCCCCCTACGAACCCCCCGACTGCCCCCCCCAGAGTGCCGTAGCTGAACTTGCCGCGAGAGCGGGCGGCTAGTCCTTCGCTGGCCCCGACAAACAGGCCCAGCAGCGTGAAGCTCAGTCCCCGCGCCAGCACTGTCAGCGTCAGGATCAACACACTTCCGCGAATCGCACCCATTCGACTTACTAAGACATAATTAGTCAGCTCGGCCAACCACATGCCGATAGCCCCGCCAGTCCCACCTAACAGGATACCGACGCTGGCCAAGCGGACAAAACGTAACCAGGAACGATCGCGTAACGCCTCGACGCTGACCACCAACGCCCCAATGCCACCGCCCACACACAGACCATCGACGATCAGCCGCCCCAGCGTCACCGCGTCGGTTTTGTTGGCAAACAAGCTAAAGAGCATCCACCCTAGAAGTCCCCCCAGGCCACCGAAAACGGCGTTGAAATAGATGCGCGTGACGAGAGCCATCTTTCCCTCCTCTGTGCACGGCGGAATTGGCAGTTGTTGTAGATACGCCCTGGACAGCGTGCAAGACTCGACATCAGGCAAGCGAGCCGACGGCTCGGTCTTGGCCCAGGGAGTGGTTCGTCACGACAGGCTTAGGCTTTGTAACTGCCTATTTCTCCTGAGGTCCGCGATGGATACAACCATCCCTACTTCCGATTCGATTTGTCCCGCCAACGCTTCTTGAGGATCTTGGCGATGCAGAAATTTACTCGTAGCTTGACACGCGAGATCGAGCTTCACGGCGAACGCTACGCTGTGACCCTCAACAACCAGGGGCTGGCCTTGCGTCCTGTCGGCTCTCGTAAGCCACCCAAAGAAGCCAGCTGGGAACAAGTTGCCCAGTGGCTGGGCGTTGGCTCAGCCAGCGTGGAATCGGCCCGCTCTGCCGTTGCTGCCCCTTGCGCAAACGAATCGTCCGTTAGCGAATTAACTCAGTTGCTAGCGCAACTGGACCAGTGGCTCCAGGAAAATCGGCCAGCTTTCCACGAAGGGTTGGCCGAGTCGGCCAGTTCACGCGATTTGCAACGATTGGCCGAGGTTCTGGGCGGTCCGGTGCCGGCTGAACTACAGGCCTGGCTTAGTTGGCACAACGGACAAGGCGATGGGGAGATGGGTTCTTTGGTGGGTGCTTTCAACTTGCTCAGTGCCGCCGAGATGGCCGAGATTCTCCGCGAGCATCAGACGCAATTGGGCGACACCCTGTGGAAGGCCGGCTGGATTCCGCTGTTGGACGATTTCCAGGGCGACTCGGTTTGTGTCGATAGCACTCAGCCGGGATTGCCCGTATTGGAAGTCTGGAGCGGTCAGGATCAGCCGACCCTGGTTGCCCCCTCGTTGCTGGTGTGGGTGCGTCAATTCCTCAACGATTGCCGCGCTGGCCTGTATGTGGAAGACCCCGAACGCGGTGAATTTTTACGACGTTCTTGAAAGGAGATCGCAGCCTGCCAAGACCGGCTACTGCCCTGGGGCAATTTTTTCCCACTTTCTTGCAAATTCGTCACCGACGGCGTGCCGATACCTTGTTACAGACGGAGCCAGTTCCCAAACTCCGGCATTGGACTCCACCTTCTCAACAGGGGAAATTCCCATGAACCGACGTATGGTCCGGCTGATGCTTGCCGGAGCTACGGTGGTCCTGGCGGCGACCACCGGCTGCCAAACCTGGACCGCAGGAATGACTTTGCCCTCGGGGCGTTATCTGGAACATCCGCCGCAATATTTTCCGCCTTCACCGGTCTTTCCGCTCTCGCGGGAACTGGCCACGATGGAGAAGCAGCAAGCAGCGGCCGTAGGGGTACCGGCGGTGCCGGGTCTGCCCGATGGCGGCGTACCTGGCGGCGGTATGGTGCTGCCTCCACCAGGGCCTTAATCATCCAGGGCCATAGTCAACGATCCCTCTACTCGGTCTTTTCGCCCGCCGCTAGGGCAATAGTCCTCTTGCTCATTCGGCGGGCATGGTTTTTTGCCATGCTCCTCTTGATTCTCTCTTCGTTGCTGGTTATGGCCACCTCCACTTCATCGGCACAGGAGAGCCGAACCACTCGGGGGACAGACGAGTGGCCGTGGAAGGAACCTAACGGGGAGAGGGAAAACCGATGGGCAAGAAGCCCTTACTCACGCTCGCTGGGCTGTTCTTGGCCAGCGTAGCCAGCTTAGCAACGGGTTGTGGCCAGTGTACACAATGTTCCACCCGCCCAGGGAAGTTTCCCTCGACCGGGCCACAGGCCAAGGCTCCGACGCCTGCTGTGGGCGATACTAAACGGACCGATTTGGCCCAGAACAGCGGCCCCAAGGTGGATCCACCCCCTAAGGCCGATGTCTTGCCGGCGTCCGGCTTTGATCGCAGGCCTGACCCGACCCCGATGAAACCGGTGCCTCCGACGTACAGCGGCGATCCGCCTCCACAGGGTATACTGGAGCCGAGCAGTTCGCCGAATCCCAGTTCACTGCCGGGGCGTGATCGGAATGATGCCATCCCGACGTCGCGTCGGGAGCCGATGCCAGTGCCACCTATTCCGACGACTCGGACTAATCGCACCGAGGAGTCGCGCCTCACTCGGCCGGAGGAATTCCGTGCCCTGCCGATGCCTAACGACGGCATGGGCAAAGTGCCCGGAGTCGGCGATCCAACTAGCGAGGGCGAATCGCGTAGTGGCTTTGCAGCCCGGCCGGTGCCTCCAACCCAAGCGATAACTCCCCCCGCACCACCGGCTCCTGCACCGGTTGATCTCCCGCCGCGTACGCACCCGGCCCCGCCGCCGTTACCTGCTGGGGTGGAGCCGAAGCAACCCTCTGAGATGTCGCCGGGCAGTGTGCCGCCGGGCAGTGTGCCGCCGAGCAGTGTGCCGCCGGGCAGTGTGCCGCCGAGCAGTGTGCCGCCGGCAGTGTCCGAGGTGAATTCCCGCTCGGGGGAGAATAAGCCGACGCCCATGCCCCCGTCGATGCCTCCATCGCAACCAGCTGTTCAACCATCACCGTTGCCGGGAGAATTGCCGCCGAGTACGCCCACCATGCCGCCGGTGCCCCAACCGCTGGGCGAGATGCCCGGAGCCACCCCGAATCTACCAGGCGAAGCGCTACCACCTCTGGGATCATGACCGAATCGCGATCGTGCCCTCCGAGCGAACCGTGGCGAACCAGGCGTGTCTTCACTTGAGCGGAGTGGACACGCCGCCGGTTCTCGCTGCTGTTGTGCGTCGATGGTCAACACACGCGGTTGGGCCAGCCCACTAAGCGGAGTTGACACGCCGGTTCTCTCTGCTATAGTGAACTGAGCCGGGGCAGTGGCGCAGCTGGGAGCGCGCTTGAATGGCATTCAAGAGGTCAGGGGTTCGAACCCCCTCTGCTCCACCTCAAAAGCTGGCAAATCCGAACGGATTTGCCAGCTTTCTCTTTTTCATCGCTCCCCTTTGTTGGACATCCTCCGTCGCTTGGCTCCTATACTGCTTTCACATCGGCGAACCGGCTGCGAGGTCAGATTATGGACACTCCCCTGTCAACTCCAACTACATCTCTGGCTGCTCGCTTTCGCGCCATCCGGGCCACCACCCTACGCCTCGTTGCACCTCTGGCCATCGAAGACTTTGGCCTGCAATCGATGCCTGATTGTTCGCCGCCCAAATGGCACCTGGCACATACTACCTGGTTTTTCGAGACGTTTCTCCTGACCGATGAGCCGCCTTTTCATCCCCGCTACAGCTATTTGTTCAACTCATATTACGAATCGGTGGGCCAACGCTGGCCCCGTCCTATTCGCGGCCTGTTGTCGCGACCTACGGTGCAAGAGGTGCTCGCTTATCGCCGAAGCGTCGAGGAGCGCGTTCTTGCACGGATCGAGCGGGGGCTGACGGCCGAATTGATGAGCGTGTTGGAGTTGGGGTTGAATCATGAGCAACAGCATCAGGAACTATTGCTCACCGATCTGAAACATGCCTTTGGGATGAATCCGCTTTTTCCGGTTTATCAGCCTTGGCCCGAAACGGCTGCCTCTGGATCTTGTGCCCCTCCACTTCGCCACGAGTGGCATGAATTTCCTGCTGGCCTGCGTGAGATCGGCTTTGCCGGACCGGGCTTTGCTTTCGACAACGAATCGCCACGTCATCGGGTCTTCTTGGAAGCCTATGCGATTGCCTCGCGGCCAGTGACTGTCGGGGAGTACCTCGCGTTTCTTGAAGCGGGGGGCTATGATCGGCCGGAGTTCTGGCTTTCCGATGGCTGGGCGGCTCGCCAGAAGCACGGCTGGATGGCTCCGCTGCATTGGGTCCGCGAGGGCAACAATTGGCATCTGTACACTCTCGCCGGTCTGCGACCGCTCGATCCGCACGAGCCTGTCTGCCACGTCAGTTTCTATGAGGCTGCTGCCTATGCCCAGTGGGCCAACGCGCGATTGCCCACCGAAGCTGAATGGGAGACGGCGGCCAGTAGGACGATTGCTCCGGGCAACAAGATCGGCTCGGGAAATACGCTAGAATCCGGGCGCTATCATCCGGCGGTCGATCCGGGGCATGGCCAATGGTGGGGGGATGTCTGGGAGTGGACTGCGAGTCCGTATGGGGCCTATCCCGGTTTTCGGCCGTTGACGGGTGGTCTGGGCGAATACAACGGCAAGTTTATGTGCAATCAAATGGTCCTTCGCGGGGGGTCGTGTGTTACACCGGCTGATCATCTGCGAGCGACCTACCGCAATTTTTTTCCGCCCGAGGCTCGCTGGCAATTTTCCGGTTTTCGACTCGCGAAGGATCTTTCCTAATGATGCTCACGTGTACCTTCTGTAGTGCGGAATCATCTTTCCGGGCCGATGTCTTGGCGGGGTTATCTCAACCGCACAAGCAGTTGGCGGCCAAGTATTTTTACGACGAGGTCGGCTCACGGCTTTTTGAACGCATCACGGAGTTAGACGAATATTATCCCACCCGAACGGAACGAACCATTTTACAGCAACATGTTTCGGCGATGGCAGCGAAATGCGGCCCGGAGGTGTTGGTCATCGAACCGGGAGCCGGCAGCCTCGTCAAGGTGCGTCATCTGCTGAAGTATCTGGAGCGGCCAGCAGGGTTTATCCCTGTGGATGTCTCCGGAGAGCATCTGCGACGGGCGGCGGTGGAGTTGGCTAAAGAGTATCCGGCCCTGCGGATTCGACCCGTGATCGCTGATTTCACGCGGCCCTACAGTGTTCCGGCGATCCGAGCCACCCGGCGGGTGATTTTTTTTCCCGGTTCCACGCTAGGCAACTTTGAGCCACCCGAGGCCGACGCGCTAATGCGGCAGATGGCTAGGCAAGTGGGATCGGGCGGCGGGGTGCTGTTGGGCGTCGATCTACAAAAGGATATTGCCACCCTAGAAGCAGCCTATAACGACGCCCAGGGCGTCACTGCGGAATTCAATCGCAATCTGTTGGCACGGATCAATCGCGAATTGGATGGCGAGTTTGATCTTTCTACGTTCGCCCATCGAGCTTTTTTCAATCGAGAGCGTTCGCGAATCGAGATGCACTTGGTGAGCCAAAAAAATCAGCGGGTGCGGGTTGCCGACCACGTGTTCACCTTCCACAGAGGCGAAAGTATTCACACGGAAAACTCATACAAATACAACCTGACTGAACTGCGCCACCGCGCGTCTCGCTGGAACCTGTGCGTCGAGCAAACCTGGACAGACGATCGGGCCTACTTCGCCCTGCTTTACCTCGTTGCCAAGTGATTTACCTCGTTGCCAACTGAGCGAGTCGAAACTCTTCGATTCTTCATGGTTGCCCCGGCCTTGGGGTTCTACATTCTCTTGTAAACCCTAGGAGTTGCTTCCGATGGCCGCTGTTTCGATGCGTCCGCTACCACTGTTTGCCTGGAGCCTCCTTGCGGCCTTTGGCACCTATTTTTGTATGTATGCCTTTCGCAAGCCATTCACGGCGGCTAAGTTTGCTGAATGGTCCTTGTGGGGCGTGGAGTACAAAATTGTGTTGGTCACGGCCCAGGTGTTTGGCTATATGCTCTCGAAGTTCATCGGCATCAAGGTCGTCTCAGAGATGACGCCGCACCGTCGCGTTCTAGTGCTGTTGGCGTTGATCGGCATCGCCGAGGCGGCATTGCTGATGTTTGGAGCCACGCGTCCGCCCTACAACGCGGTGTGGCTGTTCGTCAACGGGCTGCCGCTGGGCATGGTGTTCGGACTAGTCATGGGCTTTCTTGAAGGACGCCGCCAAACCGAAGTTCTCATGGCTGGGTTGTGTGCCAGTTTCATTGTAGCCGACGGCGTGGTGAAATCGGTTGGGGCACGGTTGCTGTCGGCCGGCGTAAGCGAATTTTGGATGCCGGCGCTAGTCGGGTTGCTGTTTCTGCCGCCACTGTTACTGTTTGCCTGGATGCTAAGTCGCATTCCGCCCCCGTCACCAACAGACGTAGAAGCTCGGAGCCAACGCTCTACGATGAACGGATCGGAGCGTTGGCAACTGTTTTGGCGGTATGCGATCGGCTTGAGCCTGATTGTTACGGCCTTCACCCTCGTGACCATCCTGCGTAGCTTGCGGGCCGACTTCGCCCCGGAAATTTGGGCCGGCATGCAACCCATCCCTGACGAGGGCGGCTGGGCCAAATACGCCGATACCTTCTGGTATGACTCAGCCAAGCAATCCTATAGCGACGACGTTTTCGGCTGGAGCGAGTTCGCCGTCGGGCTTCTGGTCATCCTGTTGGCCGGCTCCACGGTGTTGATCCGCAACAACCGGACGGCGTTCTATGCCTCGTTATTCGTGTCGTTGGCCGGCTCGTTGTTGATCATGCTAGCGCTGGTTGGCTTAGCACAGGCTTGGCTCGATCCGTTTACCTTCATGGTCTTGCACGGCCTGGGTATGTATCTGCCCTATATCGCCGTGCATACCACGGTCTTCGAGCGGCTGCTGGCCATGACGCGCGAGAAGGGCAACATGGCTTACTTGATGTATCTGGCTGACTCGGTTGGCTACCTGGGCTATGTGGCGGTGATGCTGGTGAAGAATTTTGCGGTCGCCCCAGCGGTCGGACAAGCCGGAGCGTTTTTGCCCTTTTTTGTCCTGACCTCGTGGTTGATTGCTGTAGCGTGTGTCGCGGTTTTCATACCGGCCATGGTCTATTTCGCTTGGCATCCGGCAACGCGAACCGATGAATCGACCCCCCACCGGTGGCAACCGGCGGAGGCTCAGGCATGACCGGCCGTGAAGTGCGCTTTCTCGGTCCGGGTCGGCCGTTGGAGATGGTTCGCGTAGCGGTGCCGACACCCGGACCGGGCGAAGTGCTCGTACGGGTGACTTGTTGCACCCTGTGTCGAAGCGACCTGCACACTCACGCTGGCCGCCGCGCCGTTGCCACGCCGATGGTTCTGGGCCACGAGATTCTTGGTACCATCGAGGCGGTGGGGCCGGGGGTCTCTTGGCCGATTGGTCAGCGGGTCACCTGGGGGATCGCGGTCGGCTGCGGCAGTTGTTTTTTTTGCGACGACGGTCTGCCGCAGAAATGCGAAGCGTTGTTTAAGTATGGGCACACCACCGCCCCTCACTCCGGTGGCCTGGCCGACTTTGTGCTACTGCGGGCCGGCTCGACCGTGTTGGCTGTGCCTGAGAAGCTGCCCGAGGCGGTTGCTTGCCCGGTGAATTGTGCCACCGCTACCGTCGCCGCGTTGTTTCGCACGTCCGGCTCCGTGGCAGGCAAAGCCGTGCTGGTCCTGGGGGCGGGGATGCTCGGCCTGACGGCCTGTGCCATGGCCCACGCTCAGAAAGCGGCTGTGGTCGTCGTGTTGGATCGCGAGCCAGCCCTGATCGAGCGAGCGCGGGCCTTCGGCGGCACTGCCCAAGGCTTACCCAGCCGTGGGGCTGATGTCGTCTTCGAGTTGGCCGGTACGGCCGAGGCGGTACGGACAGCCCTGGCTTCAGTCCGTATTGGTGGCACGATTGTGCTGGCCGGCACCGTTTCGCCCACGCCAGGGATCGATCTGGACCCCGAGCGGCTTGTCCGGCGCATGCTCACCTTGCGTGGAGTTCATAATTACCGCGGCGAGGATTTGCAAACCGCCCTGGATTTCCTGACTGGTCCGGGTCAGGCGTACCCCTTTGCGGATTTGGTCGGCGAACGCTTGGCATTGGACGACATCGAAGAAGCGTTTGCCCGTGCTCACGCTCGCCCTGGTACTCGTATCGCGGTAATCCCATGACTTTCGTTGATCAACTTCTACAGCTGTTCACGCATCATGGCCAAGGAGCCTACTTCGGCGAGGCGGTCAGCGAGACCGAACACGCCCTGCAGGCAGCCCATCTAGCCCGCCAACAAGGGGCCGCCGATCCCCTTGTTGCTGCCGCTTTGTTGCACGATGTCGGCCATCTGTTACATCATCTGGGCGAAGATTTCACTGCTCGGGGGATCGACGACCAGCACGAAAGGGGGGGGGCGGCTTGGCTAGCAGACTACTTCCCCGCGGAGGTGGTCGAGCCGGTACGCCTGCATGTCGCGGCCAAGCGGTATCTATGTGCCGTACAGCCGGACTACTACCAGAGTCTATCGAAAAC
>JBDNDE010000419.1:0-3284 GCA_046719305.1 Gemmataceae bacterium | reverse complement strand
GGATCGTGTCAGCTAAGCGAGCAAACGGGGGGGATCCGTGGCCTACTTTCCCACGACTAGGGATCCGCGGCCCCTTTCACCCGGAGCGTGGCCGTGGTACAAAAGAAATAAACGCTCTTGCGCGAGGTTGTACTCATGTTTGTTGTGCTGCTTCTGCTGTCGCCGGCTCAGGCCGCATCCATGCCAGCCACGGCCACTTATGCTAAAGATGTGGTGCCGTTTTTCACGCGTTATTGCATCGAATGCCATACTGCCCAGGAACCCGAAGGCGGTCTTGTGCTTGAGACCTATGACAGCCTGATGGAAGGTGGCAAACGGGGTAAAGCGATCGTGCCCGGCAAACCGGACGAAGGCCCCCTGATTCGCATGATTGAAGGCACGCTCAAGCCGGTCATGCCGCCCAAGAAAAACCGCCAGCCCTCTCCTGCCGAGGTCGCCAAGATTCGTGCCTGGGTCCTGGCAGGGGCCAAAAAAGATGGCCTGCCAACCAAGATCACCCTACCCAAGCTCACGCCCCGTGCCCCCTGGCCAACGCCGATTCTGGCGGTCGCCGCTGCCCCCGATGGCAAACGGTTAGCTGCTAGCGGACGGGGCGAAGTGCTGGTGCTGACCCCGCACGGCGACGCTGTTGCTCGCTACAAGCTGCCGCGCGATCGTGTCACTGCCTTGGCCTTTGCTGGTCAGACGTTAGCCGTAGCGGCTTCTACCGCTGGCGAAGGACACGAGGTACGGCTACTTCCTTCCAATCAAGTCGTTTCCACGCATGCCGATACTGTTCAGGCGTTGGCCTTTAGCCCCGATGGCCGTTGGCTCGCCTCGGCCTCGTATGATCGGCTGATTCGGTTATATGATTGCACAGCGAACAAGCCGGGGCCGGTACTGAAGGATCATTCCGATGCGGTATATGGGATTGCTTTCAGCCCCGATGGCAAGCTCTTGGCCTCAGCCGGTGCCGACCGCGCGGTCAAGGTCTGGGACGTAGCGACCGGCGAGCGGCTGTACACCTTGAGCGAGGCGACGGACTGGGTCTACTGCGTCGCTTGGTCACCCGATGGCAAGCATCTGGCGGCAGGGGGCGTCGATAAGAGTATTCGCATCTGGGAGGTGAATCGCGAGGGCGGCAAGGTGGTCCACTCTGTGTTCGCCCACCAAGGCGCGGTACTTCGGCTGGCCTACTGCCGCGAGGGCAAGACGCTCATTTCGCTGGGTGAAGACCGGGTAGTCAAGCTCTGGGACACGGCTCGCCTGGTCGAAACCAAGGTGCATCCGGCCTTGCCCGAAGCCGCTCTAAGCCTCGCTCTTTCTCCCGATGATGCCACCACCTACGTCGGCCGCTTTGACGGCCTGCTCGTCGCTCTGGACACCTTCAGCGGCAGGCTTAAGGCGCAACTGTTACCGTTGCGTCCACCAAGCGAACGATTCCCCACCATGGAGGAAAAAGAACCCAACGACTCGTCGCGGACCGGTCAAGTGGTCGTGCTACCGATCACCGTGAACGGACGCATCGACCGACCTGGAGATGTAGATTGGTACCGGTTTTCCGCTCAGGCCGGAGAGGAGATCGGTGTGAGTCTTGCTGTCACGGACAAAGCCCAGCTGACCCCTCGACTCCGCTTGATGGATGAACGCGGCGAGGTGCTGGCCGAGGGCGTCGCCAGCCTCGGCTATCGTACGACCGCAGCGGGCACCTATTCGCTGGGCGTCTGGGATCACGAATATCGCGGCGGCGATAAGGCGGGCTATCGCCTCAGTATCGGCCCGATTCCGGTGATTACGTCGGTCTTTCCGCTAGGAGTGCCGCGTGGCCAAAAGACCACCGTACGCGTCGAAGGCGTTCACCTGGGCGACCAACGCCGCTTGGAGCTATCCGTCCCGGCCTCAGCGACTCCGGGCAGCCGTGTGCCGGTGAAACTCGCCGGGGCCGAGGCCAGCGTAATCGTCGGCGAATTTGCTGAGGTCCAGCCCCACCAAGCAGCAGTCGATCTGCCGATCCCTGGCACGGCCAACGGACTGATCGCCAAGCCAGGCATGAGCGAGACGTGGCGATTTTCGGCCAAGAAGGGCCAACCATTGATCATCGAGGTGCAGGCGGCCCGACTAGGCTCGCCTCTGGACAGTCTGATCGAAATCGTCGACGAGGCCGGCAAAGTGCTACCGCGTGCCGTGCTACGTAGTCAGGCCCGCACCTACACCACCTTCCGCGATCACGACTCCCGCACTCCTGGCATCCGTATCGAAACCTGGAGTGAATTGGCCGTCAACGACCTGCTGCTGGTCGGCAACGAGTTGATCAAGATTCGCGCTCTGCCACGTAATCCGGATGACGATTGTCGCTTTTTTGAGGAAGGCGGCCGTCGCCGTGGCTACCTGGGCACGACCCCAACACATCAAAGTCAAGGCACGCCTATGTATAAAGTGACTGTGCATCCACCGGGTACGACCTTCCCGCCCAATGGCATGCCAGTGGTGACCCTCTACTGGCGCAACGATGACGGCCCCGGGCTTGACCGCGACTCCCGCCTGCATTTTGAGCCGCCAGCTGACGGCACCTACCGGGTGCGGGTCCGCGACACCCGCGGCGAGGGCGGCCCGGCTTATGGCTATCGGTTGACCGTGCGGCCGCCACGTCCCGATTTCCGGGTCAATCTGGGGCCGGCTCAGCCGACTCTCTTTCCCGGCGGAGCGGTGCCGGTGCAAGTCAACCTAACCCGTCTGGATGGGTTCGCTGGGTCGGTCGAGATCGAATGGCGGGGCCTTCCCAAGGGCCTGAACCTGCCGTCAACCAACATCGGCCCGGACGACAAAAACACCAGTGTTGCCTTGTTTGCCGAGCCTGACTTTGTACCTCCGGCTAGTTTTGCCGGCATCACGGCGGTGGCCCGAGCGACCCTCGCGGACCAAACAATCGAACAGGTCAGCAACCCGATTGTCCCCAAGCTAGCCAAATCGCCTGATCTGGTTGCCCGCACCGAGCAGGCCGAGGTTACCATCCAACCAGGCGGCCAAACTCGGATCACCCTTCACATCGAACGCCGTAACGGCTTTACCGGCCGGGTGCCTCTCGACGTACGCGGGCTACCCCATGGCGTGCGGGTGTTGGATGTCGGGCTGAATGGCATCCTGATCGTTCCGGGCGAAACCAAGCGAACCTTTGTGTTGTATGCCGAACCGTGGGTGAAACCGATCGATCATCCGATCGTGGTAATGGCCCGGCGCGAGGGCAAACCGGAGGAGTACGCCGCCCCCTCGGTGCTGCTGCGAGTCCGGCGGTAGCCTTTGGGGCT
>JBDNDE010000418.1:0-3332 GCA_046719305.1 Gemmataceae bacterium | reverse complement strand
AGCCAGGACGAAGCCGACCAGAGCAAAGCCGGTCAGGCCAACGAGAGCTTTGGAACCGATAGAAGTCCGCACGGGGCGCAACAAATCAGCCATAGAATCAACCTTCACGACCAGGGGCATCTATTAGCATTCTAGCGATGTTTGTAGCAAGAAAGCAGACCAGTTGCTTGCCCAAAACCAACGAAATGGGTCGGCACCGTGTTTTGTCGTTTGCATCCTCCCCCGGAGGATCGCTATGATAGATCCTTGTCTTTATCCACACGATCCATAACCCCTGAACCGATCTGCTGCGGCAGGAGTAACCCCATGGCGGCGAGTTTCAAACAACAGTGCCCCAGCTGCGAGGCGATGGTACCCATCCGGGATCCAGGCCTTATTGGCAAAAAAATCGATTGCCCCAAGTGCAAATATCGCTTCGTAGTCGAAGCTCCTGAAGAGCAAGACGACGCACCAGAGCAAAAGCCCGTTAAGAAAGGTGCGGGCAAAGCGGAAGCCAAGGGGCCGAGCAAGAAGACCGACAAACCCAGCAAAAAGAAGGAAGCCAGCGGCCCGAACATGGTCTTGGTGGGCGGCGGCTTGGCCGTCGTGGCGGTCGGGGCCATCGTGCTGTCTATTGTGATGTGGCCCAGCGGTAGCGGTACTTCGACTGCGGGCACTAAATCCCCCCCTGGAACTCCAAGCCTGCCCGGCTCGGGCAACCCCGGTTCGGGCGGACCCGGTGGTGAGAATCCAGGCGGCGAGAATCCCGCGCCTAATCTACCCCCGACGTTCACAGTCTTGAAGAACCCGACCAACCTCCTGCCCCGCAATACTCAACGCGTCACCTCTTGGCCAATGGGCCGTACTCTGGCTTCATCCCTCAAGAGCATGGCCCTGGATTACCCGGGGGCTTTCAAGGCCGAGCAGTTCCAGGCCATCATGGGCTTTGGAGTCGAGGATCTTACCCACGTCATCAACTGCTTCCATCTCAAGGATAAGTGGCTGTTTACAATCGCGCAGAGCAGCAAGCCGATTGTCGCCGACCAGTTGAAGATCAACCTGAAGCTCGATCCACCGGTCAAGGTGAAGGGCAAGCGAACCGGTACAGAACGCGACCTGTACCCGATGAAGGGCGACTTCGACAGCCTGGGCAACCTGTTGTTCAAGGCCGCCAGCGTCCGAGCGGACTTTTGCGTGGCCTTTGTGGACAGCAACACCCTGGCTCTGGGCGACCGCACGGTAATGACTGCCTTCCTCGAAGATGAGGCCAGCCCTGAGCCGTGGCCGGAGAATCTGCCCCCGACGGATAGTCCGCCGACCACCCCCGGCACCAGTCCAGGCGGCAGTCCGGGCGAGGGGCCAGGAGGTCCAGGAGGCTACCCTCCCGGTGGTCCAGGCGGTCCAGGGAATGGCAATCCGATGCCCGGTGGACCCAACATTCCAACGCCCGGTGGTCCAGGAGGCCCCGCTCTGCCCACGCCCGGTGGTCCAGGAGGCCCCGCTCTGCCCACGCCCGGTGGTCCAGGAGGCCCCGCTCTGCCCACGCCCGGTGGTCCAGGAGGCCCTGGTTCAACCCCTCCTGCAGCGGCTGTCAGCGGTTCTTATTTGACCCTGTCCCCCTCGTTAAAGTCGATCCTCGACAAGGTCGAAAAGGTCGAGGAAAACCGCGACACCAAGAGGAAGGAACCCAATGCTGTTGTCACCTTGGCTGGCGAGATGGTGCCCGAGGAACTGGCCACCCTCACTGGACTGTTCAAGCAACTGTTGCCTGCGGTATCGCTCCCAGCCAGTCAGGTCAGGACTTATGCTAACATGATAAAGACTTATGGCGTCGCCATCGTGTCGTTTGATCAGAACGTGGCCAGCGTGATTGTGGCAGCGGAATTCAAACAACCCAAAGACGCCCAGAACCTGGAGACGGTCATCAACACCTTTGGGTTGACCGGTCTACAAGAGTTAATCGACAAGTCGATGAAGTTGAAAATAAAGATTCCGGCGAATTCGGGTACGACGCCAGGTGGCTTCCCCGGAGGACCGGGCTTCCCTGGTGGACCGGGCTTCCCCGGAGGACCAGGCGTCCCGGGTGGACCAGGCGTCCCCGGAGGACCGGGCTTCCCGGGTGCTCCCATGCCAGGCCCAGGTGGTCCCGGTGTTCCGATGCCAGGCCCCGGTTTCCCTGGTGGACCAGGCGTCCCTGGTGGGCCGGGCTTCCCGGGTGGACCGGGCGGCGCACCCGGCACCGGCGACGATCGGGTCGATGGTATCATCAAGTTCGAGCGGCTCGACCGCACTCTGATTGGTTCGTTGGAATTGAACCTTAGCTCCAATGCCTACAACCTGATTGCTCCGACCGTCAATCAAGGTGTCTTGACCGTCAAGGGGCTGGCCGATCTGGTTTCCTCGCGGTCTCGCGCTCACGAATTGGCCGACGCCCTTAAAGCGTATCTCAAAGCCAAGGGGGCATTCCCGCGTGGTACCTACGACCGTCCCGTGAGCAGCGAACGCGGTTTGCCTTATCGGCCCGATCAACGGCTGGCTTGGACGGCCTCGCTCTTGCCGTTCCTCGGCCCGGAATTCGCCGAGTTTCGCCTTAACCCCGCCCAGAGTTGGAACGAAGGGGATAACTTGCTCACCGCGCGACGCCTGGTGCCGCAATTCCTGGTCCAGGAGGGGGTTGGCCTTAGTCCGCCGATGATCCAGACCCCTGCCGCTCCGGATCTGCCCGTGGCCGCTACTCATTGGGTCGGGGTAGCTGGCGTTGGGCTAGATGCTGCCGAGTACGATGACACCAACAAGAAGCGGGGCGTCTTCGGCTATGATCGCGTCACCAAGCCCGACGACATCAAGGACGGCCCCGAGCAGACCATTGCTTTGTTGCTGGTGCCTGGACATGTCAAAGCGCCCTGGTTGGCCGGTGGTGGGGCCACGGTACGCGGTATCGACGACGAGACTCCCAACCCGCTAGCTGACTTGGCCCTCGTCACCTTCCCCAAGGGCAGCAAGAAAACTCCTTTCGACGGCAAAAAGGGTACCCTGGCTATCATGGCCGATGGCAAGGTTCGTTTTGTACCGCAGGATTTGCCGGCCAAGACGTTCCTAGCCCTGTGTACGATCGACGGCGGCGAAGAGATCGAAGGCTCTCTGGCGGAGTTACTACCCCAGTGGCCCAACCCCAACAGCCGTAACCTCAGTACGACGCCGATACCACCAGTGAAGCCGGCTCCGGCCCCGGCCCCCGCTCCCGCTCCGGCTCCGGCTCCGGCTCCGGCCCCGGCTCCCGCTCCGGGGACAGAGAAGTAAGGCTGCTCAGCGGTTGAGAAATGGGCCGTCCCGAGGTGTCGGGACGGCTCTTT
>JBDNDE010000417.1:0-3334 GCA_046719305.1 Gemmataceae bacterium | reverse complement strand
GTACCATAGCCGGCCACGCTCTCGAAGGCATGCGCAAAGGTATGACCATAGTTAAGAATGACGCGTAGACCGGTGCTTTCCATCTCATCCTGTTCGACTACTTGTGCCTTGAGCCGGCAACAGCGTTCGACCAGGGGCAACAGGATGCCGCCCTGTCGGGTCAGGATGGACGCCTGATGGTTCTCCAGCCAGGCGAAGAATTCCCCATCCAGGATCACGCCATACTTGACAACCTCGGCTAAGCCGCTGCGAAATTCACGTTCGGGCAGCGTCTGCAAATAGCGAACATCGATCCAAACAAGCCGGGGTTGATGAAAGGCACCGACCAGATTTTTGCCCTCTGGCAGATTGATGCCAACCTTGCCCCCCACGGCGGAATCGACCATTGCCAACAAACTGGTCGGCACCATCATGAGCGGTAGGCCCCGGTTGTACGTTGCCGCGACGAAGCCCGCCAAGTCGCCGACCACGCCACCGCCGACCGCTACCACCAGCGTTTGCCGGTCGGCAGTACGTTGGGCCAGTTGGCGGTAGAGCTGCTCGGCCGTCGCCAGCGATTTGGATGCCTCGCCTGCCGGGATGGTGAAGACGCTTACAGTGGGGAAGCCAGCCTGTTGAAGCAACTCCGGCACAAGGGCCTGAGTGTGATCGTCGGCCACAACAAAAGCTTGATTGCCCTGCCAGCGGTCACGGATCAGAGCCTGCAACGAGAGGGAAGCGGACTGATGGTCGCGGGCCAAGCCGATGGGGTAGCTACGCGCGCCCAGGGAGACGAACAGGGTAGTCATCGCAGATGCTTCTCGCGAAGCCCCCGCACCACCTCTAACGCCGGGCGGCATCGGCCCTGAGCATCTACCAAGCCACAATGCGGGAAGGTGTGTGGCAACTGATCGGAGAAATGGCACCAGTTCACAGCACGGACATACGGCTTGCACATCGCTAGGGCCATCATCTGGGCCGCCCAGCTTTCCTGGCACGCCGCGTTGTAGCCGTTCTGCCAGTACCCCCGCCCAGGTAAGAGTTCCGGGTCGCTAGTGGGGTCAGTGTAGGGGAGGGCAGGATAGCCAAAAGTCACACTCAATGGCACACCCAGCATAGCGTAGAGATCAAGCAACCGCGACAGGTCCAGTTCATCCCGGCAGTAGCTGCCGCGCGAACCGACCCCCATGACGATTTCCAGATCTAGACCACTGAGTTGCAAGCCGCTACGGATCAAACTATCAGCAAAATGAAAAGGGGTGTTCCGATCATAGGAATGCCGATATTCTCCCCAAGGTTGGGCGATCCCAACGAACAACTCCAACGAAGGATCGACGCTGCGAGCGGTTTCGCACAAGCGGTAGCTTAGTGCTAGCAAATCTTCCTCGCTCAGCCCCAGCACACTGGCCCAGTTGCTCGCGGCTGTCAGGTGCCAGCGGCGAACCCGCGAGCGATAGCGACGCAGGGCACTCTCAACGAATCGACACATGAACGTCGCCATGCTCGGAACATCGCGTTCCCACAGCCACAACCAGGCCGGAAGGCTGGCCGCGGAGAAGTCGATGAGTGGGCCGGCAGTCACTTCTAGGTCGTGGGCTTCGATCCAATCCAACAGAGCATCGGCATGGTCCCAACGATAGACGGTCTCATCCGCTTCGACCGTGTGCCAGGACATCGGTAGCACCGCGTGGTTGAACGCTCCTTGATAGGCTGCTCCCAATTCCGGCTGCTGTAACGAGGCATCCACTCGGCAGCCTAGCGTCGTCTCTAACTTGCCCTGTCGTTGGTGACGAATGGCATACACCTGATCGCGATAGACAGCGGCCAACTCGCTGGCCAAGCGTGACGATTGCCGCAGCGATTCAGTTAGTTGCGTCGTGGTTTCCCCCTCCGATGCACACACAACCCGACCAAAATGGATTGCATTCTCCCGGATGCGTTTGGCCAAGGATTCGGGCATCACCAAGCCACCCAGTTGCCAATCAGCCGACTGATTCCGGATTTGATTGACCTTGCCACGAGCCAGTTCGACGAGAAGATCGTAGGGTTGTGGGCGATCCATGAGCGTGGCCGAACTAAACATGAAGCGCCCTACCGGTGACAGGTTCCAGGGAGCCAACAAGATGCAACTATCCTCGTCGTCGCGGCTGAGAAGCAACTGATTGGGTTTAAGATCCAAAGTGCTAGGCACCGGCATACCATCCGGTCCACTGGCCAGAGCGGCAAACTCCAGTTCTTGCACCGATTCGGGGGGAAGTCCGTCGGGTAATCGGAAGATCATCGTACCCATAATGGATCTCATGCCCGAGGGGCGAAAGACGGGCAGACGCACGGTCCGCAGACTCTGATTCAGTTTATCACAATCTCTAGGCAGATGGACAGAGAGTGTTACGAACGAAGTGGTTTTCCACAGCACGGCTTCCCGTGTCCCTGTCGGGGATTGCTGTTTGGGCCCTTTGTCCTACTGTGATTCTATGTTCACTGTCAACCAAATTCCGATTCTTGATACCTTTGCCGAAGCCTTTCCAATGACGGCTGCCCGGCTGATTGTTACAGCTGTCGAACCTTCCTGGGCGCTGGCGGCGGCTCAGGCAGCCACTGGGTTTGCCTCCAGCGTGATCGGCTGCGATTGTGAAGCTGGCATCGAGGGGGTTTTATCTCCCGATCAGACTCCCGACGGCCGACCGGGAGTCGCCTTGTTGTTCTTCGCCTTCAGCCGAGAAGCTTTGCAAAAAGCGCTCTTGGCCCGCATCGGCCAGTGCATACTTACCTGTCCGACCACTGCCTGCTACAACGGCCTAGAGGCTTCGCCAGAGCGACGGCTAGCGATCGGCGGCCAACTACGTTTCTTCGGCGATGGCTGGCAAAGCTCCAAAGTGGTCGCTGGTCGTCGCTTTTGGCGTATTCCGGTGATGGATGGCGAATTCCTCTGCGAGGAATCGTTCGGCACGGTCAAGGGGGTCGCTGGCGGTAACTTTCTACTGCTGGGCCGCGACCCGGCTAGCACCCTCGCGGCGGCTCGTGCTGCCATCCTGGCGATCGACGCTGTAGGCGGGGTGATCACGCCGTTTCCCGGTGGCATCGTCCGCAGCGGTAGCAAGATCGGCAGCCGCTACGCCAAACTTAAGGCCAGCACCAACGAAGCCTATTGCCCGACCTTACGGCCGCTGGTCCACAGCCAGTTAACCCCCGAGGTGGGCTGTGTCTATGAAATCGTGCTAGACGGTCTGGATCAGGTTGCCGTCGAATCAGCCATGCGGGCCGGTATCCTGGCCGCCTGCACGCACCGAACCGCATTGGTGCAAATCACAGCCGGCAATTACGGCGGCAAGCTCGGACCATGATCTCGGCATTC
>JBDNDE010000416.1:0-3345 GCA_046719305.1 Gemmataceae bacterium | reverse complement strand
CGGCGCGGTGACCTATGTCGATGTAACCTGGTGCGATCCCCCAGACGCCATGACTGGGGCCGTATCCGAAACCAATACCATTGGCGGAAGCCGTAGCCCCGCACCAAGCCAGACCAACTACGGTCAGGCCAATCAAGCGCCACATTGTGCCACCCTCCAGGAAGCGTCTTGGGACCGATCACCCTTCGATCCAACTGACTCAACTATGCCGTGTATCCACAAGGGATAAAGCAAAAGAGCGACCAGGATGGGCGAAATCTTCCCTCTCTGGATCGCTCTTTCGTCACAACACTTACTTACCGCAGCAGTCGGGATACCCATAGCCGTAGGCCGGGGTGTAGTTGTAATAGATGGGCGGTTCGGCATAGTAAATCGGACCGACGGGCGCATGCCCATAGGCCGGAGCGTACCCGTAGCCATATGCCGGACCATAGCCGTAACCGATGGGGCTGAGTTGGCCAAAGCCAATAGCACCCCAGCTGAGATGGGCGCTGCCGCTCAGGCTAATATGACCGGGAACGAAACCATAAACCCCATGCGCTTGAGCGGACTTACCGGAGACCAGAATCAGGCCGAAAGCAACCACGGCCGCCAAAACGAAATGCTTCATCATCGATTCTCCACAATGAGCCTTGGGTCCGAGTCGGGCCATCCGCTCGGGACGAGTGATATCATGCCGCGCCTCAGAGTGGATTACGATGGGAAGATAGGTGCTTTAGAGAAACCTTTTCGATTTGCAGATGATCTCTTGGGTGCAACTGTTACCGTCGGATTCATCGCTGCAACACGTGCGGCTCCGCAACCCCGGGATGCCAGGTGCAGGCCACACGCAAGCCAAAATCATGGTGACGCGCATCCGGTTCATAGCGGTAACGATAGGCACTACGAGCAATGCGAGCGCCATAGTACCAGCCGCCGCCCCGCAACGCTCGACGGGCAGTGGGCGACGGCCCAGGGGGATCGACCGCCGGGCTGTTTTGGTAGTAATCTTCGCTGAACCAGTCCTGGCACCATTCCCACACTTGCCCATGCATATCGAAGAGTCCGAAGGCGTTGCTGGGATACTGCCCCACAGGACAGGTGCGACCCAGATAGATCGATCGCGGAGCCTGTCCTTCGGGGTTGGAACCATCGAGATTGGCCTGATCCGAACTCAAGTCGTTGCCGAAGTGGAACAGCGTTGTGGTGCCGGCTCGGCAGGCATATTCCCATTCCGCTTCCGTGGGCAGGCGGTAGACCCGGCCCGCTTGGCGTTCCTCGGGCCATTTCGAAAGCGCCTGGCAAAACGCCTCGGCATCGAACCATGACACCCGTTCTACAGGGAAGTTGCGGGTGTCCAGTCCTTCGACACGGTTAGCGGCGTTTCCCCCTTCGCGAAACCAACTGGGATTGAACCGCATCACTTTGGTCCATTGGTCCTGAGTAACCGGCATCGTACCCAGGTAAAACGCCCGCGTTAGCCGCACCCGGTGTTGGGGGTGTTCATCGGGGTGTCGTCCCGGCTCCCCCGGAGGAGAGCCCATCCAGAATTCGCCCGGCGGCAACAGCGTCAACTCCATTCCCAGGCTGTTGATGAGCCGGGGCATTGGCGCGCGGATGCCCCGCTGGGTGAGTTGCAGGATCTCTTGTTCGGCGTGTCGATCATCCGCATTCATCCAACGGCGTTGGCGGGCACGATGCAGTTGGGCGGCCTCCTCATGGCCCGTTTCTTCCAGGGCATCGCCCAGAGCTAGCCAACAAGTCGAATCGTACGGTTGAGCGTGGAGGGCATTGAGTAGCAGTCGGACTGCGTCCATAGCACACCGATCGGTTTTATTTCGCCAACTTGCCAAACACCTGACAGTAGAAATAGGTTCCTTTGGGACTTTTTACGATAGCAATCCCTATATGTTCAAACTTCGGGTTCAGTAGATTCACTCGATGCGGCTTGGACTCCATCCAGTGCTTGTGAATCACTTCGGGACTTGGAGCCGGTGCCTCCTTGTCGCCGGTTGCCTGTGCTAAATTCTCGCCGATCACCTGATAATTATACCCCCCCTCCTGCGCGCGAGCGGCTACGCCTTTGCCATCTAACACGTGTTCCATCTTCTCCTGACGTGCCATGTTCTCCGCATGCTTGCGGGCAATCTCTGTAAGTGTCCGGTTGGCAACCAGTTTGCCGATCTTCTCCTTGCTACGCGATTCGTTCGCCGCATCCAGCAGTTTCTGTTCCGTTTCGCCCAACCGGAAGGGCTGATCCTCAGCCACAACGAGCGGGGAGCAGACCAAAAGTAGCAGAGCCATGAGTACAATCCAGCGCATCGGGGTTCTCCGAATTAAGGGGCATTTCACCTCGTTATCTTAATGCCTCCGCAGGTTTTCGCCCGGAAATTCGGGCAGCAGTTGACGACGAGTTTATCGGTCGCATAGGATGGGATAGCTTCACTTTCAAGGGTCTTCGAATGCCTATGTGCCTGATCCGGTCTGGGATCCTGCTTTTTGCCTTGGCAGCTGTGGGCGACACAAGCTGGGCGACAGGGTCTGCTGGTCCTGCACCGCTTGGGCCGAATCGAAGTCCGCTAATGCAACCGAAGTTCAACCCGTGGGGCAAGGCGCCGGGGGGGGAGATGGGTCGATTTTTCCCAATACCGCCGCCTGCACGTCTGGGACGTGCCTCCTCGGAAGAACTGATCCCCACTGCCGAGCAACCTAGTGCCGGCGATTCGATCGAGTCGCCCCCATTGATGGCTCCCAATCCGTTGGCACACCTCACGCCGCCGATGCCGACCCCCGCGGTGCGGTCTGAGTTAGGCCACAATTACCCAGGGCAATGGGGGCTAGCCGCCTGGCTCCTACTGGGCCTGAGCAGTGTGTTCGGTCTGATGGTACTGATGGGTCTCGCTCTGATCAGCTGGCCCCCACGCCCACGGACAACTCCGCGTTATCGACGCTTCCGTTCCGCTCAACCCACACCTATAACAGCCCAATCGTCACTCTGAGGGCAGATTGTAAAGCCGGCTCTTTGTGAAAGTTTGGCGTATTCTCATTTCTCTCCCTTTTCCATGCAACCGTGCAGCTTTATCTATTCACCGTACGATGCCAAACCCCTCTGCGTTAGCTTACCAGGCTGAACCGATGCCGTCGATCGGTTGCCGTGGAGTGGTTTGGTAGTGGACTTCCCCCTTACTTACCTTCCTACCGGGATGGCATGAATCATGCGTTTTTCACCCATGACTAACTGGCGTACTTGGCTGGCCAACTACCTGCGTACACGCAAGAGCAGCCCCAAGACACTACGGCTGAAGCTCGAAACCCTCGAAGACCGCAGCGTCCCAGCCATCAGCATCACGACGGCCGGCGCAGATC
>JBDNDE010000415.1:0-3405 GCA_046719305.1 Gemmataceae bacterium | reverse complement strand
ATATTGGCCCCTCTACGCGCAAGAACTACTACCGGCTGATGAACCTGGCCCCGGCCCGCTGTTTAACCCCGAGGACTACTACGTCAACCCCCTGCATTTTGCTCTTCAAGCCTTTGGGGCTTCCGCCCTTCCCTCTGCCGGCCATGGCACGCTAGCTACCCTCTATGCCGGCGAACATGAGCTCGTGCGTGCTTGGAATTTCCTCAGCGCCATGAGCGGCCGTGAATCCCGCATTAGCGTGGGGGCCGCCTCGGCCATGTTGGACGGCTTCGCAGCCAATCCGTACTCAACTTTGGCAACGCTGAAGGCAGGCGAGTCAGCCCAGTGCTGGATCTTACGCGACACGGACAAATTTTATCGCCTGCCGGCCGAGTGGTTGGAGACGGTGCATGACCATCGCGTCATCCCGGTGGGCGACCTCGAAGCCGAGACCTATGCCAAGATCCTCACGCTGGCCAACTATACGTCGGATCGAGCGTTTCGCGCGCAGGCTCGGAAAGACCTCACGCCGATGCATTTGCACACCGAGCCAGCCCTACATCGAGGGAAGGTGGTTTTCATCGAGGGGCACCTGCGACTGATCAATCGCTACACTCCACCACCCGAGGCGCTTCAAGAGGGTGTCAACGACCTTTATGAAGCCTGGATCTTCCCGGATGCCTTCGGAGCCAAGGCGATCTGCGTCGTTTTCACCGAGTGGCCCGCCGGGTTGCCCCGCTCCTTGCTTGGGCAACGCAAAACCGACCGCATCCGTGTCCAAGTGGCTGGCTACTTCTTCAAGTTGCTGGCCTACGAAACACGAGATCGCGAGCAGCCGGAAAAGTCGGCACCGTTGCTTATCGCGCACACGCTGAGCTTGCCTGGAGCCAAGGTGGACCCCGTCACCGAACGGACCGCGTGGATGGTATATCTGATCTACGGGGTGCCGTGTTTGCTTATCGGACTGATCGTCACTTTGGTGGCTGTGACTATTTATTTCCGACGCCGCGATCAGCAGTTACGCGATCATCTGCGACGGTTGCGGGAACGTGAATTCGTGCCGCCGCCTGCTGATGAGACGCCGATGGCCATCCCTGTGTCGGGGCCGGTGCGTAACGCCCAGATCAGGCGTGCCCCAGTAACCGCACGCTACCATCTACCGGGCCGTTGCGACAGCGGAGTGGAAGGATCGACTCAAGAAGGAACCAAGGGCACGGGAGGCAAACCTCCCGATGAACCGACCAGTGCCTAGGCCGCGCTTAGGGACTGGCAGAGACTCCACCCCTAAGCGCGGCCAAACGGTAGCAAGAGAACAGACAGAAGCGGTCGGTCCGGCTCATTCGGCTTGGGCCTACTGTACTGCAGATTGTGGTGTCGTCGAGGACACTGGTCGATTCCCAAATATTCATCTTCCTGGAGATCCACCCATGTCGAAACCTGTGATTGAAAAACCGAAGTGGAACACCGAAGGCGTCTCGCTGTTTCGATTCATCGTTGTCAGCTTGCTCAGCGGCATCATCAATAGTACCGTGATCGGGGGCATGGTTCTGCTGTTCTTCTTAATTGATGCGGCCACAGCACGGCCCGATCAGAACCAACCCGAGATGGAACAGAAAAACGAAGTAGAAGACGTGCCCGATGAGAAAGACCTCACCAGCACCGACATCGGCTTGGATAGCAGCGTACCGCTGAACTACAACGTTGACAACATTCAAGATGTGTCGGTGCCTGGCCCGGTCGATCCCACGGCAGCCGTCGGCGTGGTGAACGCCCCGGAGATGGCCCCGACCAACGTACCTCCGCCTCCGGGAAGCGGTGGGGGCACCGGGGCAGCCCTGCTCGACCCCAACGCTCCCGGGTTGGGCAACAGCTTCGGCACCCTCGGCGGAATGGGCGGCATCAACGCGCCTGGCGGCTTTGGTGGCCGAAGTGGTGCAACCCGACAAAAGATGCTGGCCGAAGGTGGCGGCAACTCTGAATCGGAAGCGGCTGTCGCTCGTGGCTTGTTGTTCTTAGCGTTGCACCAGTCGCCCGATGGTTCGTGGAGCTTGAACAACTTCAACCGCTTCGGTCGTACCGAGCCGCTGCCCAAGGGGATCATCAAGCCCAACAACTGCACCCCGGAAACCAACCGCAACAACACCACCGCCGGCACCGCCTTCGGCCTGTTGCCGTTCTTGGCGGCCGGCATCACTAACAAGCCGTCCAAGGATGGCACGCACCAGAAGGACTACAGCAAAGGCGTGGGCATGGCCATCCGCTGGCTGATCAACCAGCAGGTCAAGAGCGGCAACCAAGCCGGCTATTACGGCGGCGATCAGTATGCCCATGGTTTGGCCACTATTGCCATGTGCGAAGCCTATGGTCTGACGAGTGATCCAGCGATTAAAGTCTCGGCTCAGATGGCAATCAACTATGTGTTAGCTTCGCAAGATCCGGCCGGGGGGGGCTGGCGTTATTCGATGCGTTCTTCGGGCGACACCTCGGTGACTGGTTGGATGGTCATGGCTCTCAAGAGCGGCCAGATGGCCGGGCTGACCGTTCCCAAGAGTGCGTTAAAGAAGGCGGAGGCTTTCCTCAACAGTTGCGAATCCAGCGATAAAGGTGGCTACAGCTACCTACCCGGAAGCGGCGAGACACCTGCCATGACCGCGGTCGGTGCCTTGTGCAGGCAGTACATGGGCGTTAGTCCTCGTAATGCGAGCCTGCTGGCCAGCATCAACAAGATCAAGCGGTTGCCACCGGCCAAAACCTCGAACATCTACTACCTCTACTACGCCACCCAGGTAATGCACCACATGGGCGGCGAGGTTTGGGATTTTTGGAACAACGGTCCCAGTGGGAAGGACGGTATCCGCGACGTCCTCATTGCTCGCCAAGATAAGGGGCTGGGCGGCAAGCCGATGCAGGCCGGTAGCTTCAAGGGCGATGACCACGTCGGTGGTCGCCTCGGGGCCACCTCCCTCAGCTTGCTGTCACTCGAAGTCTATTACCGCCATCTGCCGCTGTATCGCCGCGACGCAGGTATGATGAAGGATAAGCCGTAACCCCCTGCTGCATTGCAGGAGCCAGTCTTGCCCTGGCAACGGGTGGGCTGGCTCCCTGTGTTTTGTCGTGAAGCCAAGAGCAATCTAGCAGACCAGATCGAGAGGTGCGGATGCGTGTCGTAATGATGGGGACTGGCATCTTCGCCGAACCGACTTTGGAAATGCTCCTGCAGCGGCCGGGCTTATGTGTCGGGCTGTTTACCCAACCCGATCGCGACACGGGTGAACGTCGTGGCTCGACCCGGCAAACCGGCCGCGGCATGAAAACCATCGCCCAAGCGCACGGCCTGCCGGTGTACCAGCCCGAAAGCATCAACACGCCTGAAGGGGTTGCCCTGCTCGCTGGGCTACAACCTGACCTGTGTACGCTCGAGCGCTT
>JBDNDE010000414.1:0-3414 GCA_046719305.1 Gemmataceae bacterium | reverse complement strand
GCCAACCGCACCGGTGAACTCCGCCGTGCCCCGCTGACCCAACCACCCGAAGCGGTGCTATTTAATCGTCCAAGGCAGAAGGCAAAGCGACCGGCGGCTGACGCAGATGATGCTTGAGCGCGTCGTAAGCTTTTATTACCTCGTCCATCGCGGCGCTGGCTTGGGCGTCCTCTTTGGCCAGCAGGTGATCGCGGACGGTTTCCAGCGCTTCGCGCAACTGTTCGCCCATCTGTGTCAGATTGGCATCTTGCTTCCAGGTGCGTAGCAGATGACCCACTTGTAATTTGCGTGTCAGCAAGTCCCACTGTTCTAGTCGGACGATCACTTCGTCGCGTTGCTCAGGATTCATCGGCCCCTGCCGGGCGTTGCGCAACGGGGCGGCGACCTCGGCATAGACACGGGTCATATCGCCCAACACAGTCTCGGAATCAGGATAAAAGATGAAGGCACTTAAGATACTAAAGATTAAAAGTCCAATGATGCTTATCACTCCGAGTACTGGGCCAGGGATAACGATGTCCCACTTCGAGCGTGCTACGGGCTGCGTCAGCCAGGCTTCTACCCACCCCCGCACGCTGCGGATGCGGTCGATGAGCCCCACCAGCACCAATGCTAGCAAGCATGGCAAGGCGGCCAACTCCAACACATCGACCCGTTGCCCGAGCTTGACTCCAGCCTCGCTCAGCGAGGCGTTCCAGGGATCGGCGAACGGATTGGTGAAATCATCGAATGCGTGCGTGTGGTCCAGCGGCTGAATCGCGGTCCGCAACGGCCGCTCGATGGCGTAAGAGATGCCAATCGTTAGGGCCACCACTAGCGCGAACCAACTCAGGGCCGACCGCCAGCCGAAGGTGGTTGCGGCCCACAACACGACGCCCAGATTGCAGCCGATGCCCAGTATCAACAACACGAACGCCGCTCCCACGGAGTTACCGTGCTCGAACATCGCCCCGATCCGCATCATGCCGGGCAGCGGCCCCATATACACCAGCGAGCCGACGGCTGTCATCATCAACGGAGAGGACGGATCATCCCGCAACATAGTTTTTTGCAGAGAGCCGGCCGGTAATGTGGTGGACACCACCCCTGAGATGCCGGCCGCCACGAGATAGTACAGCAGAAGGGGACCGATGGTCTCGCGGGCTGCTGTTACGGCCACAGCCAAGATCCGCCGCAAGCCGGGCGTAGGTAAAGGCTCGGCCTCGGCGGAAGCGACAGCAGCGGCATCGGGTTCATCGCAACGGGGAAACAACCGTTCCCAGATCAGGCCGCCCAGCAAGGCCAGCACCAGCGAGCCGACCGCGAAGCAGAGGATGATCTTCGGTTCGCCCAGGGTCAGGCCATAGAGAAAGTTGATCGGATTGAGCAGCGGGCCGACCAAGGCGAAGGCTAAGATGTTGCCCCCCGAGACACCGGCACGACGCAGTTCGCGGCACACCGGCAAGACTCCCAGGGCACACACGGGCAACAGCATGCCAATCGCCCAGGAACGTAGCAACCCCCAAAAGCCCGATGCCCCAAAAAGCTGTCGGGTGCCCACTGGGCCGACCATCCGCCGCAACACACCGGCCGTCACTAGGCCACATAACAAAGTCGGCGAGGCTTCCACGATCACTTGTAGGGCACGTAGGCCCAAGCCGAGCAACCAGCCGCTCATGAGGCTCTCTCCCTAGGGATGCATCGGCACCGGCACCGGCACCGCGGCAAGTATTTCGTCGATGACGCCCTGAGAAGCCGAATCTAGCCCCAGCCGCACCCCCAAGACCGGCCCAGCGACCCGTTGAGCATCATCCGGTGTGACGAACGGCCGGCCTTGCAGAAACGCCCAGGCTTGGGCCACCCGTTGCCAAGTTAGCAAACCGCGCGGTGACAGTCCAAGCGGCACACGCGGATGCTGCCGCGTTGCCTGAGCCACTGCCACCAGGTAGCCGCGCACCGGGGCCTCCACCGCTAGCCCGGCCACTTGCTCTTGCAACCCGGCCAATTGGGCGGGCGTCAGCACGGCAGGGGCGTCCTCGCGGAGTCGAGCCGAACCAATCGCTGCCTCCAGCATGGCCAACTCTTCCTCGGCAGCAGGGTAACCGATGCTCAGTTTCAGAGCAAAGCGATCGAGTTGGGCCTCGGGCAGTGGATAGGTGCCGTGATGCTCCACTGGGTTTTGTGTTGCGATGACAAAGAACGTCTCGCTGAGCGTGTGCCGGACATTATCCACCGTTACCTGACGCTCGGCCATCGCCTCCAGCAAGGCGCTCTGAGTACGCGGCGTGGTGCGGTTGATCTCGTCGGCCAGCAACACCTCGGCAAACACGGGGCCGGGGAGGAAATCAAATTCGCGGGTTTTCTGATTGAACACGCTGAAGCCGGTGATGTCGCCAGGAAGTAAATCTGGGGTACACTGCACGCGGGCGAAGCGGCCCCCCACAGCCCGGGCTAACGCCTTGGCCAGTGTTGTCTTGCCCAGGCCGGGCTTGTCCTCGATAAGCAGATGACCACGTGCTAGCAACCCGGCTAGGACAAACTCGATGACCTGGGCCTTGCCACGCAGGGCCGAATTAAGGGCTTGACGCAAGCCAGAAATCGAAGCGGGAGCAGAAGTCATGCCGTCCTCTCTATCGGGATGCTCGGTGTTGAAAGGCTAGGGGTCGGGAGAGGAGGGGGCGGTATGCCGTCCGGGCGGATGCTCTGCTGGCGGAAGCGAGCCACGGTCCAATCGCGCAGACAGGCGCGGCAGACAGCCATGATGGTTTCCTCGTTCTCGGGAGGCGGGCACTGCGGCGGGGCATAGGCGGCCCAGTCGGCTAGTCGGCCGAGGTGTTGCAGCGTGGCATCACCGGACCAGCGTGACGGCACCAGTGCCTGGGGTCGGGGCTGACCGGCCCAGTGCGAGCGGCGTTCGAGCAAGCGCAGCGTGGAGAGTACAGCCGGTCGCCAGCCGTGCCTGAGTCCCGGCCAGGTCCAGACGGCCCAGCGATCGAGAATGGGCCGATGAAACAGGTAACCCAGGCCAGCCAAGCCCACGAAACCGGCAAGCAGCCAAAGGGGCGTTTGCCAGGCGGCCAACCACTGGAGCCAGGAGCGGGGGGCAGGCAAGAGTTCATAACCGGGGGTTGGTTCAACGAGGAACCAACTATTTGGATTGTAGTGATTGACTTCAATCCAGAAGTGAGCATCTTCTTTTTCGACGGGGGTTTGGCCGCGGGTAACATCAAAACGATCCGGCCGGACGTAAAAACCGGAAACAACCCGCACCGCATACCCCAGCGACCGCAACAGCAACGCCGCCGACGATGCAAACAGATAGTCCGGCCCACGACGCGACTCGAAGAGGAACCACTCGACACTATGTGGCACCTCGGGGGGCACCACGGCCTGGCGATCATGGACGGCATGCTGACGCAACCGCGCGATTACCTG
>JBDNDE010000413.1:0-3416 GCA_046719305.1 Gemmataceae bacterium | reverse complement strand
TTGACACCCAGTAGTTTGCGGGTGCGTTCGACTGCATCCAGAGCCATGGTAAATTCGCCTTGTTCAGCCCATTCGACGGCCCGCATCCAGGCTTGCAAGCCTTCTTCGAGCACAGATAGTTCGGGGGAACGGACTTCGTGGCTACGCAAACGCATGCGTAATGCATCTGCACGAGCTAATTCACCAGCCGAAAGCAACGCTCGTAGTTGGGCCATCTCGAAGGAGATGAGCTCTCGACGTAGTTTCTCATAAGATTTATCGGCTAAGCCAAGGCGTTCCGCGGCAAGCAGGAGCGACCAAGCGCGATCCGTTTCCTCCTGAGCCAGGGCCCGTTCACCTTGTTCAACGAAAGCCCGAGCCAACTGAGTAAGTAGTTCCCCGGCTTGACGGTGCTGGCGGATCGAGGGATCTTGCAACAATTGTGCCGCCTCTTCGAGGCGACCACGTTTGATCGCCTCGCGGATCTGGTTCATCGTCAGCCAGGTAAAACCGAACATGCTGACTCCTTGGCGCGTTGCCTGCTCCTCCCAAACCATAGCCACCTACTTAGGATTGAGGCAGGGTTAGACGCTCGGCCAATCGCTGCCGCCATTTCTGACCCTCTTCGCGTTGGTGTTGCTCGCGGCGGATCGGTCCTTCGTCGCGCGGAGCGGCCAGTTGGCGTTTGGTTTTGAGTACTTCGATTTCATCGCGGAAGGCTTCGATCTCGCTTTCCAGTTTACGATAGGGGCTGTCGTCCAACGAGTCGGTCTTTTCCCGCTGGAGGCGTCGTTCCGCGGCTAGGGCAGTTTCCAGGCGTTGCAGTTCGGCTGCCAGTCGTTCGCGATACAGTTGAGCATGCTTCCATTTTTGCTCGTTGAGTTGCAGGCTTTTTTTCATCTCGATCAGGTGTTTGATTCGGCTATCGAGTAACTGCTCGTCAGCCTCTAGGGCGAGGAAATCGAGTCTGAGTTGCTCCTCCATCTCAGAGCGGGGGTAGCGTTGGCCCTGATAGACGACCTGGGTGTCGTCGCCGGCTAGGGCTTGGTGCATCGTGCGGATCTCTTGCTCGCGTTTGGCGATCCGTCCCTTGAGTTGGTCTACGCTGGCCTGGAGCTTGGTGACCGATTGGGCCTGGCGGGCCAGTTTGTCCAGGAAACGTTCATCATGGCTGGCCAATTGGTTGACTTCCATCTGCAGACGTTCCAGTTCGCGTTCTAGCGGGACGGCCTGCTTGGCCGCCTGGCTCCATTGCTGTAGTGACAGCCGCAGGTGGCTACCCGCCCAGGTGTACTTCACCACCATCACACCAACCAAAGCGATAGCCAAACCGACAAGAATCTTTTTTCCCATGAGAGAACTCCTTCCGAGCGAGCCGGTACCACACCACAACAGGGAGGACTCAGGCAGTGCCTCTACCCCGTATTTCGCTGCCTTGTTCTCCGGATTTGCTCTTGTCGCTTGCTATTAGCCGTCGAGTCGTCCACCCATCAACTTGGTTCCACCCATCAACTTGGTCCGGTTAAGGTGTTGGCCGACTGGTGCTGGCAAGTTCGGAATTTTCGCGTCATGCCAACGATCGGCCGAGCAAGGTGTTAACAGGACTAGAGGCAGTGGTTGACATGAGGGTTAGCCCGTTGATAGGTTGATAGGATACGTCCTCATGTCTTTTTTGCGCGAGAGGTACTCCCATGGCCAAAGCGGCACCCGGTGTCTGGGGCATCGATTTAGGGCAATCCGCCCTCAAAGCGCTGCGTTTGCAAATGGTCAAGAACGCGGACGGCGTAGAAGTGCTGACGGCCACCGCGTTCGATTTTGTGGAATATCCTAAGAACTTGACGCAGCCCGATGCCGACCCGGATCACCTCATCCGTGAGGCGCTGTTGCAGTTCCTTTCGCGAAACAGCCTTAAGGGCGATCAAGTTGCCATTTCCGTGCCCGGACAGGCTGGTCTGGCTCGGTTCGTCAAGCTGCCGCCCGTGGAAGAGAAAAAAATTGCCGACATTGTCAAGTTTGAAGCCAAACAGCAGATTCCGTTTAATCTGGATGAAGTGGTCTGGAGCTACCAGAAACTCGGTTCAGGCGAAGTGATCGACGGTTTAGCCCTAGAGACCGAGATCGGCTTGTTCGCCATGAAACGCGACATGATCAGCCGTTATCTGCAATATTTCGGCAATGTGGGCATTGAAGTGCATTTCATCCAGATGGCACCGCTGGCGTTGTGCAACTACATCACCCACGATTTGCTAGGCATAGACGCTAACACCCCGAGCGACGAATCTAAGAAGTGTGTCGTGGGGCTAGACATCGGCACGGACACCAGCAACCTGGTCTGCACCGATGGCGGCAAGGTCATCTGGCAGCGGCCAATCCCTGTAGGAGGGAATCATTTCACCCGTGCACTGACCAAGGATCTAAAACTAACCTTTGCAAAGGCGGAGCATACCAAACGCAACGCCACCAAGACCGCTCCGCCTGAACTGAAGCAGATCCTGGCCTCGCTGAAGCCGATTCTCAGTGACTTTGTCGGCGAAGTGCAACGTTCGCTGAACTTCTTCAGCAATACCCATCGTGATGCCCAGATTGAATATATGGTGGGATTGGGCAACGCCTTCCGTCTGCCTGGTTTGCAACGCTACCTCGCAGAGAAACTGCAACTGGAGGTGCGGAAGGTCGTAGCCATGGAACGCCTAGTGGGCGACGACGTAGTGAACTCGCCTATTTTCAATGAAAACATCTTGAGTTTTGGTGTGGCCTACGGCCTGGCCTTGCAGGGACTCAGCAAAGCACGCCTATACACGAATTTGTTGCCGCCCGAGTTGACCCAAGAACGCTTGATTCGCGCCAAGAAGCCTGCCGCCGTCGCTGCTGCCGCCTTGCTGCTGGTGGGGCTGGGTGCCTCGGTGATGGGACTGGCTCTGTCCTCACGCACCTATAGCGCGCCCAGTGTTGCCAAGGCAATCGAAACCGCCAACAGCACTGCGGACCGAGCCGCCAAAGCAGATGCGACATTTAACGCAGCTAAGACGAATGCCCTGGCCGAGGATGAGGCGGTCAAGGCGATCGTAGCCGGTCAATTCGAGCGAGAGAACTGGCTACACTTGATCAAGTTTCTCTCGGATGTGATCCCCCAGCCGGACGGCAAGAATCTGCCGCCGCAGTATCGCAAGCAGTATTGGGAGAAGATGCCTGCCCCACGCAAGGGCCAGACCGTTTACAGCGGCAAGATGGCCTATGAAGAGATGCTCAAATATGCCAAAAATCCGCCCAAGCCGAGCGACGATCCGAACGCCGACCCTCTGCCGCCAGGCATTGACGACCGCATCCAGTTCCACATCCAGGCTGTTGATTGCCGTTATTCCGACGACCTCAAAGCCTTCTGGACTGTTGCCTCATCTCGCTTAGACAAAGGCGATGTGCGGCCGACCGATCAATTT
>JBDNDE010000412.1:0-3428 GCA_046719305.1 Gemmataceae bacterium | reverse complement strand
CCGAGTAGGCCGACAGCTTGTAGACCCAGCACTGTTTCGACCCCCCAGCGGTCAGCCAAGGCCCCTGCTCCGAGGTGGCCCAGCGGATGTGCCACGGCCAGTACCGTCAGCCATAACCCCATGAGCTGGCCGCGATTGTGGTCGTCGGCCTGTAATTGGATGGCCGTTTGACCGCAGGCCAAAAAAAGGATCAAACCCAGGCCGCACAAGGCCGCCCCAAGCAGCCCTAGGGCGAACGACTGGACCCAGGCCAAACTCGCCAGCCCAGAGGCTGCTGACAGCACCCCCCCGATCAGGGCTACCAATCGCCCATACCCTGTGGACAGATTGGCAACCAGCAACGCTGCCACTAGGGCACCGGCTCCCACAGCACTGAGCAAGCCACCACAGCCGGATTGTCCGAGTCCGAGGCGTCGATCGGCTAACGCGGGCAAGAGCGACAAGAGGGGCCAACCGAAAAAAGCCATGCCCGCGGCCATCATCAAGAGCAGCAGCAGCCGCGGCCGGTGTAGGAGGAAGGCGAGGGTAGCCGACGGCGGCAACCGAGAAGCAGAGCGGTGAGAATTGGGCAGGCGTAAGGACAGCAGCACCAACAGAACCGGAACAAAGCTAAAGGCATTGACGGCAAAGCAGCCCACAGGGCCGACCAGGAGCAGCAAGACCGCCCCCAAAGCCGGACCGATCAACCGGGCGAGATTGAAGGTCAGAGCGTTGAGGGCCACCGCGTTGGGTAGATCATCGCGGCCAACCAGATCAACGAGAAAGGCAAGCCGGGCGGGGTTGTCCAGGGCGTTGAGCAAGCCCAGCAACAGGCAAACCAGCAAGAGGACCAACGGCTCGCGCCAGCCGAGAGCTACTACCCCGACCAGCACCAGCGCCTGGAGCAGTTGGCCCGATTGCGTCAGCAGGATCAGTTGTCGCCGGCCAAAGCGATCGGCCAACCAGCCCCCCATGAGACTAAACAGAGCCATCGGCACGACCTGAGCGGCCATCAGAGTCGCCGGCCAAAAGGAGGTATCGGTCCAAGCATAGGCTATCCAGGTTAGAGCGGTTGTCTGCACCCAAGAGCCGGTCAGCGACACCAGTTGGGCCGCCACATAGAGCCGATAGGGCTGATGCCGCAGAGCACGAAAAGTCCGCGGCCAGCCACTTCCTGCTTGGAGGCTCACTCGGGATACAACGCCGTGCTGAGGTAGCGTTCGCCCAGATCGGGCAAGACCACCACGATGAGTTTGCCGGCATTTTCTGGGCGCTGGGCGACCTTGACCGCCGCCGAGGCGGCCGCCCCGCAGCTAATGCCGCACAGTAACCCTTCTTCTTTAGCGAGACGCCGAGCCATTTCAAAGGCTTCTTGATCTGTTACCTGAATAACTTCGTCGATAATCTTCAGGTTGAGCACCTTGGGCACGAAGCCGGCCCCGATTCCCTGAATGGTGTGTGGGCCGGGTCGCACCTCCTCGCCCCGCAGCGTCTGGGTGATTACCGGACTAGCGGCCGGCTCCACGGCGATGGCCTGGAAGCCGGGTCGGCGCTGCTTGAGGACTTCACTGACCCCGGTAATAGTGCCGCCGGTACCCACCCCGGCTACGAGAATATCTACCTTGCCTGCGGTGTCACGCCAGATCTCCTCGGCAGTGGTGCGACGATGCACCTCGGGATTGGCCGGATTCTCAAACTGCTGCGGCATGTACCAACTCGGGTTAGCCTCGGCCAGTTCACGCGCCTTGGCCACGGCTCCACGCATGCCCAGATCGCGTGGGGTGAGAACCAGTTCGGCCCCAAACGCCTTGAGCAAACGCCGCCGTTCCAGACTCATGCTTTCGGGCATGGTCACCACCAAGCGATAGCCTCGGGCTGCCGCTGTGAAGGCCAGTCCGATGCCGGTGTTACCGCTAGTCGGTTCGATAATGGTGCCGCCCGGCTGGAGCTTCCCATCGCGTTCGGCGGCATCAATCATGGCCACGCCGATGCGATCTTTTACGCTCCAGAGCGGGTTAAAGTTTTCGAGTTTGCCGACTACGGTGGCCTTGGCCTCACCGACTACCCGCCGCAACCGAATCAGCGGGGTGACCCCGACGCATTGAGTAATGTCGTCGTGGACCCGACCGCGAAACCCACTAAGTGCCGACATAACGCCTTTCTCCTGCCCGAAAAGCTTGCCTAGACTTACCATAGTCCAGAACACAGCGTTCAAGCAAGATCGATGAGATCGGCAAGCATCCTAAGTTGGGTTCCCCAAGCCGCGTTCAATTGCTTAAATGCGAAACGCCCCGTCCAGGTACACCCCTTGTTGTCCGGGCCGTGACTACGACGCCACGAAGTGGAAGTCGCCAAAGCTCACGTTGGGCAGCAGATTGGCCGTGGGGAGGAAAGTCGTCGTCGGAGCCGCCACCCGCACACTGCCGCTGTTGGCCGGGCCGTTGACCCGCAGACCAAAAGCCACGCCGCTGTTACCCGTCAAGACACCGCTGAGCCGCACCGTGCCAAACCGATGGGCTACTACCTCGCTGTTTCCAAACGCCAACGTCTGCGGTAGGTTGGCCGTGAACGCCTGCGTCGTTACGAAACGATTCAGAGTGTACGGCGTGCTGGTAAAGGTGCCCAGGGTTTCAAAATCGAGGCCGGGTGTGTAACCCAGATAGAGTTTGCTAGCTTCAAAACGCCCGACCGTCACGCTGCCGACGTTGCCCGCCAAGACATCAATCCGCGTGTCGCGAACAGGTCCATGGACCGTCAGGTTGTCCAAGGCGTTGCCTGCGGTGCCAAAGGCTCCGCTCAGGCTAAGGCTGCTGTTGCTGAGTTTGCCCGGAGCCGTCGCGGTCCCGACGGTCATGACCCCCAGACTGTTGGCCCTCAGAATGAGCGAGTCGATCGTAGCGGCACTGAAGATGCCGATCCGACCAACGCTGTTAATGCTCATCTCGGCCAGCGCTCCTGCGACACGCAACGCGGCGATCGCGCCCAACTGGTCGGGGAAGACTCCGCCCTGGGCAATCGTGGTCCCCAGGGTCCAGCCAGAAACACCGCCTGCGATACGAATCGGCCCGGTACGCCCCTGAATATCCCACCGCGACCCCTGACCGAATCCCGTACCAGTAATTTGGCCGGCGATCGAAGCAGAGCCTAAGGCCAGACTGGTGCTTGAGCCGCCCTGCAACTGTAAGTCGCTTTCAAACCAATCGCCGGTGCTTCCCGCAGCGGCGTGGGCCACCGTGCGCAGGGTGCCAATCGTCCTAGCGGCGAGGGTGCTGTTGGAGACGCTTCCCAGGGTGAGGGTGTTGAGGCGTCCAGTACTGGTGATCCGTAAATTGCTACTGCTGCCCACGATTCGTAACGAGGCAATGTCTCCCAACTGGTCGCCGTGTACAAAACCGACCCCCGTGGTACCAAGGGTAAAGTTGCTGCTTGAGCCATGGATGGTGACGGTA
>JBDNDE010000411.1:0-3434 GCA_046719305.1 Gemmataceae bacterium | reverse complement strand
ACGGTAGCATTTCTGTTTTCGGTTGACCTGACCGCTGGCATCGACACACCGTGTCGCTTTAGCAAAGCTCTGCAACAGCAACTCGCGGTCGAGTTCCACGTCACGCGGCAACTTCGACAACTCCTTGAAGTAGGCTTGCAAGGCTGGCAGATCGTTTTTGGCCAGGTAGTAGGTCAAGGCCCAGGCGGCGGACCGGGCACGGCGTTGCACCGCTTCGGTGGTTTCCGGCTTGCCGTCGGCCTGCTTGCCAGGCTTGGCGTGGAACAGTTCATCGGTCACTACACGGATCAACAATTCCGTGCGATCGAACGATTTCTCATCACTAAATTTGCCTGCCTTGAGATATTCTCGGAACCGAGGCAAATAGTACGAGTTGGCCACCCCGATGCCCGACCAAGGGGCTTGAAGCGGCCGCTCGAACAGGCTACCCATGCCGAACTGAATCCATTCCGGGGCGTGGACCTTGGCAGCGATCAGGCCGGTGGCAAAGGGCAACTGCCGGGCCACCTCGTGGCTGCTGGCGTTTTGTTCCCACTCATCTTCCAGAGCCTTCAGCACAATAGCCGAGGTGCGCGGGGCGTAGACCTCAAGGTCTTTGTGCGTTTTACCACGCGGCAGGCCGATGCTGCCCGTTCCTTTGAGAATCTGGGTACGATGGTAGCCTTCTTTCCAATAAGTATCCGAGGCCGATTCCATCTTCTCATAGTGTTCATCACCGCGTCGGGTGCTAAAGACGCTGACGCCCTCGCGGCGGGCCAAAAAGCTATCTGACAGGATCGGACTAGAGGCGAACTGTTTTTTCAGCTTGTTGAAGTCCTCGCCCCGATCGGTCAACACCGAGAGCAACCGTTGTTTGGGCAGCGGCAGCAGCTCGGCCTTTTCTTGCATCGCCCACCAAAAGTAGATGCCGCGTAGAGTGTTTTGGAGACGTTCAAGCTTGGCTTTGACCTCGGGCACCTCGTCGGTGGGGTAGGGGTGCAGCAGGGCAAAATGGTTGTCGGACTTCTGCACCACGCGGTAACCTTCCAGCACCTTGGTCTTCCATTGCTCAGCTAGGTCGTTGGGCGGCATTGGCTTAGCAAGCATCTCCTTGACCTGCAGATACCGCTTGACCAAAGGGCTGGTTTTATCGATCTCGGCCAGTTTGTTCATAACCTCGCTGTAGCGATCGACCAGACCATAGTTGAGCGCCTTGCGTGCTAGCGAAAGCAGATTCTCTGGCGTCATCTTATCTTTGTCGTTCATGGTGGCGGCAAAGTCGCGACTAAAACGCTCACGAACCGTGGGCAACGGCCGGCCATCGGCCGCCGGCACTAGATTGACCTCAAACTTGTCGAGTTGTTTGACAAAATAGGTGCTACCCCACTTGTGACCGAAGGGAATGGCGGCACCGGCTTCGTAGTTTTTGACGTAACCAGGCGTTTTGGCCGTCACTTCCAGAACGACGACGACAAGAGTGGCCAGGTCTTCGCTGGCGTCGAGGTCGAAGGAACCAGAGCCAGGCGGCAGCCCCGGTCCCCCCAGAGCGCCTGCACCGGGAGGCATCCCAGGCCCCCCCGGTCCTGGCAGACCCGGCCCTGGCAGACCCGGACCAATCGGCGGGCTGCCCCCCCCGGCACCAAAGGCCCCTCCGCCACCGCCCCGTCCTCCACCGCCGAGCCCAGGGGGCATACCAGGTCCAGGTGGCATTCCGGGTCCGGGTCCAGGCGGCATACCGGGGCCACCGATCATTCCGGGACCGCCAACATTCGCTCCGGGTTGCGGCTGAACCGCGTTGGGGCTTAGATTGGCGATGATCACCACATATTCCGCGTGAGCCAGTGTGGTTACGCCCCACAGCAGGGCCAGAGCCAACAAGAATCGTTTCATAAAGGATCAGGCTCCGAAAAGTTGCACCACTCGAAGAGAACTAGCTGCTATTCTGACGTCTTGGTAGGAGCGTGGCAATTGCAAACAGCCCCAGACTGCCAAGAAAATCGGGCCAGCCGTAACGAGTGGCCCCGGGTGACACGAAAATTCTCTGCTCGGGATGGTTCGCCGATTGTCTGGGACTGCATACAATCGTGCGTACACTCCTTTTCCCCTTTCGGAGGACACTTCGATGAGCTTCAAACTAGACCGCGTTCACATCTGGGCGGGAGACGTGGCCGACCAAGCAGGCGGCGTCGCGTCCAAGCTGGCACACTTGGCCCAGGCCGATGCCAATCTGGAGTACATCTACACACGCCGTTCCACCGACAAACCAGGCACGGGGGTCCTCTATGTCGCTCCCATCTCCGGACCCGTAGTGGTCAAGGCCGCCAAAGAAGCCGGTCTGCACGAAGTGGATCATCCCATCGTACTACGCGTCGAGGGCGATAACGCGGCCGGGCTGGCTCACCGCGTCACCCACCAATGGGCCGTCGAGGGGCTGAGCTTGCATGGGCTGATGATGTCGGTCTTGGGCGAGAAATTCGTTGGCTATGTCCAATTCGACTCGGCTGCCGATGCCAACCGTGCCGCAGCCATTTTGGGTGATCTCGGCTCGATCACCAATGCCGAATTGCAAGCTAAATCGTAGGTTACAGACATCGTGACACACGCGTGCTAGTTGGAGAGCAACGATGAACCAAGAGGGTTCGGTGACAACCTGGATTGCGGCGTTGTCGGCCGGGGAACAGGAGGTCGCGCAACGCCTCTGGGAACGCTATTTCTCTCGAATGGTCGAACTGGCCCGAAGCAAACTGCGGGCCAGTTCCAGCCGCGCTGCCGACGAAGAAGATGTCGCGTTGTCGGCGTTTCACAGTTTCTTTCGAGCGGCCAGCGAGCAACGCTTTCCACGATTGGCCAATCGCGATGATCTCTGGCAGGTGTTGGTGGTGCTGACGGCTCGCAAAGCAATCGATCTACGTAAATATGAGTCGCGCAAAAAACGAGCAGACTCGTCCACTAAACCGCTCGACGACGCTGCCATCGACTCGCTGATTGGCCCTGATCCTGATCCGGCTTTTGCAGCTATGGTGGCGGATGAATTACGTGTGCTGCTGGAGCGTCTGGGAGATGAACAGCTGCGACAAATCGCCCTACGCAAACTGGAAGGCTACAGCAACGAAGAGATCGCTACCGAACTAGGATGTACGGTACGCACAGTTGGTCGTCGTCTGGCCCTTATCCGCGACCTATGGGAATCGCCGGCCCCTGCCGACATGAGCCAGAACGATGAACGGTCCGGATAGTTCTTTCGACTCGCTGCCCCTAGCCTGCAAACAGCGGATCGACGAGGTTTGCGCTCGCTTTGAACGGCTGTGGGCAATGGGCGTTTGTCCCGACATGCGCGAGCATCTTGAATCGGTGCCTGAGTCGGAACGCCCCTTTGCCCTGGTTGAACTCATTTTGATCGAATTGGAATATCTGCATAAACGTGGCGAAACCATTTTAATCGAAAAATAAGATCG
>JBDNDE010000410.1:0-3438 GCA_046719305.1 Gemmataceae bacterium | reverse complement strand
AACGTGGCCGGTAACTGGTACTCGTGCAAAATCTGGGCAGCGTGCAGGTTATCGGCATAGCAATCATCGAAGGTGATGGCCACGGTGCGTCGGGGGATCGTTTCTCCTTCTCGCAGGATGCGAAACACCGTGTCCAGAGGTACGACATGGAACTTTTGACGCAACAGAATGCAAATTTGTCGGAATCGTCGGCTGTTTACCGTTAGGCCATCTTCGGGGATGCTGTCATTGACGCGATGAAACAGCAAAATGGTCATGAACCGTTGGGTCATCAAACGTTCATGCAGCCACATGGCCCCGAGGAGCTTGTAGGCCTGGGCGAAGGAACAACGAAGCAGAGCCTGCCAACGCGTCATCCCATTTCCGTCGGATCAAGATCACGGTAGGGGTATCGGAAAGACTATAACTATATTAGTTGATGATTGGAAGCGAGGTTAGAAAAAGGAGTTGAGAAAGTAAAGAAAGAAAACGGAGACGGCCCAAGAGGACCGTCTCCAGTTACAGAACACTTACCTGTGCGATTTGTGGCAAGCACCGCAGCTGCTGCCGACTGTCTTCAGGCTGGCTTGTACGCCCTTGACGTCCTTGTCACCCGCCGCCTTGGCCATCGCTTGGATGTTCTTGGTGTAGGCTTCGGTCAACTTCTTCCACGAGTCTGCTTCACCCTTGGGCGGAGTATTCTTGCTCAAGTCCACTGCGGCTTTTTCCCAATCCTTGACCACGGTCGAAATGGTGTCGAAGTTTTTGTCCTTGACCGCCGCGGTTACCTTAGCCCGGTAGCCGTCCTTGCTGTGGGCGACCTTCATGACTTCCTTGATGCTCATGGGCTTTTCATCGGCCCCGTTGGCTCCGGCGACCAGCACGACAGCTACAGCCAAGCCAGCTAGTAGTAATAGACGGTTCATAGAAACCCTCTCCTTGTGAAGACAGACTCGCCACGGCACCCCCGTGATCGAGGTGTCTAGAGTGCACGATGCGTTCATGGGAGCGTGCGGTGAAAACTTAGCGAAGAGTTATCTGCTTGGCAAGCGTCCTTCGTATTTTCGCAGCAGCAGATGTTCCAGCAGCCAAGTCACCAACGCCAAGCTGCGATCGTTCTGATCCCGCCCCGGGTCGAACTCTGAGACGATCAGCCCTGCTAACTTTTCGCTCGGTATCGCCTCCACCAGCTGCAAAATATCCAACGGCATCAGTCCAAACGGCACAGGGCGTGCTAAGGCTGGAAACACCGCTGGTTCAAACACGTCGCAATCCAGGTCGAGCCAGACTTGTCGGGCCAAGGCAAGCTCCGCCTGGAGCAGACGGAGCACTTGATGGCTATCCCGGGCCCACTCCGCCACGCTGATCGTTCGACGATAATAGCGGGCGATGTATTCAACCGGCAGCAATAAATCGCGATGCCCCACATTCACCAGGGGGGGCAGGGGTCCTGGCAGATGCAGCAAAAAATTGCCATGTGTCGGTGCCTTCTCACAATCCCGAAAATGATGAATGTCCAGATGGGCATCCAATTGTACGATCAGGGGAAGTGGCTCTTGCTGCTGCGCTAGCACCTCATAGACCGGCAACGCTCCTAAATGATTGCCCGTCAGCCACACCGTAAATTCGGACTTCAAGGCTTCCTGTGCCAGTTGGTGCCCGGTGGCTCGCCAGTCTTGGTAGTCGGCCGGTGTAACGAAGGCAGCTTCGGTCAGCGAGACGCGGGAAGTGTAAGCCTGTGCCCGTGTGGGAACAGTTTCGCTGCGATTATCGGCCAAAATCTCCCGAAGCTCGTCGGCGATGAGTTCTGCCCCGGCGGCGCAACCGGCAGAACCAAACAGGTCAAAAGGAAAAACGACGACTCGAGTTTTACGTCGGTTCACTCGGGCAACTCAGTGGAAAAGCGGAACTCCAGGGTAAGCGACGGGTAATCTTTACGCAGTTGTTGGCGAAGATGCTGCGGTTGCGGGCCGAGTTGCAGCCACTGCAGATGAGGCAACGACTCCAGCAGGCGATTTATGGCGTCGGCCGACAGATTATTGCCCCCGAGGGCCAACGCGGACAGATCCAGACCGTGTAGCACGCTCAGACCTGCATCGGTCAGGTTGTTATGCCCTAGATGCAGTTGCCGCAACCGAGGGGTCAAGAAGTGTGCGAGCCGGCCCAGAGTAACATCGTCGAGTTGGACGTTTTGCAGGCTAAGACTCGTCAGGGCGGGCATACAACGAAACCAGTCGCGCAGCCGTCGTACCGTGCCGAGGTGGTTGTCGTCGAGGTGCAAGACTTGCAACGTTTCCAGAAACGGCGAGGTGCCCAAAGCGTCGAGATCCTGCGAACTCAACGAGCCGCCCTGAACCGAAAAGCCGTCCAACCGGGCTAGATGCGGACAGCGACAGAGCGAAGCAAAATGCCCCGCCGGTTGGCGAAAGTGCAGGAAGCGAATGGGAGCCAGCGACAGCACTTCGTGCGCCAATTCCAGGAAATCTGCGGCATGGACGCTGGCGGACTCGACGAAGCCCCGACGCCAAGCCGAGGCTCGAAGCAGCGGTTTGAGCCCTCGCGACCAGCGACGCGCATTATTCGCCAACAGTCGTTTGGCCCGTCGAGCAGCCTGGGGATTGGCCCGCTGTCGAGCTTGATCAATCTGCAAGCGAATAAATTCCGCACGCACGATGTCATTGGGTTCCCCCCGGTCCAGCAGCCAATCGGCATAGATCAAACGTGGGGTATCATCCAGCGGATTCTCGACGATGTCCGCCAGCAAACCAATGTCCTCGTTCATGGTGCTTCCTTTCAACAGACGAGATTGATCGTGGCCGCCGAACCGTTCTTCTGCGGTGGCTGCATATTGTCTGGGCGTCCTCAAGCGGTCAAGTTGTGTAACATCTCGCGTTTGGACACGAGGCGTTGGCCGCGGCACTCCTCGATGTTCAGTTCCCGAAGCAACCGACGCCGCAACTCCGAGCGGACCTCATCAATCGTGCGATGCGAGGTGTTCGGCAGGTAGACCACGCCGCCGGCTCGGCGATCATGGCCGCCCGCTTTGCCCCGGTGGCCTACAACCCGTTGCAGCACTTCGCCCGCTTTGGCATTCGGGGCACTGGAACGCGCTGACAGAATCAGTCGCCCCTCATGCACCCCAGCCGCTACCACCCAATCAACCTCCTCAAACCGCATGAGAAAGTCGGCCACCTCTGCTGCCAGTTCCGGTTGCGGCAACTCGTTGATCCAGCTGACAATCAGCCGGTCGTAGATGAACGAGCTTTGCAACGCCTGTACTAGGCAACCAAAGTAGCTCTGCGGCAGCCGGGCATTGCGGATACGGGAGAGCAGGTCTTTGTCGGCCAGGGGGAACAACAGATGCAAAGCGGTGTCGTCCATCGCGGTGGCTTCGCGGGGGAAACCACACAATTCGGTTTCGATGCCGTAGAGCAAAGCCGTTGCCAAGTTTGGAGATCG
>JBDNDE010000041.1:0-19617 GCA_046719305.1 Gemmataceae bacterium | reverse complement strand
GTAGCAAGAACCGCTGGCCAAGAAGAACGGCAATCAATTGCTACGCGATTTCGTCGAGCCGCTTGGCTCTCTGTATGCTGATCCCAAACGCCTCACCCAATCGCTGCTCAATCTGCTTAGCAACGCCATCAAATTCACGGCCAATGGCCGTGTCATGCTCCGCGCCAGGCGTCTAAGTGACAATGGTCGGGATTGGGTCCGTTTGCAAGTGATCGACACCGGAATTGGCATACCCGCCGAGAAGCTCGAAAGCATCTTTCAGGAGTTCGAGCAGGCCGAGAGCAGCACCACACGCAAATACGGCGGCACGGGCCTGGGTTTATCCATCAGCCGTGGCTTTTGCCGGATGATGGGCGGCGAGATTGTGGTCCGCAGCAAACCCGGCGAGGGGTCCACGTTCACCATCTGGCTACCGGCCGAGGTGACTGTCGCGACGACATCCCAGGAACGGCCCACACTGCCGAAATCTTTTGATGAATAGGTTTGCTCATTTGTCGATAGGAGTCGACCAGTGAGCGCTCACCTTTTTCCCCAGGCAGCATAACGCTTATGCATCTCCCACCTTCTCGGGTTGCCACTGCCCTCGAGTCTTTCGCTCGCCGATGTTTTTGCTCTAGTCGGTTGACTAACGTCCCAGGCCGACGCGCCGCTGGTAGCGACCCGTGAGCAGGTCGGCTCGGACAGCCGACCACATCGCGGGTAAGTGCTGAAAAAACGCCGAAAGGGACGCCCTGGCTGGTCAGTTGGTCCGGGGGTGGCGAAGCGAGACTTGTGGCCCGATAACAACTCCAATCGGCGAAGGTCCAAGTCATCCGCAAGGATCAGTAGCGCATTGGGTGCCTAGGTCCAGGCCGGGTTTGTCTCCACTCCCAAACAAACTAGGCCGTAAGTTTCAAGAAACGCCACATGGCAGCCAACTCCGCCGGAGCGAAGAAAGCCGCAGGCAATCGATACTATTGTCTTATCCGGCGTGGACGTGCTGGGCCATCCATTGCACACATCGCGACCAGTTGGCCGAAGCGCCAGGGGTCAGGCTGCCGAGCAAGCGCGAGCCAGCTGCTCCAGTGGCTGTGGGGACATTACCAGGTACACCATCAAGGGTCAACGCTGCCAGCAGGGCCGTGCTGAGGGCCTGGCGATACTCGGCAGGAATACCCACCTCATCCGTGCGTAGAAGCGGTAGATGGACCCATTGTGCTGCCAGCAACCGCCACAACAGACCATTTCGGACCCCGCCGCCGGTGAGCAACATCTGGTCAATGGCCGGTCGTGTCGGCACATAACGAGTTACAGCATCGGCGAGGGTACGCACGACGAAATGCGAGGCAGTGCAAAGCAAATCGTGTAAGCTAGCCCCGAGTCGACGAGCTTGTTCGAGGGCCTGTTTGGCGAATTCGTCACCGAAGCCCTGCCGGGGCAAACCGCGGGGCGGTCGGCGTTGCAGCAGTGGATGAGCTAACCAGGCATCCAGCAACGCATCGACACATTTACCTTGAACTGCATGTCGGCCGCCACTATCAAACTGTTCCTTGTTACCGGTGAGTTGGCGAATGAGCGCATCAAGCAGCACGCCACATGGCCCCACTTCAAATCCGACGATCTCACCCACTTTGCCGCCAGCAGGCAGCCAAACCAGCCGGACCATACCACCTAAATGAACAAGTAAGCGGGTGTGGGTGCTGTCACGGAAAAGCAAATAATCTGGCAGGGCAGTGATCGGCGTGCCTTGGCCCCCGGCCGCTACATCTCGCGCTGACAGGTCGCTGACTACCGTCACTCCGGTTCGTTCGGCCACCACTGCTGCCATGCCCAGCGGCAAAGCCGAGGGAAAGCGACCTTCGGGATCATGGCCGACGGTCAGGCCGGGACAGCCGATGAGCATCACCCGTGCTAGAGGAATTCCGGCGGTGTCGGCCACGGTTCGGGCGGCGCAGGCTAGGGTTTCGCCCAAGAGGCGATGCAGTCGGCCGACGGCCCGAGCCTCGACGGGTTGGGCGGTGACGCGGCGGATCTGATCGCGCAATTCTGCGGCATAGGGCTGTTGGGTGGCAAAGCGTTGCAACAGGCGAATTTCCAGGCCGACGCCTTCGAGTTCGACCAAGGCGGTGTGCAGCGAGCAACCGCTCGACCCGGCCGCCAGACCAATCACCCACCGACGGGTCATCGGGGCATCCTCTAAGGCCAAACTCACCGCGATGGAAGACGCGGACCAACCGCGCATCGTGACACGGGAAAACCGACAGTAGCGGAACTCCGGGGGCAAGGTCAAGGCCAGCGAGCGAATGCAGCGGTTGAGTCTCAGGCGAATACCGCGGTCTTAACCCTCCTGAGGGAACACGACTACTCATTTGTGTTTCTCGTCTGACTTCCTACTCTGCGTGCATTCACCGATTATTGCCGAGTAGATCGAAACTTCCTGTTGGCCAGGGCCTGGCTGACGGCTCGGGGTCCAGTAGCGGCCAGCCTTCGGCAGATCGTGGCCTGAGTAGACTTGGCTTGGGTCGGTTTTTTTTTGGGGCACCATTCGTCTGCTAGGATAGATGGTGGACTATTTTTCCCTGGAGTCTCCGCCAATGAATCGTTTGTCGTTGTGGGTGGCAGCCGCACTATTGGCGTCTTTTGTGCCCCTGGTGATCGGGTGCAAGGAATCTGTCCGCACGCCGACTCCTAAACCCAAACCTACAACCGGCGAGTCGAAAAAGGTTCCCGTGGGTACTAATATCTGGCTCGAAGTGCTACCTGATGGCTCGCGACAGGTGGTTCTCTCCGCCGAAGTCTGCCTCACCAAAGGTCCCTTGGAACTGCTGCTGACGCGGAAGAATCAGAAAGAACACGAAGCAATCCTGGCGGCCGAGGTCGATGCCCGCAAGGTCCACGAGGCGTTGCTATTGGCGGGAGCCAAGCCTGGCGAACCAGTCCGTTTTGCGCCGTCGTTTGTTCCAGCGACAGGCACGCGTATCGACATTGACTTGGTCTACACCGACAAAGGAACCACCCGCACCGTGCCCGCCCAGGAATGGATTCGCAACATCGCCACCAAAAAACAACTCGAACATTCTTGGGTCTTTGCTGGTAGCATGCTCGTCGAGGATCCCTTCGATCCCAAAGGCCCCAAACGTTATTTGGCTAATGAGGGGGACGTGATCAACGTAGCCAACTTTGAATCCGCCATGCTCGATTTGCCGGTCGAAAGCAGCAAGGCCGACGATAGTCGGGGCTACGAGGCCTGGGAGGAACGTATCCCACCTGAAGGTACCAAAGTTGCTATAATCCTCAAGCCGGTGCTGAACAAGTAGCCTCCACCCCTGTCCGCCTGGATGATAACCGCTCTTGCCCTCTTCTCAGAGAGACACGATTTTTCAAACTAGATTTTTCAAACTAATTGAAGAGTTATCGGCTTCACGGTGTCGAATCCTCCTGTCCATCGGATAGGTTGATGAGCGTGAGTGTCTTCTCTCCCGCAAGGGCCGTTCCGATAAGTACTTTTATGCCGGCTATCGTGCATACGGCGACACCTGGCGACTCTCTGATCCACTGAGCGGGAACTGCTTTGGCATAGCCTACGACGAGAGGTTCGAGCCCCTCGGAGTGCTGCTGTTCTAGGATGCCCCGCTGAAGGACCAACTCAAGGCCCGCGCTCGAGACGAAAGGGGGCCGCCGCCTCAAGTCGATTCGATGACGGATCCAGCGATGCTCCGGGAAAGCGTCGGCTGCATCGTTTATCGTCAACAACCGAGATCAAACGCGTCTGGCCAATCGCCCCCTCATCCTGCGTATCGTTCCCGTAGGAAAATAGGCTATGCTGGAGTGCGACTGGTTACAGCACATCTTCTGACCTATCCAAATCTTTCCGTTCTATGTTATCAATATGTCTATTTTACATTTATATATTCATTAGATTGATTTGGAATGGATCTGCGAATGGATAACTTCGTTGGAACTGATATCGATAATAGGCTCGGCTTGCGAGAGCATGAAATATTCTTTTTATTATTTTCACAGATTTCTTATCGTTGATTGTTGTGGATATTGATCCAATTCAATTGTCGGCACGCGTAAACTTCGGCCACACATTCCCTCATGCCCGCGAGAAGATCGGCTCACTTGGCTTGGACGACCACCTAGCCAGAGAGGAGCACGCACGATGGGTGAGGGGCTAGTGGTGGACAGGCTGTAATCGCATTTACCGACCAACTCCTGGGATGGCTCATCTTTTCATCGGGCACCTGAATTGATGATACAATCAAATCAATCTGTACTTGTACCGTTTAGAGGACCGATACCCGAATGGTTTCACTTCGGGCCTTCTTGCTGTTCAATGGCCATTTCACCCGACGAGCCAGGTGAGCAGGTTGTCAGTTAGACGGGTCAACAGGTGTAGCATCTACACCATGAAGTGATGAATCAATTGCATCGAGATAAATGGTTTCTTCACGTGTTGAGATACCAAGATAGAAGCGAACTAATCCTTCCTCCAAAGTAAAGTAAAGTAAAGTAAAGTAAAGTCGCTGTGGGTTATCGCTTCACTCTTTGCCCAAGATAACACGAGCAGCATTCCACCCAGCCGCGCCGATCACCCCACCTCCGGGATGAGCGGCCGAGCCGCACAGGTACAGCCCCTTGATAGGGGTCTTGTAGCCAGCCCAGCCGACAACCGGCCGCATAACGAAGAGTTGGTTCAAGGCCATGGAGCCTTGGAAGATATTGCCGCCCGTGAGGCTGTATTCTCGTTCTAGATCCAAAGGCGTGACGATGTGTCGCGCGATCACGCTACTTTTGAAGCCAGGAGCATACTCTTCGAGGATGTCAAAGCAACGATCTGCAAAGGAGTCTTTGATTTCATCCCACGTTCCGTTTTTGAGCTTGTAAGGGGTGTACTGAATGAACATCGACATGAGATGTTTACCCGGTGGGCATAAGGTGTCATCCAGGGCCGATGCCATAGTGCATTCGAGAATGGGGTTCTTGGATGGCTGGCCGTATTTGGCATCGTCGTAGGCCCGCTCGATATAGTCCTGGTCGGGGCACAGATGCACCGTACCGCGATGCTGAGGGCCTGGCTCGTGGCCCGGTAGACATTTGAAGCTCGGCAGCCGATCCATTGCCACGTTGATCTTCAACGTCGCGCTACTGTAATCGATGCGGCTGATGGCCTCGGCAAAGTCGGGCGGCAATAGCTTAGGGTCCATCAGCTTGGTGAAGGTGATGTTGCAGTCGGCATTACTGGCCACGACCGGTGCAGTGAACGAGTCGCCATTGGTGAGAGTGACGCCGGTTACAGTATTGTTTTTGATGTCGATATGAGCAACAGGTGAATTAGTCTTGATTTCGACCCCGAGCTTTTGGCCGGCCTTGGCTAGTGCCTGAGTCAGCCCCCCCATGCCACCACGGACATAAGCCCAGACACCTTTTTTGCCGTTGGTTTCGCCCATCACATGGTGGAACAGAACGTAGGCAGTACCTGGCATGCTCGGGGCGGCAAAAGCCCCAATAACTGCATCTGTGGCCAGAGTTGCTTTGAGTTGCTCGCTCTCAAACCAGCGGTCCAAAATCGTCCGCGCCGAGCCGGTCAGAATTTCGACGGCCTCGGCCATTTTCATCCCCAGCCGTTGGAAGCCGCGAGCCAGGCCAAGTAGTCGGGGAATGTCGCCGAACCATGTAGGGTTGAGTAGGTTGGCCGGCTTTTGAATCAGGGTCGGCTCCAAGACCGAGGCCACGCGTTCGAGCATCTCTTCATATTTGGGATAAGCGGCGGCATCCTGGGTACTAAACTTGCTGATTTCACGAAGGGTCAATTCCTTGTCGCCCCCCATGAGCAGATAGCGGCCATCAAGGAACGGCGAAAAGCTAGAGGGCATGCGTTCGAGTAATTCGAAGCCATGCTCGGCGAGCTTGAGGTCACGGATGATTTCCGGACGGAAAAGGCTATTGACATAAGCAAGCGTGGACACCTTGAAGCCGGGAAAAACTTCTTCGGTCACACAGGCTCCGCCAACCACCGGACGACGTTCCAACACCAGCACCTTTTTGCCCGCTCGGGCTAGGTAACAAGCGGTGACCAAGCCATTGTGGCCGGCTCCGATGATGATCGCGTCGTAACGGCTTTGCATGTGCCATCTCCCTAGGGCAGGCGCCAGAGGAAAAATTCCGATCCTAATGCCACCATTGTAGCGAGGTACTGCCAGAAGCCCAGCCGCTCTGGTCGGGGTAGGGTTTCCAGAGTACGCCCCACTTTCTTTCTCGGGATGTGGGTCTGTAGTTCCGGTTGGCTCGATGCGCCCCCTGCGCCGCGTGCTAAGCGTGTACCACCGATGATTTCAGCGACCGATTTTGCGGTCTTTACCAACCTTTTCCGCTTCAACTCTGCTTCGGTCAACAACGGGCCACAGTGACCAATTGAACGCCAACTAAGACAGTCCAGGCATGGTTTGGGGCCAACTCGCAGGCGTGTTGCCCGAGAGCGGTGGCAGTTGCCTCCTGGGTGCGGTGCAATCGTTGTTGAGGTCTTGCGTAACCGGGACGATGGCCGGGGAGGCGGGGTCGCAATTCGGGTTATGGGCATCGGGTTCGGGTTGGCGGCCAACGCTTGAAGCTAGTCGTTGCCGTCTGAGGTCCCGACTCTCAAGGAGCGGCCCGCAGCCGAGGGGGATTTCCTCGCCTTGTGGGTTGTCCTCCTAGGTTGCAATCAGGATAATAAAAGGGAATAAGCAAAGAGGGCCGGGCTATGCTTTTATCCTTTCGAGTCGGAGCGATCGCCACCCTGTTGGTTAGCCTGTTGGCGGTGGGTCTGCTAACGGCTCAAAAGCCCCGCAAAGAGGAAGAGGAGGACCCTCCGAGCAAAACGCCGCCAACTACCAAGAAACCCAAACGTGAAGAGGAAGAGGACAAGCCGCCCCCCTCGAAAGTTTTGGATGTCGAGGACGATCCCAAAACCGTCCCGCCTCCGTCACGGCCGCGCGTAGTGGATTTGGCAACGGCAGCACGAGAAGCGACCCGACCGGCCGTCAAGGGTTTGTACAGCGATCTCGCGGTACCGATAGATATACTTATGGCCCGGTTGGAATTCGGGGCTGGTCCGGGCGGGGTGAAGAAGCCTGCCAGCAAGTTGTATGTGGCTCCCATCGGGGTGTATGTTGGGCCGACTTCCCCGCTGCGCAAGGAGTTGCGGGTTCGCAACGTGCGGCGGGATGGCAGGGTAGACGATGAAGAGCAGGTTTTGACATCGTCGCAGATCGTCGAGGTGGAATATTACGAGCAGATCGGCATTCGTACCGTTCGCGCATTTCTTGATAATTTGAAAACAGTGGTGGTGCCCGATTTTCCCCGCTTGGAACAACTCCAGGCGGCTGAACTGGCCCTCTCCGCTCTCATGCGTTGGCACTATGCAGCGCGGGAAACCGGTGTGCGGCCCGGCGAGCAGTGGCAAGATCTGGAACAAGCTATGCGCGAGGCCTTGGCCGATGTTCTGCTCGAAGAAATCGATTTGCTGGCCGAGGCCAAATCATGGGAGGCGGCCTTTGCCCTAATCCGGCGACTGGTCGACTATGCCCCGCGTCCGCCGAGCGCGGCCTACACTCGGGTCACACAGGGCATCACGGCCCTACTCAAAGGAGCGTTGGCCGATTCCAACTTCACGCAAGATCGACTGGACGAGTTACGCGAGAAGCTGGCCAGCATCGAGGAGCAATTTCCCGGTACCACCTCGCCGCTCTCACAAACCCTCAAGGACACCGCCGGAGCGTTGCTAGCGCGAGCTAAATCGTTGGCCGCGCAGAAGAAAAATTCCGAGGCATTGGACCTGTTGCGTCAGGCAGAGAAAACCTGGCCGGACTATCCGGGACTGCGGGCTTACCGGGCGACACTCGATCGCGGCTACGCTGTGCTTCGCATCGGTCTGGCCGAACTGCCCACTCGCTTCAGCCCGGCTTTAGCCACCACCGATAGCGAACGGCGTTGCCTAGATTTGCTCTTTGAATCCCTGGTGACGCTGGTTCCCGACGAGGAAGGCCGGTTGTACTACGAACCGACGTTGGCGACTGGCCGGCCCCGTGTGCTGCCGTTGGGCCGGCAATTTCATTTGCCCGTCGGAGCACGGTGGAGTGACCACAGCGAGAGCCAGGCCAGGCCGATTACAGCCTCGGATCTTCGCGCTACGGTCAGTTGGATGAAAGAAGGCCGCTATGCTGGACCATTAAGTGTATGGGGCGATCTGCTGGAGCGGGTGCAGGTGGGCGGAAATGCCCAGCGGGTTGAGCTTACCCTCAGCCAAGGCTTCCTCGATCCGCTGGCAGCGATGGCGTTTAAGGTGCAGCCGGCCCACCACAAGCTAGGTAGCGAGGAGTTTGCCCGAAAGCCGGTCGGCAGCGGCCCGTATGTGCTTCAAGGGGAGAAGACCGACAGCACCCTAGGACGCAAATACATTGCCTTTGCCGAGAATCCATATTATGCCAGCCGTCCGGGCAAAGCAGGGCTACCGCGAGTGCGAGAGGTGCGCCTGTATGTCCCTCCGGATCCCGTCAAAGACCTCCTGGACGGCTCGCTGGATATGGTATTTGATTTGACGGCCGAGCAGGCAGGCAAGCTACAAACTGCACCCGGAGTGGTGGTGCCTCCACCCAACAAGCAGCCGCAAGATCGGCGGGTGTATTTCCTGGCAGTGAACAACCGCAAACTGATCCTGGCTGACTTACGGCTAGCGTTAGCCCGAGCAATCGACCGCGAGGCACTGCTGGACGAATACTTCCGCAAGGGCTACCCGGAGAAGATTCACTACGCGCTCAATGGCCCGTTTCCGGTCGGCTCGTGGGCCAACGATCCCAACCTGGTTAGCCGTCGCGACCCCAAGAGCCAAGACCCGTTTGATCTGGACTTGGCCCGCGCCAAGTTCAAGGCGGTGCTAGCCAAAACGGGCAAATCGGAGGTGGCGTTGACCCTCAAATATCCTACCGGCAACAAGGCGGTCGAAGAGGCGATGAAGGCGCTTTGTAACCAGGTGTCTCGCGATGTGCCTGGCTTGCGCCTGTCTGCCGAGGGCGTTAACCCCTATTTGCTGCGGGAGGAGGTCGAGGAGCGCGGCAACTACGATTTGGCCTACTATCACTACGATTTCCCCGAAGGTGCCTTTTGGCTCTGGCCGCTGCTTGGCCACGGCGATCGTAAGGGGGAAAACTACCTAGGGTATACCGGACCGCTGCTAGCGCAAGTGCAAAAAGCCTCGGCCTTGCGTTACTTCCCCGAGGTGCAAGCCACCGCTCGGGCCATTCACGCCCGCATGCTCGATAGCGAGATGCCGTTTATTCCTTTGTGGCAATTGTCGCCTCTGTATGCCTATCGGCGCGGCGGTCTGGATTTACCGCCGCTGGATCCGCGCACGCCTTTTAGCCGTGTGGCCCTCTGGCGAACGACCCGAGGTTAAGGTATCGATTATGCCGCAAGGAACCCCCTGCCCGGCTTGTGGCCGGTACAACTCAACGCAGGTGCAACGCTGCAACTGCGGCGAATGGAACCCGGACTGGGATCCAAACTTTTGGCAACCGCCCCGGCCAATGAGTTGGTTCCTAGTCCTCGTTGTAGCAGTAGCGATCCTTAGCATTTTGAGCGTTGCTAAGCAAATCTTCTTCCCGTCACCGTAGGTTGGCCCTAATGTAATTGTTCGAGCGAGACAAGCCAAGGAGAACCCGTATGAGCGCCATGCTGAACCTGCTAGCCGTGCTGGCTTTGTTCGTCGGTTGTACGATGATCGGCCACGCCGAGGCGGCCGATTCCGAACCAAGCAAGAAACACAAGCTGAGCGTCGAATTCACGACGCCCTCGTCAGCGGTGAAAGCAGCAATCACCGAAGCCCGAGAAGTGGGCAAGGAAATCTGGGTCCGTGTCGATATTTTGGGGGCTGGCGGCATCGGCTTAGCCGTCATCTCCAAGACCAAGGCAACGGCCGAGATCACAGGGCCAGACAAGCCGATCAAGTACTTTGTGTTCGGCAAGACCTGGAGTTGGAAAAATGAGGAGAAGGGGATCACCTTTTTGAAGGATCTGCCCGAGAAGGAAGCAGCCGAGATCGAGAAAAAGTACAAGGAAGGCAAAGTGCTGTACACGGCAAAGAAGTAAGCTGCTGCCAAAACGACAGGGGAATCAAGCGACCAAACGCCGAGGTGGGATTGATTGCAACTTCACACACCGAGGCGAGTTAGGCCTATCTAGAGGAGCGTGCCGAGCGATTGGCACGCTCCTTGCTGTTGAATTCTCTCATCACTGCCCTTCTCGGGCAAAACATACAAACCAACTTGCAAAAGGGGAGGAAAGTCATGAATCATCATCGGTTGCTGCCGACACTGTGGGCCAACTTCGATCGCCTCTTCGACAATCTCGGAGCCGAACTGACTCGGCCGGTGACCGCCTTTCCGCCGGTGAACGTCTGGGAGGATGCCGACGCGTTTTATGTCGAGGCCGAACTACCCGGTCTGACGCGGGAAGATGTGAACATTTCGGTCACCCAGCGTAATGTCTTGACGCTCAGCGGGGAACGTAAACAGGACGACGACCAGGCCCGCTGGCACCGACGCGAACGCGGCTTCGGACGCTTCCAACGGGTGCTGCGGCTGCCGGCTCCGATAGATGCCGATAAGGTGCAAGCCTCGCTAGAAGGCGGTCTGTTGAAACTGACGCTGCCCAAGCACGAAGAGGCCAAGCCCCGCCGCATTGCTGTCAAAACTGAAGCGTAAGAGGCAACAGGTTGGGAAGGAGGGAACAAGCTATGAGTGAAAACATGGTCATCAATCGCTTGACTCCCCGGGTGGATATCAAGGAAACCCCCGAGGCGATGGTCTTGCTGCTTGATCTGCCCGGCGTCCAGGCCGACAACGTCGAAGTTCAGTTTGAGCGCGGCGAACTGACCGTGCGAGCCTCGCGGCCCTTGGCTTCGCGTCCGGGTCGCGCCCTCGTCGAAGAGTTCGATAGCGGCGAATACTATCGGGCCTTTCTGTTGAGCCAGGATGTGGCCGGCGATCGTATTACGGCCGATCTGAAGCATGGTGTCCTGACAGTGACCTTGCCGCGTGCTCAAGAGGCGCTGCCCCGCAAGATTGCCGTTACCGGGGCTTAAGAACTGCAAGACCAACCAAAAGACCACCCACCGGCGCGGGAAAGCTCTCCTGTGCCGGTGTTTTTTCCATACCCCCGCTGTGAGCAATTTAGCCGGTAAAACTCAATCAACCGCCCCGATCCGCCGATAATTCTTTGTAGTCGCAATTTTCAAGGCTTCGGGCCGATCCTGCGATGAAGAGGCCGAAGCGTTCACTGTTACGGGGGCTGATCCCATGAATCTTCGTATCGCAAGCGCGTTTGCGGCGTTAGCTGCCGGGGTGGGGTCGTTGTCGGCCCAGGGATTGCCGCCGGCCAGCACACCGCCCACCTCGGTATCGCCGGCCGTTCAATCGCCTTATCTGGGTTCGGCGATGCCAGCACCGGGGGCGGCGGGGGCATTGCCCCAGGCACCTGCGTTGCCTCCGCAGGTTCTTTTTGGTGCACCCGAAGCGGGCAACCAATTCTATGTCGGAGCCGATTACCTGCTGTGGAAGATCCGCGGCCAACCCATTCCGCAAAATGTGGCTTCGATTCCTGTTGGGATTATCTCCTTGAACCCGACGATTCAACAAATTGGCGGTGATGTCGTACCCGATCCCGTGAATCTCTCCACGACACCAGTTTTTGTGCCTTTGTCGATCTTGACGGACCCGAACTTTGGCGGGCCGCAGTCCTCCGATCCTGGCTTCTCCAACGGTGCCCGCATCACTCTGGGCGTGTGGGCCGATGCCAACCATAGCTTTGGTGTGGAGTCTTCGACCTTTATCCTGGACCGCGTGGGCGATAGTCGCACCGTGATCAATGCTGGCAATCCCAACCCGCTAGCGCTCAACACCGGGGTTAACAACCTGACGGTAGTGGTGCCTCCGGGTGGACAAGTTACAGTCGGTCAGGGGCAGTCCAACCTGCAATTTGACAACTCGATCACCCTGCCTCGTTCCGGCTCGTCGAGCGTGTTCTACAACGCTTCGACCTCCCTGTTCGGTACGGAACTCAACTTCCGTTCGATCAATTATCGCATCGGCTCCGTGAGCTTAGGGTCGATGGCTGGTGTACGCTACATCAACTTCACGGATCGTTTGACCTATACAACGAACACCCAACTGACGGGCTTCCCTCTCACACAGACAATCCCGGGTCAAGGCGAGATCCCCGCTCAGGTGACTGAGATCGCGGGCAACGTCAGTCAGAATCTCACGTTCACCAGCATCGACAGCATCATCGTTCGCAACAACTTCGTTGGTCCTCAGATCGGTTTCGATGCTGAAACGCAGATTGGTGCCTTGATCTTTTACGGCCGAATCAAGTTCGCGGTAGGCCCGAATTTCCAATCGTCGTCCACCTCGGGGTTGACCAGCGTGGTGAATAATGATGCGCAGCGTCCCTTGCCTGCAAGCATCACCTACGCAGGTGGTCAGCTCACCGGAGCCGAACCCACAGGCCCAACGGAGCGAACCCGATATAGCTTCATTCCGGAGTTGAACCTGAAGCTGGGCTATCAGGTCGCTCCCTGGGCCCGGCTCACCGTTGGCTACGATGGGCTGTATTTAGGACACATGGCACGCAGTGGTCTGAGCATCGTCAACAACACCATCAATACCACGGTGACCACCGGCGGTAATCCCAGCACGTCGAACTTCGTGCAGCCGGCCTTCCGCTTGGCCGATCATGATGCCTGGGTGCAAGGTCTGTCGCTGGGGTTTGAATTAGCCTTCTAACCACTGCCCCTCGCGGGGATCAGCCCACCACAAGCGATCGGGAGTCGTCCCGGTCGCTTGTTCTTGTTGAATCGTTCGCTTGTGCATCGGCTCGGAGCGGATCGGCCAGGACCTAGCGATCAGGGGTCGTTGGAACGGTTGTTGACGTTCGGGAGTTGTGCTGCAAACGCTTGGCCCGCGATTCTCCAGTTGAAACCAAGACAACAGACGCTATGGTTAGCCGGTCGGCACGACGCGGGCTTCTCGTGTTCCACGGGCAGAGGATTGGATGCACATGCTTGCCAAACAACCTGGTCGGTGGATACTAGGCGTGGTGGGTACAGGATTACTCGTCCTGGGTTGCACCACAACACCGCCAACACGAAGCACCCCTGCTATGGCCCAAAGGCCACAACCCCATGCAGAATTAACCCTGAGTCGGGGCCGGTCAGAAACGCTGTTACGGGGGCAGAAGCCCGACGAAGGGATTAATCCTTTGAATTTTGAGCCAGGCATCCCTCGTCAGGGTATCCCAGCTACCCGAATTCGGGCGGTCGTGAATGATGTGGCCATTCTGGAAGAAGAGGTGATTGCTGCGGCCTTTCATCAGCTGGCCGGAGCGCAAACGGAAGCGGAGAAAGCCCAGATACTCAACGCCAAGCTGAACGAAATCATCGACCGCGAGGTGGTTTTGCAGGATGCGGAGGCCAAGCTCTCAAAGAATGGGCCAACAGTAATTCAAAAAATGAAGAAGTTTGCACGCGAGCAATTTGAGAAAGAGTGGCTGCACAAAATGATGCAGGCCAACAAATACACGGATGAAAAGGCGTTTCGGGAATACATGGCTAGCGGTGGCATCTCGGTGGATCTGATCCAACGGCAATGGGAACGAAGTCTGATTGCGATGGAATACCTGCGGGGCAAGTTCACCCCGATCGTTGAGCGGATCACACACCAAGACATCAACGACTATTACGATCAAAACCTCAATGAATTTAAAGTTGAAGAACGCATCGAATGGCAAGATATTTTCATTCTCAAAGATCGCTTCCCAACGCCACAGGAGGCAAAAAGTTTCGCCGAGTCGTTACTTGTCCGATTGCACATGGGGCAAGACTTTGTAGCCCTGTCCAAGCAATATGACCACGGGGAAAGTTCGCTGCGCGAGAAATCGTTTGGTTTGGGTACCAAGCGCGGCGAAATTCGCCCCGCCGAAGTGGAGCCGACTCTCCTGAGCCTCAAGGAAGGTCAAGTCGGACCCCTCATCGAAATGGATCACGGCTTTCACATCGTGAAACTCTATTCCTACACCCCAGCAGGGATACGACCGTTTGATGACAAAATCCAACGGGCCATTAAAAACAAGCTACAGAACGAAGCGTTTAACCGCGAAATGAAACGCTTCGTTCAAGATCTACGACGACGATCTGTGATTCAAATAGCTGAGCGGCTTGATTGAATAATTACAATTGTATAGATCAATACGACAGAACGAGGCAAACAAATTGCCTCGTTCTCGATCGCTTCATTTCACAAACTGCGATTAGGACTTCTTCTCTTCGGACTTCTTCTCTTCTGGTTTACCCTCAGGGAGTTTTTTCTCAGGCATCGGGGCCGGAGCCGGCACTGCCGGGGGAGCGATTGGTTCACACGGATTCGTGTGAATCGGGGCGGAGTGCGTCGGTACAATCACACCACTGCATCCATTGTGAGGCACGACCATGCCACTGCAACCATGACAATTGTGGCCACCAAACAAACGGCCACCTAGACCGTGGCCGCTAAACAGACCACCGCCACAACCATTGCAACCATGACCACCGAACAGGCCACCGCCGCAGCCGTGGCCACCGAACAAACCACCGCCACAGCCGAAGCCGCTAAACAGACCACCGCCACAGCCATTGCAACCATGACCAGCGAACAGGCCACCGCCGCAGCCGTGGCCACCCAACAGACCACCGCCGCAACCGTGGCCACCCAGCAGGCCACCCCCACAACCATGACCGCCCAGGCAACCGCCATTGCAATCGTGCGACTTGCGGCCAAACAGACCGCCGCCGGTGCAGCCGTGGCCACTGAACAGCCCACCGCCACAACCATGGCCGCCATTGCAGCCACCGGTGAAGAACGCCGAAGATTCGGCCCCGCCGGTCAGCGCCACCATCAACACCACGCCGTACATCAGAAAACCTCCGCAAACAAGAGGGGCCCAAGCCCCGACCTCTCACTCCATGCCCTGACAAAACGGGCAATCGGGAGAACACAGGAAGACTTTAACACGGAGAAGCCGAGTCAAACAATCGATTACTTCACTTCGCGAGACAGTTTCTTGACCGGTCAGAACAGTTTTCCCGAAGGTGCCAGTCGTACGGCTGGTTTGCTATAACGGACTGAGCCTTCGTTGGGGATTGTGCATGACCGCCGACCACCAGCCGCGCTGGACTCTCCTGATCGTCTTCCTCGTCGTCGTCATCGACCTGCTAGGCTTCGGCATAGTCTTGCCGTTGTTGCCGCTGTTTGGTCGCGACTACGTGCAGCACCTCGTCACCACCCCGCTTGCCATTGGGGCCATCACGGGCTTGTTGATGGCCGTCTTTTCTTTGATGCAATTCGTCTTTGCGCCTGTGTGGGGTCGCATCTCCGATCGCATCGGCCGGCGTCCGGTGCTGCTAGTTGGCCTAGCCGGCTCTGTGTTCTTCTATGCGCTATTCGGATACGCTTCGCAAATGGGTTCCGATCAGGCAGCAGTGGCTTTGTTGCTCCTGTTCGCATCACGAATAGGCGCAGGCGTCAGCGGTGCCACAATCTCAACGGCTCAAGCAGTCATTGCAGACTGCACACCTCCGGAAGGACGCAAGGGCGGCATGGCCCTTATTGGAGCTGCCTTCGGCATTGGGTTCACGCTTGGGCCGTTAGTGGGGTTTGCTGCCCTGAGCTTATTCCCCGGTAATCTCAGCGTGGTAGGTTATGCGGCTTCAGCCATTTCGGCAGTGAGTTTGGGGCTGGGGTGGATCTTGATGCCCGAGACGCGGGACTTTCAAGCGGCCCCGCCCCTCCAACGGCGTTGGTTCCAATTCGGCCGCCTGCAGGAGACGGTCACCAATCTGGCCATAGGGCCGGTGATGCTGGTGTTTTTTTTAGCAACGCTCGGTTTTGCCAGCTTTGAAGTCACACTCGCGCAATTGAACAAGGATGCTCTCAAACTAGTCGAACGGGACAATTTACTCATTTTTGCTTATGTCGGCATGGTATTGATGCTCACGCAAGGATTGATTTATCGACGATTAGCGAAGCGAATGACTGAAGTGACGTTTATGTTCATTGGAATCCTGTGTATGGGCGGTGGGGTGCTAGCTCTTGGGGGCGTCACCTACGCCGCCGTGGAGCGTCTGCTATCGTTTCCCAGCCTGTTGACGATGCAGCTGCTGGCGTTGACTCTGGCTGTCGTCGGCTTCGCTTTCCTTACGCCCTCGGCCCAGGCACTCATCAGCCGTCGCAGCGATCCAGCCCGTCAGGGCGAGATCCTCGGCGTCAATCAATCGATCTCGGCTATGGCACGCATCCTAGGGCCGATTGTGGGTCTGTCGCTGTACTCGGCCACGGAGACGCACTTGTTGCCGTATCTGTTTGGTGGCATGCTGGTGCTGCTGATGGTACCGATGATTCCGATGATTCGGCGGGGGGGCAACGAAACGATTACAGCCGGCCCATCTTCTTGACGAGGTTTTTCATCACGAAACCTTGTTCCGGACAGACATCCACTCGTACACCATGAGCCTGCAGCCCGGCCGCGGCCACGGGACCGACGGCCGCCACTTGGACACGCTGCAACCCAGCGAGCAGCTGCGAAGTACGGTCGTATTTCTGGGCCACCTCAAACAACCGCTCCGTCTGCGGCGAACTGGTGATGACCAGGGCATCGAGCCGGCCGGCGGCCAGGTCCTCGATCAGGGCTAACACCCGTTGTTCATCGCTGGCTGGGGCATAGATGTAACTGAGAACCGGCCGTGGAATCGCACCACGCGAACGCAGGAAGGCATCGAGTGTCGGATTGTCGCTTGCATATAGGGTGTAGCCGACCGTCCGGCCGGCTAGATCGTCTTGGCCCAGCGTCTGCATCACCCCTTCTGTTGTGGGCGCGGCCGCTACCCGAGTCGGTGACAACCCTAGCTCCTTGAGCGCTTTGACCGGCTTGGGGCCTCGAGTCAGGGTCGGCACACTGCGCAACGCTTGCAGGTAAGCCTCGCGGCGACCATTTCGTTCGGCAAAGCCGAGCAAACGCCGCACGGCCTCGCCGGTCATAAGAATGACCAGATGAAAGGTTGCCAGATCATCCAGCCAGGCCAGCACGGATTGGCTGTCGGGTGCATCAAGGATAGAAAGCATCGGACACCGAACCGCCTCAGCCCCTTCGGCTTCCAACAAGCGTACCAGTTCTTCCAGTTGACGGCCTTCGGCCAAAGCGATACGTCGTCCTTGGAGTGGTCGGGTCATGGTCGTCCTCCCTGGGCCAGTATAGGCGCAATCCGCTACAATGGCGGCATCTTGTTGGTCTGAATGGATGTTTTGCTCGGAGTTTTCACATGAGAAACAGTCGCGGCCGCCTAAGTGTGTTGGGGGTAGTAGTTTGGCTCGGAGGAATCGGAGCGGTTTTAGGGGCTGACTCGCCCTTCGCAGGTACCTGGAAAATCGTCTTGCCCGAGTTTCGTCAAGGAGCCGAATCTACCCCCTGGTTGATCAAAATCGACAACGAGGGCAATCAACTGGAGGTGATCGCCGGCGTGCAACCGCCGTTCAAAGAGGCCAAGGTCGAAGGATTAAAAAACGACGGCAAGACCCTGCGTTTCAGCCTAGCGATTCCCAAGTTCCAGACGTTCTCGTTTGTCCTGCAACGCCCTAACAAAGATCAAGAAGGTATCTGCGGCAGCGTCCGCTTTGGAGCCGAGGTCTTCCCGGCTTGGCTGGAGAAAACTGCCCAGACCGAGATCGACCCTGTTAGTGCTCTGCAAAAAGTAGCCGGCCTGGGCGATCTGCAAGCTGCGCTCAAACAGCCCGATGACGCGGACAAACTCAAAGAACTGGTCCAGATCAGCAAAGCCAACCTCGGCCGGCCCATCGCTCTGATCGCTTATCAACAACGCCTGGGACTGCTGATGCGTAGCAAGGCCAAGAGCGAAGTCATCCGCGAGGCAGTTAACGATTACGTCCAGGGCGTCCAGCCGTATGGTCCGCTGCTGATCCTCAACACCCATCTACAGATGTCGAACGCCTTACGCGACAACAAGGAAACGCTGGCGATCGCCCTGGCGAACGCCGAGGCAGCTGTGAAACTGCTCAACGACGAGGTGCCGCGAAACTTGCAACTGAGTGCCTATTTAGCGCTCACCACGTCGCAATTTGTCGCCGAAAAGAGAGAAGAAGCAACCAAAGCGGTTCCGACCATGAAAAAGATCGTCGAAGCCCTTCTGGCCGAGCTACCCGCAGAGCAAAAGATGCCCGGAATGCAATCGCTGGCCGGGGCTCTGCTCGGGTCGCCGGTGCCCGAGGTGGCTGAGTTGGGCCTGAGCTATGCCCGTGCCGCTCACAAGCTGCTACCTGCGGACGCCCCCGAAGCCCAAAAATTGTTCATGGATAAATTCCTCCGCAATGCTCTCGCCACTCGCGGTCTGAAGGACGAGGCCGACAAACTCAGCCAACGCATTGAAAAGGCCGAACTCGCCCTCGATGCCACCTTCGAGAAACAGAACATCCTCTTTGACCTGAAGAAGTTTGGCGGCCGCAAGGGCAAAAGCCAGCGGGTGGTAGTGGTCGAACTGTTCACTGGCAGTCAGTGCCCGCCGTGCATCGCGGCCGACATTGCCTTTGATGCGGCCCGTAAAACGTTCTCCTCTCAAGAGGTGGTGTTTTTGCAGTACCATTTGCATGTGCCCGGTCCCGATCCGATGACCAACCCCGACAGCGAAGCCCGGCAACGCTATTACGGCGACGAGGCCGTGGGCGGTACGCCAGCCCTGTTGATCGACGGAGTGGTCGGCCCGCCGTTGGGAGGCGACAAAGCCCAAGCCGAGGACCGATACGAAAGACTCTTTGACGCCGTGGTCAAAAACTTGGAGAACGAGGCCGAGGCCGCTTTAGAACTTAAAGCCGAGCAGGACGGCAACAAACTGCGTGTGCAAACCCAGATCAGCAAGCTAAAGAATCCTGGCGAGAAGGTTAAACTCCGCTTGGCTCTAATCGAAGAAGTCGTTCGGTATCCAGGCGGCAACGGACAACGCCTGCATCATCAGGTTGTGCGAGCCATGCTGGGGGGAGCCGAAGGGCTAGCCTTGCCCAAGGCGGAGAACACCCATCAGATAACGGTGGATATCGAGGCGTTGCGTAAATCGCAGGCCGCCTATCTGACCCAGTTTGCCCAGCGGACGGGTGCTAGCTTCCTGGACGCACCAATCGGCTATAAAAATCTCAAGGTAGTCGCCTTCGTTCAGGATGACGCCACCAAGAAGATTCTGCAGGCAGTGCAAGTGGACGTGAAGTAAGCCCTTGCCCCTGGTTGCCTCGCCCCGCCTAGTGCCTAGTGGGCCTCTATTCCAACCGCTGTTGCTCTGCCGGGGCGACCGTTTGCACCGTCTGTCCTGGCTGGGCACGCTTCGCTATGTTGAGCCATCATGCCATCCCACCCACCCACCAAGGATTCAGCACCATGCGCATAGGTAAACTGCGATTAGCCGATGGCGGCGTTGCATTGGCCCGGATCGAAGGGGACTCGGCTCAGATTCTCTCGACCAGTGAATCGCTTTCCTCTCTTCTTTATGGCCTAGATCCCATCGCCACCATC
>JBDNDE010000409.1:0-3446 GCA_046719305.1 Gemmataceae bacterium | reverse complement strand
ACGTGACCTGTAGCCTCTCGAGGGGCCTTTTGCTGTTGCCGGGGTTGTTCGCCATAGGCTGCGGTGGCAATGCCCCAAAGTTAGTACCCGTCGAAGGGGTCGTGCGGATCAACGGCAAACCAGCCGAGAGTATCAACATCCAATTTCAGCCGGACGTGATGCAGGGCAGCAAAGGTCCGACCTCGTTTGCCTCGACCGACAAAGAGGGCAAGTTCCGCCTGCGAACCTACGACGGCAAGGAAGGGGCTGTGGTCGGTACGCATCTGGTGATTCTGGTGGACGAATTGGAAGACCGCCCCGCCCAAGGCACTCGTGCCGCCAAGCCGCCTCGTGTCGCTGGTAAGTATGCGAGTCCGGCTACCACTATACGCGTCGAGGTCAAGGAAGGCGGCGGCCCCATCACGGTAGATGCTAGCTCGCGCTAGGCCACTTTCATCCGCTCCAGAAACGCCGCGTTCGACTCGGACGCGGCGAGCTTTTTTACGAACAACTCCATCGCTTGCACGACTGGCAGATCCACCAGTGTCCGCCGCAACAGCCGTACTCGCTGGAGCACCTCTGGCGAAAGTAACCGTTCCTCTTTGCGTGTGCCGCTTGCTGCAAGGTCGATAGCCGGGTAGATGCGGCGGTCGGCGAGCTTGCGGTCCAGCACCAGTTCCATATTGCCGGTGCCTTTGAATTCCTGAAAGATCACCTCATCCAAGCGACTGCCAGTCTCGATAAGGGCGGTACCCAGAATGGTGAGCGAGCCGCCTTCTTCAAAGGCACGGGCCGCCCCAAAGAGCTTCTTGGACACCTCCAACGCTTTGAGATCCATACCGCCCGAGAGAGTGCGGCCGGTGTCTCGTTGGTTCTTGTTATAAGCACGGGCCAGACGAGTCAGGCTGTCGAGCAAGACCAAGACCGATTGACCCTGCTCGGCCAGGCGACGCGCTCGTTCCATCACCAACTCGGCGGTGCGAATGTGACTAGTCGAATCTCGGTCGCTGCTGCTGCCGATGACCTCCGCGTTGAGGCTACGACGCATATCGGTGACCTCCTCGGGCCGCTCGTCAATCAGCAGCATCAGCAGCACCATCTCGGGGTAGTTGCGGCGGATGGCCTGGGCGATGTGTTGCAGCAACACCGTCTTGCCGCTGCGCGGCGGAGCGACGATCAGGCCACGTTGGCCTCTGCCAAGGGGCGTCAGCAGATCCATCACCCGCGTGGTGAGCGGCTCACGGCCTGTTTCCAGGCGTAACGGTTCGCGCGGGTCGATCGGGGTCAATTCGTCAAAACGCGGACTGCGAAAACGCTCGGCCGCTTCGCCCTGAATGTACTCCACCTCCACCAGTCGCGGTCCACTGCCCCGCGTGGGCGGCTGCACTGGACCAGCGATCGACCAGCCCTCACGCAGTTGCCAGCGTTGGATCAAGCCGGCCGGTACATAGGCATCGCCGGACTGGGGCTGGTAGCCACTTTGGGGATTCCGCAAAAAACCATGGCCTTGAGGAGTCCGTTCCAGAACTCCCTCGACCGTAACCGTCGCGGTACTCATCTATCTCGTCCAGAACAGGGGAGCGAAGATTGCCAGATGGCAGGAATGAGAGGCATTGGGCGCAGCTCAATCATACCGCAAGCGCTTGCCCAAACAAAAGGGCAATTGCTCTAGAGGGGATCTAGAGGGGATGCGGTTGCCTCATCGCTTTTTGAGGTGCTGATCCAAGAAGGCATAAGCCACCTTCCGTGCCTCCGAGGGAAAGCTATGCCCACAATCGGGGTAGTTGGCCTGCAAGTTCGCCTCAGCCCCTAGTAACCGGAAGATTGGCTTGGCCTGGCGAATGCAGTCGCGCACTCCCTCGACGGCGAAGTTATCGTCGTGCATGGGGGAACTGGCTAATACCGCCCGCGGCGCGATGGCCGCCAACACCTGCGGAAAATCAAACGGCACCCGGGCTGGGTCGAGTTTGTACACTGTCTTGAGCCGTGGCATGTAGCGATCGCTGGTCCAGCCGGCGATCTTGCCTCCGTAATACTTCGGAAACGAAGTAAAGCCACAGTTGCTCACACAAGCACGCAATCGCTCGTCAAAGACTGCTGTGAACAGAGCAGTGTGTCCGCCCAGCGAGTGACCGATGACCCCGATGTTTTTTGCATCGACCTCGGGACGTTCGACTAGCAGATCGACGGCCCGGCGGTTGTTGTAAACCGCTTTGAGCGAACCAGAGGCCCACTTGCTCTTCGTGAAGTCGTAACGATACTCGCCAAAACTAGGATAATCCGGCGCGAGCGTTACATAGCCGCGCTCGGTCAAGTGTTTAGCATACTGCAACTCCTCCCGCTTGCCCAGCCCCACCGGTTCATCCTTGCCGATCGCCACGGTCTGATGCAGGCACAGCACGGCTGGCCATTTCCCCCCAGGCGGCTTGCCCTTGGGGATCAGCAACCAGGCCGGCACTCGGTCGCCGTTCTCGGTGCCATAGGTGAGCTTGTAACGGGTGTAGCTCTCATGCTCATGCTTCTGACTGATACGGACATCTAGCGGGTCACCCTTGGCTGGAAACTCGCCCATGGCCGCCTTCATCCCCGCGAGGATCTCCGTGCGTCGGGCTGGCCAGTTCACTGGGTCGCAGATGTCCAACGCCGGCGGCTGACCGAGGGCCAAGACAACGACAAGGAAAAACTCCATGACTGCCTCTTTGGATTCTTTGGATAGGACAGTTAGTTATCGCAAAGGGTAGTCGCGTCGCGGTGCAGGATCGAAATCCAGTTGCTTGACAAACGCGCAGGCTTCGGCGGCCCCTTGCATCCGATCCATCGCCGGGTCGCTCCACTCGACGGACAACGCCCCTTCATAACCGACGGCATGAAGGGCGCGCACGATCCCTTCCCAATCCAGCCCACCGCGTCCCGGCGAACGCGGATGCCACCCACGACGCAGATCGTGCGGCGGTAGATACGAACCAAGCAAGCTGGATCGGCCATCTAGCGTAATTGCCAAATCTTTTACATGCACATGATAGATGCGCTCGCCGAAACGACGAATGAAGGCTACAGGATCGACGCCTTGCCAGTGCAAATGGCTCGGGTCGCACAGCAGCCCCAGTTCGGTTTGGCCCTCTACGGCATCCAACAGCATCTCGGTGCTGTAATAGTCGAAGGCCAACTGGCCCGGATGCACCTCGGCGGCGTAACGCAGTCCAGCATCCCGGCAGGCTTCGAGAATCGGCCCGAAGCGGTGGGCAAACTCCCGAAAGGCGTTTTGCACCTGAGCAGCCGAAGCGGGAGGATAACCAGCGACATAAGACCAGACAGGCGAACCGGTGAAGCCGGTCACGACGCTGGCCCCGAGTTGTTGAGCGGCACGGAGGGTAGCGAGCAGTTCCTCCGTGGCGCGGGCGCGAACGCCCTGCGGTTCGCCATCACCCCAGACATAATCAGGCAAAAGCGTGCGATGGCGTTCATCG
>JBDNDE010000408.1:0-3448 GCA_046719305.1 Gemmataceae bacterium | reverse complement strand
ACGCTCTCCCGCCAGCTATCGTGACCAGCGATGCGGGCATAACCGCTCGTCGGGCGAAGGAAACCCATCAGCAGACGCAATGCGGTCGTTTTGCCAGAACCGTTCGGTCCCAACAACCCAACCACCACGCCAGGTCGCACCTCAAAACTCAGTGAATCCAGAGCGGTGAACGAACCGTAGCGTTTCGTCAGTTCACAGGTTTCAATCAGCTTCATGCCAGTATTCATAGCGGCCTAAGGTGGGAGCGGCGAACCATGCCAGGGGGGGGGAATTGGGCCGAAGCCGAATCGCGTAAGGGTGGGTAGAGTTGTGACTTTTGCAATCAACCTGCTCAGTTGGGTGGGAAGGCTAGTTTTTGGGTGGAGAAGCTTTGTTGTCCCCGGAGCCTTGTTCCTGGGTTGGGAAGCCTTGTTCCCCCACAGCGGGCGAGTCGATCAACTTCGCTCCCACACAGGGCTCGGTGATCCCGCCCTGCCCCTTCACGAGCCATGTCCCTTGTCAGCCAAAGGTTAGAAGGCGAAAGCCCTTTCTTCCTCTTTACTTTCTGGCTTACAATAGAACATCAGCCCCTCCCCGGCGATGGGCTGAGGCGATAGGGTATTTTTTCCTCGTCCTCTTCCGACGAGGAGCCGATAGGGGATTAGCGTTTTCTCTCCGGAGGGGCTACCATGACCGAGGAACATGATCCAACCCAGGAGGCGGTTGCCCTGCTGTCCCGACCCGTCTACAGCGGTGAAGAGTATCTCTCGGCCGCTCGGTGCCGAACCATCCTTCGCCACATGGTTCGCGCTCGCGTTATGGAAGAGCGCATGATCAAGATGTCCAAGTCCGGCCAGGGCCATTTCTGGATCGGCGGTCCGGGCGAAGAGGCGTTTAATGTTGTCCTGGGCTTGCAAATACGCAAAGGTCAAGGACCCCAGTACGACTACCTGCACCTGCACTACCGCAACTCGGCCTTGCTCGTCGCTATGGGCATGCCGCCCATCGAGGCCATCCGGCAAATGGCCATGACCGCCACCGACACGCACTCGGCGGGACGGAATTTTTCGGGGCATTTTGCCAAACGTGAGTGGAACGTCGTTCCCGTCACCTCGGTGATCGAAGTTCAATTCGTCATGGCACCCGGTACCGCTTTAATGCAAAAGCGCGTCGAAGGCGGTCAAGGCGTCACTGTTGTCATTGGCGGCGATGCGGGGACTGCCGAGGGCGACTTTGCTAGTTGTTTGATCTGGAGTACCTTGCCCGAACGCGAAGTGCCGGTGCTGATTGTGGTTACCAACAACGGTTGGGGCATCTCGACGGCCGGTTGTACGGTGCGTAGCGAACAGCAGATCATCGACCGCGGCGCGGCTCACGGTATACCTGGTGAAGTGTGCGACGGCAACGATCCGATCCGCGCCTGGCATGCGGTGGCTCGTGGTCTGGCTCACTGCCGACAGTCGCGACGGCCCTACATGCTGGAGGCATTAGTCTCGCGGTTGTATGGGCATTCGTCGTCGTCGGGGGCCTTGCGGGATCGCACCCAGGAGTGCCCCATTGAACGCTTCGAGCAGATGTTGCTGGAGCAACGCGCCCTCACCGAAACCGAGATTCACCAGATTCACGAAGAAGCCCACGCAGAGATCGAAGCGGCCGTCGAACAGGTACTGCAAGAGCCGATGCCCCGGCCGGAGGATGTCGAAAAGTGGACCTATGCTCCCAGCCGGCCCGAAATCGATGCCGTCTACCCGGGCGATTACACCGGCTTACCACGCTAAAGGACGCTAAAGGGGCCGCATCCTTTGCTTCTGTACCCTTGAATCGGAACGGGGAGTTATCTCTCTCATGGCCACGTTGGTTCAGGCGGTTCGGCTCGCTTTACATTATGCCGAGGAACATCTAGGCGTCACCGATATCTTCGGCGAGGATGTCGGCCCGCCTCTGGGCGGCGTCTTTACTGCCACACAAGGCCTACGCACCGCCTGGAATTCGCCCCTGGATGAACGCGGCATCATCGGCATGGCCATGGGCATTGCCTACGCCGGGGGGCGTCCCGTGGCCGAGATTCAGTTCTGCGATTACGGCTTCAACGTCATCGACTTGCTGAAAGTGGCCGGCAATCAATACTGGGCCGGTGCGGGGAATTTTCCCTTGCCGATGGTGGTGATGACCCCCTCCGGCTCGGGGATACGCGGCAGCTTGTACCACTCGCATAGTTTCGAGAGTTGGGCCTCGCGGCTACCGGGGTGGAAGATCGTCATGCCTTCCACGCCGTTAGATGCTTATGGGCTGATGCTCTCGGCGATCGAAGATCCCAACCCGGTGCTAGTGCTGTTGCCCAAAGCCCTGCTGCGAGTACGTGGCACAGAAAAGCTGCCGGGTGAACCAGAAGACGAAGAGGAGCTCAAGCAACGCATCGACGCTCCAGTCGGCGAGGCTCGCGCCACCTGGGAACCGAGTTGGCCTGCCATGCAGCCGTATTTCGTACCCATCGGCGTCGGTCGCACTGTCCGCTCCGGCGACGACGCCACCATCCTGAGTTACGGTCGGACGCTGCCTTTATGTGTGCAAGCAGCCGACGAATTAGCCCAACAGACAGGCAAGCAGGCCGAAGTCATCGACCTACGCAGCATCTTCCCCTACGATTGGAAACGCATCAGCGAGAGCGTCGGCCGGACCGGCCGGCTGTTGATTGTCAACGAAGATACAGAAGTGACCAATTTCGGCGAGCATCTCCTGCGTCGGGTAATTGATGAACATTTCTACGATTTGCTTGTCCGACCTCGGCTCTTAGCCGGCAAGCATGTTCCGGGCATCGGTCTGAATCAGGTGTACGAGCAAAATACCGTACCGCAGTTACGCCACATCAAACAAACTCTCGGGGAATTGCTCCACGAGGCAGCGTAGAGATGGCAGCGTAGAGATGGCAGCGTAGAGATGGCATAGAGATAACAACAAGCCCTGCCGTCCGATACAATACTTCCTGTGGGGGCTACTCTCGTGAACCCTGACCTGACCCTCCGCTCCCGCGGCGAGGCGAGCCATGAACCTCAGCGAATGCTTATGCTGTTTCGCACTGCGTCAACTGGTCGGCGAAGGGGCGGAGAAGGTGATGGAACTGATCAAGGATCAGTTCTCCGACCGCAGCGCCAAGATTACTCGGGCATTGCATCGTTCGAACGACCGCGCCTGGCGTGCTCTGGAAATCGCCTTGGCCGGTGAATCCATGTGGAACTTCTTCGATCGCGCCGACGACAAAGCCCTGCGTAAACATCTCAAACAGTTTATTGATGCTGCCCCTCTGCCGGATTTCACGACCCGACAAAAGGCTCGCAACCTCATCCTGGCCGAACTGCGTGACGCCCGCAAGAACCAACTACTTAGCTCGTCGATCGAGCCAACTCGCCTCAGTGAGCCACTCGCCCAATTGACGCGCTTTGATGAGCCACAACAACTGTTGCATCACGAA
>JBDNDE010000407.1:0-3451 GCA_046719305.1 Gemmataceae bacterium | reverse complement strand
GAACTGGCCAGCCGTTTAACGCAAAGCCTGTCCATTCCGACCATCGGCATTGGTGCGGGAGCCGGTTGCGATGGCCAAGTGTTGGTCAGCCATGATCTGCTGGGTCTGATCGAAGACCTGCGACCACGCTTTGTTAAGCGTTACGCCGAGTTGGGCGAGTCGATACGCCAGGCTGTAAATGCCTATTGCAATGAAGTCAGGGCTGGCACTTTCCCTGGTCCTGAGCATGGGTTCAAATGATGGCCTCTAATCCGGTGACCCTGATGCTCCAGGCCATCTGTCGCGATCCGGCCGACCGGCTCGCCTGGTTGGCGTTGGCTGACGCTCAAGAAGAGATGGGGCAAGAACATGGGGCGCGACTAACCCGTCTGCGAGAGCAGTTGCGGTTTCTGTCGCCAGGGGATCATCGTCGCAGGCACCTGGAGCAACAGTTGCAAAAACTGCTTGCCCAAGGAGTCGTCCCGGTGATGCCTTCGTGGACCGGCAAAACGCCACACGGTGTGTCGATGACCTTTCACCTGATCCCGCCAGGTACGTTCCGCATGGGAAGTCCAGTAGATGCGTTGCATCGCCAATCCGCCGATCCACTCGAAAGCGAGCAATCTGTTGAACGCCCTTTCTGGATCGCTCGCACCCTCCTTAGCCATGCCCAGGCCAAAACCGGTAGTTCCCCTCACCCCGTACCGCTACCCTACGAGGCTCCGCTGATCGACCAACTATCCCAACATTGGAACCTGCCGCTACGTTGGCCCACAGAACGGGAATGGGAATATGCTTGCCGGGCCGCTACCACTTCTCGCTATCATGGAGGCGAGGCAGAGTGTGTGCCGCTGGTTGCTTGGTGCGCTTATGGGGATCCGGGCCAACGCTCGCTGAAAACCAAGCCGGTGGCCCATTTCGTGCCCAACGCCTGGGGCCTGTACGACATGCATGGCAACTTGTGGGAGTGGCTATCAACTCGTCGTCAGGGCGGGATCTTGACGGCTGGCGGTTGCTTTCGGGCCATCCCTCAACGCTGTACCGCCACTGCCCGAATGGTTTGTCGTGATGGCCAACTTCGGGATATTGTCGGCGGTCGGCTAGCGTTTGATTGGAGTCCTGAGGAGCTACCGATCCCCTGCGAATGAATATTCCTTGATTGTCTCAACGAGGCAGAGTCATGCTTGTCTTGCTGCTCGTCGCTCTCGCTAGCCCACCGGCCATCGCACTAGAAGAAGACTCCTTTGGGGATTGGCTGAAGAATCTCGATCGTGCCAAGTTGCAACCTTCGGCTGTTAGCGTTCACGTGCTACACGGCAAGCCGTTGTTCTCGGCCGTTGCCCTGGAGAACCGACAGGAGTTGCAATGGGAGGTACTGCCCAACCTGACGCCGGCAGCCTTCGTGGAGCAATTTCAAAAGCGCTCCGGTGCAGGGCAACGGCTGATGGCCTTTTTACCCTATGTGGGCGATGCCGGTCCGAGGGTTTGTGCCCAGTGGGTCAAGGACGATTCGTTGGCATTTGAGGCCCGCATGGGCATGACCCCGCAGCAGTATCAAACGCTCTTGGATGACAAAGTCAAAGCCGGCATGCGGCCGACATATGTGATAGGTTACACCGAGGGAAAAAGTGCGCGACTCGGTGTGGTTTTCAACCGGATGGGCGGCACCTGGGCCGCGGCGCACGCCCAGAGCTTGGATGAGCTTCGTCGCTTTGTTGCTCAACGTAATCGAGAAGGCGGCTATCGTGTGGTGCATCTGAGCGCTTACACTCAGGGGAGCGAGCCTCGCTTCAACGTTGTGGTGGAAAACGATGGCCTACGCGGCGGTTACGAGGTGGAACTCGACGCTAAGGCCCTGAAGCGAGTCCTGACAGCCCGAGCAAAAGAAAAGGCCGTCCTTGAAGGAGTCTGGGGCTACACAACTCCCAAGGGGCCGCGCTTTGCGCTGTTCTGGCGACAACCCACACTTAAGGCCAAACTGCCCATCCAGGGAGTGGCCGTCCCAGAACTGGCCACCCTTGATGAGGTGATGCTCCAGTTCATGCGTGAACGCGAAATCGAGGCCGGCAGCTTGGCCATCAGCCGCAACGGCAAGATCGTTTTGTCGCGTGGCTATGGCTATCTAGATCGCGAGCATCGAAGACCACTGCCGCCGGATGCCCCATTTCGGTTGGCCAGCGTCACCAAGCCGATCACTGCGGCTCTGATTCACACCTTGGTTGCTCAAGGAAAGCTAAAATATACCGACAAGGTGATGCCTCTTATCGGATTCACCGATGCAGTCGATCCGCGTTGGAATCAGATAACCGTGCAGATGCTGCTTGATCACAAAGGTGGTTGGGACCGAAACGTCAAACCTCTTTATGATCCCATGTTTCAGGAAATGCTGATCTGTAAAACTCTTCGTCTCGATGGCCCCCCTTCGCCACGCGACTTCATCCGGTTCATGAGCCGTCGCAAGCTCGATTTCGACCCTGGCAGTAAGACTGTCTACTCCAACTTCGGTTACTGCGTGCTGGGCCGCGTCATTGAGAAAGTGAGCGGCCAACCATATGTGCAAGCGGCCAAAAATCTGTTAGAACCGCTCGGAATCACCACGCTGAGCCTAGCCCGAACGCGGCCGAAAGACCGTGACCCTCGCGAGCCGTTTTACTATGATCCGCGTCTGATGCCCGATGTGGTGCGCGGCCTGGGCCTGGTGCCGTATCCCGATGGAGGCATCTATTTCGAGGCTCAGGATGCTAATGGCGGCTTGGTGTTGTCGGCCCCGGATCTGTGCCGCTTCATGAACGCCTACTGGCTCGATGGAACTCCGCGTAAGGAAAACAACGGCGCAAGTTGGACCTTCTTCGGCGGTATGGCGGGCAGTTTTACCATGGCCCGACAGCGGCCCGATGGCATTCATATCGCGGCTTTGTTTAATCAACGTGTCGGCCCAGAAGAACCTAAGGCTGAGAGCATCGAGAAACGTCTGGATGCAGCCATCGAACGCATCACCAAATGGCCTTGAGCAGAAAGGCAGCGATTCATTGGCTTGCAAGCTTATTCAGCTAAGCGGGCCTGCTGGCGAAGCAGTTCCCCAGCCGTTTCGTTGTGAAAGGAACGCACTGAGCCATCCAGAAACAAGATCAACGTCAGGCCGCGATGCATGCCACCGAACGGTCTATCGACCCCAAGGAGAGATTCACCCTCGCCGGGCATACCACGCACTGTGGGTCGATCTCCCGCTAGCCACGGTCCATTTTCCCACCCGGTTTCTAGCACCCCAATTGTGTGCGAGGTGCCGCGTTGGACCTCGGCCAAACGCACGCCGCGATCATGGCCAAACGCTCCAGCTTGGCGGTCTTCTCGGGGGAGATACGCTGCCTGTATGCCCACTCCGGCCATGCCTACATAGTGCGTCGGTGCAGGCCGATTCTTCGGGTTGTAGTCTGGGTGCGTGGGACACACAAACACGGCTATGGTGGAGATC
>JBDNDE010000406.1:0-3461 GCA_046719305.1 Gemmataceae bacterium | reverse complement strand
TTGGCCATTGCCGTTGTGGGCGACCGCATCGAGGTGGCCATCACGGATACCGGCAGTGGCATCGACGAAAACCAGGTGTCCCAAGTAATGGAACCGTTGTTTTCCACCAAAACGCGTGGGCTGGGTTTGGGGCTAGCCATTGCTCGCTCGATTGTGGAAAAAAACCAGGGAACGATCCGGGTTTCCAGTAAAAAAGGTCAAGGCAGTACCTTCACCGTGTCCCTCCGTGCCGCCGTCCCCCCTTGTGGAGGTGAATCGTCGTGAGCCAAAAACCTGCTGCGGTCTTGGTCGTTGACGACGATGTCGACATTTGCCGCAACGTCTCGGATATCCTGACCGATCTCAACTTCGTCGTCGATGTGGCGCACGATGGCCCCTCGGCTTTGGAACTGGTCCGCAAACGCCCCTACGATCTGGCTCTGCTCGATCTGAAGATGCCGGGCATGGATGGCCTGACGCTCTACAAGGAACTACGCAAACTGCGGGCCGAGACCGTGGCCATCGTCATCACCGCCTTTGCCGGTCCGGAGACGGCCAGCGAGGCCTTGGCGGCCGGGGCCTGGCGGGTGCTACCCAAACCGGTGGACATCCATCACTTGTTGTCGTTGACTCAAGAAGTGCTGGAACAGCCGCTCGTTCTGGTCATCGACAACGACACGGAACTTTGTCATATGCTGTGGCATGCCTTGCGTGAAAAAGGCTATCGCGTTGCCTTAGCTAGCGATGTGCCCACGGCCGAGGAAAAATTGAAAGATCACAGTTTTCGAGTGGTACTGATTGATCTGAAAATACCTGCCGAGAATCCCCGGGAACTTTTTCATTTGGTACGCATCACCAATCCCGAAGCCCGTACCCTGCTCATTACCGGTCAAGGGTCCGAGATGGCCCAATCCATCCAAGGAGCCTTGGCCGAGAAGGTTGATGCGGTCTGTTACAAGCCGTTCGATGTCCACCAGTTGGTTTCGACTGTCGAGCAATTGACCCAGACTCGCAAGGCCTCGGCCGAGGTTTCCCCAACCGATGACTCAGGCAAGCTCTCCAGCGACTGGCCAAACCGTCCCGACCCGCCGCAAGAAAGTACCTAGCATCATGCCCGACTCGCTTCGTGTCCTCATCATTGATGATGATGTAGACACTTGTTCTAATCTCCAGGATATCCTCGAACTAGACAACTGCCGCGTCGAAATTGCCGGCAGCTTTGCCGAGGCCATCAAGGATCGCGACTGGAAGCGGTTCGCCGCTATCTTGCTTGACCGACGCTTGCCCGACGGCTTGGCCGAGGATTTCCTACCCCTGCTGCGTGAACGCGCTCCCCAGGCTTCGATCATCATCATCACTGGCTTTGCCGACCTCAACGGAGCCATCAGTGCCCTGCGCCACGGAGCTACCGATTACATCCTTAAGCCGATCAATCCCGATGTGCTGCGGGCCACCCTCGCCCGACTGATCGAACGCCGACGCCTGACCCGCGCCAAGGAACAAAGCGAGACCGCCTTTCGCACGCTTGTTCATGCTGCCCCCTGTTTGATCCTCATCGTACGGCCCGATTATACCGTGTGCTACTTCAGCAAGTTTGCCGAGCAAATGACCGGTTTTGCCGAAAGCGACCTGCTGGGGCATAACTGCGTGATCCGGTTGATCCCCGAGGAACATCGCGCTACCGCTTTGGCCACCCTCGACGCAGTGTTTGCTGGTCAGGTTGTGCGGGGCATCGAAAGCCGGGTGCTATGTGCCAACGGATCGTCGCGTTGGACGCTGTGGAACGCCATTCGGCTGCCCGACTACGACGGAGCCCCTGCCGCTCTGGTGGTCGGCCAAGACATCACCGGCATGAAACTCGCCCAGGAACGCACTCTGCAAGCCGAACGCTTGGCGGCCATAGGCCAGATGGTGACCGGTTTAGCGCACGAGAGCGGCAATGCCCTAGCGCGCAGCCAAGCCTGTCTGGAAATGCTGCGGCTGGAGGTGGGCGATCGTCCTGAAGCGCTGAACCTCATCGACCGCTTGCAGAAAGCACAAGATCACCTGCAACGCTTATATGAAGAGGTTCGCAATTATGCCGCTCCCTTGATTCTTGAGCGCAAGTGGTCTTCGCTGGATCGTATCTGGCAGCAAGCCTGGGCCAGTCTGTCGGAACGCCGCCAAGGCCGTCAGGCCGACGTGTTTGAGGATCTTGCCGATACCGATTTGGTTTGCTTGGTCGATGCCTTCCGCCTTGAGCAGGTATTTCGAAACATCTTCGAAAACGCTTTGTCGGCCTGCAAAGACCCAGTGGAAATCATGATTCGCTGTCGGCCGGCCACTCTGCACGATCAACCGGCTGTTTTGATAGAAGTACGCGACAACGGGCCGGGCCTGACTCCGGAGCAGGCCCAGCGCATCTTCGAGCCGTTTTACACCACCAAAACCAAAGGCACCGGCCTAGGCATGGCCATTTGCCAGCGCATTGTCGAAGCCCACGGGGGCCAGATCTCCGCTGGCGGCCAACCGACTACTGGGGCCATCATTCGCATTCTTTTACCCAAGGAGGGAGTTGTATGAGCGAGCCGCTTCGCATCGCCGTTGCCGACGACGAACCCGACATGCGTGACTATTTTGTTCGCATCCTGCCACGCCTGGGTCATCGTGTCGTGGCCGTGGCCGAGAACGGTCGACAACTCGTTGAGGTGTGCGCTACGGCTAAGCCGGATCTGGTGATTACCGACATCAAAATGCCCGAGATGGACGGTATCGAAGCCGCGGTGCAGCTGTACACGCTCAAGCCGGTCCCTGTGATTTTGGTGTCGGCGCATCAGGAACAAGATCTGTTGCAACGCCAGGGAGCCGACCACATCCTGGGCTATCTCATCAAGCCAATCAAGGAGGCAGACCTCAACCCAGTGATTGCCCTGACCATGCGTCGCTTTGAGCAGTTTGAGCAGTTACGCCGCGAGGCGGCCGACCTACGGCAAGCCTTAGAAGACCGCAAGTTGATCGAACGAGCCAAGGGCATCCTAATGAAGCGTGCCGGCCTGGACGAACCCAGCGCTTTTCGCCGGCTGCAAAAGACCGCTAGCGATCGCAACCTCAAACTGGTCGAAGTGGCTCGCTCGATCGTGACTGCCGAGGAAGCCTTTAATCTGTGAAGGCTGTAGCGATCGGTTATAGCGTGCAAGAAAAGTCAATTCAACACAGAAAGTGGGTAGTAGAAGAAAGAAGAACAAGAGCGGCAGCGGGATGCAAAACTTGTAGGCAAAATGAAAATATTGGCTTGAGTGGGGTATCTGGGCAATTTAGTTTCGAGTGTGTTCTCATTCTGGGAGTCGCACCAGTCTGCAGGGGGGACCTGTTGATTCGTGGACGGCTCCCTTCGCTTGAACTCAGGAGTCTCCCACATGCGCTCGAAGGCATGAACCGCCTGATTAGCGGCGGACGCGATGTCGATGTCGCTCGCGCAATCTACGAGTCGCTCCGATCGAACG
>JBDNDE010000405.1:0-3476 GCA_046719305.1 Gemmataceae bacterium | reverse complement strand
GATGCCGACAAGAAGCGCTACCCGCTGCATGTGGTGTTGCATGGCCGCGATGCCAACCTGACGGAGGTGAGCTTCCTGTATCGGCACCGGGACAAGGCGACGCCTGGAAACCTGGATCATGCGGTGTTGGAGATTTACGGCCGAGGCAACAACGCCTATCGCTGGGCGGGTGAAACGGATGTTTGGGAAGCACTGGCCCACGCACGCCAGCACTATGCGTCGTTTCTGAGCGACGACACCGTGCTACGTGGCTTTTCGATGGGCGGGGCGGGTACTTGGCATTTGGGGCTGCATCATCCTGATCGCTTCCGCGTTCTGGGGCCTGGTGCAGGCTTCACCGTCACCAAAGGCTACGCCGGCAAGCTCCGCCTGACGCCGCTACAAGACCGCACCCTGAGCATCTACGATGCGGTCAATTATGCCGAGAATGCCTTTAACGTGCCGATCGTGGCCTACAGCGGGCAGGACGACCCCCAGAAGGCCGCTGCCGACAACATCGAGCGGGCTTTGGACAAACTCGGCCTGAAGATGACCCACCTCATCGCCCCCAAGACCAAACATGTGATTCCGCCTGAATATCAAAAGAAACTGCAAGACGAATACGCCCGATTGGTTGCCCAGCCGGTCAAGGTACCTGACCGAGTCATTTTCGTGACCCACACGCTGAAATATCCGACGTGTCACTGGGTCACCCTGCTGGGCCTGGATCGCCATTATGATGCTGCCCGCATCGAAGCCAGCCGCACTCGCGACGGAATCGTCGCTTCCACCAAGAATATCCGTAAACTGGAGCTTCCCAATCTCCCGCTGAGGATCGACGGCCAAATCATTGCCGCCTTGGCTGGTGATGTCAAACGCCTGACCATCGAAAAAGTAGCCGGCAACTGGCAGCCCGCCCGCCCGACGACCATGCCGGAAAAAAGTCCTGGTCTGACCGGACCGATTGACGATGCCTTCACGGATGCCTTCCTCTGCGTACAAGGCACCGGCTCCGCCTGGAACCCGGCCATCGTTGCCTATGCCGAGGCCGAACTGCAACGTTTCGGCCGCAACTGGTCGAAATATCTGCGTGGCGACATACGCATCAAGCAAGACAAAGACGTAACAGCTGCCGACATCGCCCAGCATTCGCTGATCCTGTTCGGCGATCCCGGCTCCAACACGCTTTTAGCCAAACTGCTGCCGCAACTACCGCTAAAGTGGAGCAAGCAAACTCTGGAGTGCAACGGCAAGAAATACACTGCATCTGAGCATGTTCCAGTGTTGATCTATCCCAATCCAGCCAATCCCCGGCGGTATGTGGTACTCAACAGCGGCCATACTTTCCACGAGGATGCTTTTCAGGGGACCAATGCCTTGCTCTATCCGCGTCTGGGCGACGGAGCGATTCTGCGACTCACCGACACGAAAAAGCCGCTGCTGACCCAGGTAGTCACATCGTGGCTATTTGATGAGCAGTGGAACTTTTCCCTAGATCGCTGAGGCGGGGTCGAAAGCCAAAGTGAGTCAAACTGGACGCCTCCTGTATCCACTTCCCAGGAGCGGCTACAGGCTGGACCTCGGCAATCATCTCTGGCTTATGGGGTTGATCATCTCGACAGTGCCTGAGACGAGGTAGGTTCGATCCGAAACTTAGAAGATCTTGTGCCGCCCGGTTTAGTCGTTGCTAAGCTGTTACCGTGTGGTAGTACTCTCCGGGTTGCCTGTGCTACGCAAGGTCGTGTGGGGACCGAGCCACCACAACGATCAAGGGCTGGAGGCAAAGTGATGGTCGCTCTTCTGCCAAGGTTGGGCCGCCTAGCTGAGCATGATAGTAACGAATAGCCGAGAACCCCACGTCATCCATCGGTGGAAGGGGCGGCAAGTGGGAACTTGCAAAACAACGGCCATCCGCACTCGCAGCGAATCGATGCGGATGCTAAAATTCCTAAAGGTGTTCTCGAACGTGATGGCGGAACAGAAGTGATGCCTCCCTTCTACGAGGTTCGCCTCAATTGCCTTTCGAGGTACGAAGACGTTCATGCCGCAATGCCCTACTTGTCACCAGGAGTATGACCAAACCGCGCGGTTTTGTCCGCTCGATGGCACGGCATTGCTTGCCACGGTGGATTCTAGCAACCCCACTCAGGAAGGGCCGAATCGCTTCCCTCCGTCAGGCTCGCCTGGCTTCACCGAGGCTGCCCCGCCTGGTTCTATCCACAACCCGCCGCTCCCTTTGCCGTTGACGATTGGCCAACGCTACCGACTAGAAGCGTTGCGCGGGGGCGGCGGTATGGCACGGGTCTACCGGGCCATCGACCTCACGCTGGAGCGGCGGGTGGCGGTCAAGCTCATCAACCCCAACCTGCGCAACGAAAGTACGTTTGATGCTCGTTTTCAACGCGAGGCACGCATCGCCAGTCAATTGCATGACCCCCACATCGTGGTTGTGCATGATTTCGGTTTAGACAGCGATCATGGGCCTTACCTGGTGATGGAATATTTGGAAGGCCAATCCCTACGCGAACGGTTGGCCTCTGAGGGACCACTACCGCTCAAAGCAGTGTTGCAGATGGCCAACGGCCTATTTCTCGCCTTGATCCACGCCCATGGTCGGGGGATTGTTCATCGTGATATCAAACCCGACAATATCTTTCTTCTGCACATCAGTGGGGTCAAACTCCATGTGCGGGTTTTGGATTTCGGTATCGCTCGCATTTATCGCGGTGAAGAACAAAACGAGGCCCTCACGCTCACTAATGCAGGTGTGGTACTCGGCACGCCGCGCTATATGTCGCCGGAACAACTGGCGGGTCGACCAGTGGACGCTCGTAGCGATTTGTATAGCGCCGCCTTGGTGCTTTACGAAGCGTTGACAGGTGAATTGCCCCTGGGCAGCGGCAAACGCTTAGGCGAACAAGTGCCCGAGGCTAGCGAACCGCTACAGCAGTTGCTCGAAGAATGTTTGCAAGCCAACCCGGACGATCGCCCTCGCTCGGCTCTGGAAGTCTACCTGCGGCTACAAGATGCCGGTAAGGCCAGCGGTATCCTGATGCTGCCTCCGGGGATGCTGGAACGAGCCGTGGCTGCTCGACATGCCAACGAGCCGACGGTGTTGTATGCGGGCCCGCCAACCAAGCGGCGGATCTGGTTGAGCTTGGTTGGAAGCACGCTGTGCTTGGCGCTGCTGGGCATGTTGGTCTGGTGGTTTTCGTTGCGTGAACCTGCCAGTGATACCGAGCGACTCTTGGGTCTGAGTCTGGGAGCCACACCGGCCCAGGTGGCCCAGAAGGTAGCGTTTAGTTTGATTCATCAGGGGGACCCATGGAAGAGTGTGGAGCCGATTCCGCTGGGTGGCACGCTGCAACCGGCCGACTTGGGCGGCGACCCGGAACGGGTCACCACACGCTGGACGCGTGACGAGGCTACGTGTGGCCTATTTCGCGGGGAACGGCTGATTGGGTTGATTTCGTCGGCTGGCACTGCGCGAAAAGACC
>JBDNDE010000404.1:0-3491 GCA_046719305.1 Gemmataceae bacterium | reverse complement strand
CGGCGACTAGCGCGGTGCCGCCCTCTTCCGCCTCTACGATGGCAAGCTACGACTGGAATCCCTAGAGATCACCTTGGAGCCATCTCGCAGCGAGGAAGCCGTCGACACCTCCTCGCATGGATTAGTAGCACTAATTGGCACCGGTCAATGTGTGCTGCGTGATTGTGTGATCAACCTTGTCAAAGGGGACATCCCCGTAACCGTCGCCAGCTTGAACGAGGCCGGTAAGGTGATGCGAGTGCCCGGAATGCCACCCACCCCTGGCCGTGAGCAATTTCCTTCGCTGAGTCTGGAAAATTGCCAGGTACGCGGTGAGGGTGACCTGTTGCTTGCTCGAACTCCGCGCCGCGTCGCCGTCACCCTCAAGAACACCCTAGTGGCGCTGCATGGCTCGTTGGTGCGTGTCGAACACCTGGGCGGTGCCGAAGCAATCGTTCCGCCCATTTCACAAAAAATGAGCCTGACCCTTCACCAAGTGACTGCCTTCCACGGTGCCCCGCTGATTCGCCTAATCGCTCGCAACGATCCGCGTGGTATGTTACCGCTCGAAGTGGAGGCTAGTTCGAGCTTGTTTCTCCCCTCCAACGGAGTGGAAAGTCTCGTGTCGCTGGAGCCTCCCGAGGGCGAAGACCTCGAGGACAAATTCCGCTGGTCTGCTCGCAACGGCAAAAATGCTTATGGCAAATACCCCACGCTGTTAGCTATCAAGGGCGAGATGACCCCGGCGATGATGGGGGCCGATCGCTTCAAAAAACTTGACCCGGACGCTAGCTATGCAGTGACACCGGAACGAGTGCCGGCTTCTGGGGTTCGTTACCTTCAGATTCGCCCCAGTGACATCAAAGGCCCCGCAGGGGTTGGGACCACTTTGCCCTAGCACAGCACACTAGGCCATAGCGCGGCGGAGATCCTCTCGCAGATCCTCCAGTTCCTCGATACCGACGCTCAAGCGGATCAGCCCGTCATCGACGCCTCGGGCCGTGCGGATTTCGACGGGAATGCTGGCATGCGTCATGGTCGCCGGATGACACACCAGCGATTCGACACCGCCTAGGCTCTCGGCTAGGCTGAACAGGTGCGTTCGCGACAAAAAACGCCGGGCCGCTTCAGCCCCCCCTCGCAATCGTAGGCTGAGCATGCCGCCGAAATCACGCATCTGAGCGCAGGCGATCTGATGTCCCGGATGACTCGCCAAGCCTGGATAATAGACCCGCTCTACCTGCGGCTGCTGCATCAGCCAGTGTGCCAACTCGCGGGCGTTGGCACTATGTCGTTGCATGCGAATCTGTAGCGTCTTAATCCCTCGTAGCGTTAGAAACACATCGAACGGCCCCGGCACCGCCCCGGCCGCATTCTGATAAAACGCGATCGGTGCCAGTAACTGCTCCGAGCCGATCACTGCCCCGCCGACCACATCGGAATGCCCGCCGAGATACTTGGTGGTGCTGTGAACCACCAGATCGGCCCCCAGGGCAAGCGGCTGCTGCAACGCGGGTGAAGCAAAGGTGTTATCGACCGCGAGGATCGCGCCGCGCTGGTGAGCTAGCTCCGCCAGGGCAGCAATATCGAGAATCTGCAACAGCGGGTTGGTCGGCGTTTCGATCCAGATCATCTTGGTAGCCGGCGTCATCAAGGCAGCAAAGCCAGCTGGCGAGGCATCATCGGTGTAACGTGCTATCAAGCCCCACGGTTTGAACACCCGTTCTAACAGCCGATACGTCCCGCCATACAGATCGGCCGAGGCCACCACTTCGTCTCCAGGACGCAAGGTAGAGAACACCGCCGTGGTGGCGGCCAGCCCCGAAGCAAAGGCCAATGCGCGTTGGCCGCCTTCGAGAGCAGCGAGGCAGGTTTCTAGGGCGGTGCGAGTAGGGTTGCCCGAACGGGAGTATTCGTACCCTTTGTGCTGGCCAGGGGCTGCTTGTGTAAAGGTGCTGGTGGCGTAGATGGGCACGATGGTCGCTCCGGTGGTCGGGTCGGCGTCCTGGCCGGCGTGGATGGCACGCGTGGCAAATCCGGGCAGAGATCCTTCGGCTGACATCGGTCGATGCTCCTAGTGTCTTGGCGTTTGCGGTTGCTTTGACTCGCCTAGCGTAACGCCTCTTGCCACATCTTCGGGGGGCCAGGCAGCATTAGCCCCGGGATCACCACCCCACGGCTCTTAGCCAACTCCAACAACCGCTGGGGAAATTGCGGCCATTGGCCTTCGAGTTTGCGGAGTTCGGAGAGATGGTCGGCGAACTGACTACGGATAAATTCTTGTGTGGAAGAGGGATACTGCTGCAAGCGGCACACTCCTAGTTCGGGGCAGGGCAACCGCGACTCGCGCAAGGCCCGCTCCAAGGCGATGGCGAAATCCGGCCAGCCCTGCTTTTGATTAAGCCCCTTGAAGGCGGCCCGCCCCTTCTCAGCTCGGTACAGCTTGGCCAGATCGTTGGGTAAATCGCGTACCCCACGGATCGGCCCTAACGACGGATGCGGCCGGTAGCTCACATAGGCTCGGGTCAACTCCATCAATCGTTGCGGATATTCCGGCCAGAGTCCCTCAGCGGCCAGCAACCAGCCGATGGCCTCGGGGCTGATCTGAGCAGCCAATTCATTGCGGACGAACTCTTGCACCTCGGCGGGCAATTCTTCAAAAAAGCGCGGCCGAGGCAGGTCGTCGCGAGGCGGAAGGCTCCTGTCCCACAACCGTCGTTGGCGGCGTTCCTGTTCGCGCAGTTCTCGGATGCGCTGTAGGCGTTTGTCGGGCGGCAGCTTGGCCAGTTCCATGCTGACGACGGGAGAGGCCCGCTCGACCCAATCGCGGTCGCGTAAGAAGCGGATGACCTGTAAGCGTTCCGCAGCGTTGGGGGCATCCAGAACCCGGCGGCGGTCGTCGTTGGAGAGGCTATCGAGCCACTCGTTGTAGCGTTCTAAAACCCCCCAAGCGCGAGCTTGCTGCACCAGGCTGCCGGAGTGGATTTTGGCGTCAATGTCGCGCAGGGCCGCTTGGCGTTCCGGCGGCAGAGCGTAGAAGCTACGCAAGTCACTCAGCAGTTTGGCATACTGCTCGGGGTTGTCCTTCCATTTTTCCAGCCGTTGCGCGTTACGTTCCAGAGTATCTCGGTCGGCCTCCGCCCCGAGCAACACGATAAGCCCGCCCAGAAAACCTACCCGCACCAGCCAATAGCGGTATTTCGTTGATGTGTTCATGGGTTGGTTTCATCTCCGAACAGATCGGGATGATCGAGTTGTTGCAGAAACTCGAAGCTCTCGATGCGATCGTAATACCGTTTGTTCTCGATTAGCCGCAGGTCACGCAGCAACTCCTTTTCGCCCGGCTCACGCGGATAGAACCAGTGGTAACCTTGGTAGCCAACCACCCCACTGCCCACCATTAGCAGGCCCCACAGCCCAACGGCGATCAGCCAGCGGCCGACCACGTGATGGGGAGCCGGGCGGTTAAGTGCCTCCAGCCGTTCGAGGGTACGTTCAGTGAAATCAGCGGC
>JBDNDE010000403.1:0-3500 GCA_046719305.1 Gemmataceae bacterium | reverse complement strand
GCCCCAACAACTCACTTTCACCGTTTGGCTGATTCTGATTATCGCATCCATCGGTTTTGCCTTTGACATTTATGAACTGCTCATGCTGCCGCTTATCCTCCGGCCGGCTTTGACCGATTTTGGTATTGCTCCCACGCTTTTGGTCGATGGCACTCCCACCACCAACCCAGAATTTACCCGATGGGTGGGACTGATGTTTTACATCCCGGCTTTTGCCGGCGGCATTCTTGGAATGTTGGGTGGCTACCTCACCGACTGGTTCGGCCGACGCACGGTGCTGACCTACAGCATTCTGCTTTATGCCGTCAGTGCGTTTCTGGCTGGGTTTAGCACGGGGCCGGTGATGCTGCTGATTCTGCGTTCTACGACATTTGTCGGCGTGTGTGTCGAGTTTGTGGCAGCGGTGGCCTGGCTGGCGGAATTGTTCCCCAATCCCACCCAGCGTGAACGGGTACTCGGCTACACCCAGGCTTTTAGTTCGATCGGTGGGCTGTTGGTGGCCACGGCGAACTCTTTGGCCGTGGCCCTGGCGGCATCGGGGAGGTTACCCAATGTGGCGATGCCCGAGTTTCTGGTAGGGATAATGGGCGAAATCCAAATCACCTCGGAAGATTCCTTGCCCTGGCGCTACACTCTAATGAGCGGGCTGATCCCTGCCATTCCGTTAATCTTCATCCGGCCGTTTCTGCCTGAAAGTCCAGCCTGGGCGCGAAAAAGGGCCGAGGGGACGCTGAAGCGGCCGAGTTTCGCGGGGTTGTTTTCGCCGCAGTTACGACTCACTACCGTTGTAACGATGATTATGTTTGCCTGTAGTTATGGAGCAGCGTTTGGGGCCATCCAACAGATGCCTCAAATCGCTCCCGGACTGAAGGCAGATGTCGACACCTACAAGGCGAAAATCGCCAAAGCACAGGAGAAAGCCAACCAGGCGCGGATCGAACGCGGCGAGGAACCCAAGCCAGTGGCCAAGGACAAAGCCCTGACCAAACTAGCCGAGCAAAAGTTGGCCAGCGATTACACCAAGGTGCAAGAAATTGGCGGCCTGCTCGGCCGATTTCTGTTAGCAGCCTTGGCCGTGGTGATTGTCAGTCGCCGGGCGTTGTTGCGAGTGTTCCAGGTCCCGGGATTGTTGCTTATGCCGGCTTTTTTCTGTTTGTTCCTCACCATTCCTAACACCAACTACTTCACCATCCCGCTGGAGTGGGCCGGGATCGGTAGCCTGCCGATTACCACTGTCTCCCTGGGCATGATGCTGGCCGGCTTCTTCACCGTAGGCCAGTTTAGCTTCTGGGGCAACTACCTGCCACGCGTTTACCCTGTTCACCTTCGGGGCACCGGCGAGAGCTTCGCCGCCAACATCGGCGGCCGACTCATCGGTACTTCCTTTGCTGCTGTCACCGTTGCCCTGGCCAGCTTCCTGCCCGGCACCCAACCCGAGGCTTTTGCCCTGGCCGCTGGATTGGTGGCAGGGGTTGTCTATCTGACAGGTTTTCTTACCAGTTTCTGGCTACCGGAACCTCCTCCTGAGATGGAGGAATAACGTATGAAGATTGCGTATATCACCGCCGGGGCCGCAGGTATGTACTGTGGCTCGTGCATGCGAGATAACGCCCTGGTCAAAGCGCTGAATGATCTTGGGCATGAGGCGTTTCTCATCCCCACCTACACTCCTATCCGCACCGATGAGGAAGACGTTAGCGACCAGCATATCTTTTTTGGTGGAATTAATGTCTATCTGCAGCAAAAATACTCTCTGTTTCGTTATACCCCCTGGTTCCTCGATGCCCTTTTAAATTTACGGCCGTTGCTGCATTGGGTATCGCGCTTCGCGGGGGGGACTCGGGCCGAAGACCTCGGCGCACTGACCCAATCCATGCTTGAAGGAGAACACGGCTATCAGAAAAAAGAAATCGCCAAACTCGTTCACTGGTTGGCCGATGATCTCAAGCCGGATCTGGTCAACCTCACCAACGCCCTATTGTGCGGCTTTGTGCGGACGTTCAAGCAACATCACCCGACGCCCGTGCTGGTTTCGCTTCAGGGCGATGACATCTTTACCGAATCGCTACCCGAGCCGTATAAGTCACGCTGCCTGGCGTTGATTCGTGAGCGGGCCCAACAGATCGACGCCTTTATCGCCACTAGCCGCTACTATGCGGAGTTCATGGCCGGCTATTTCGCGGTGCCACCAGAAAAGATTCATGTGGTTTTACCGGGACTGAATCTGCACGGGCACGGGGGGGCGGCCCCGTCACGCGAGGGGCAGCCGTTCACCGTCGGGTATTTTGCCCGCATCTGTCCAGAGAAAGGATTTCAAAATCTTGTCGATGCATTTATTGCTCTGCGACGATTGCCCCATACCAGTGGGGTCCGTCTGCGAGTGTCCGGCTGGTTGGGCGACCATCAGCGAGCGTTTTTTCGAGCCCAGGTCCGAAAACTCCAGGCCGTGGGACTAGCCCACGATTTTGAACATCTCAACTGTCCTGACCATGCCTCGAAGGTGCGATTTCTCCAGAGCGTGGATGTACTCTGCGTGCCCACAGTGTACCGCGAACCTAAAGGATTATACGTTTTGGAGGCACTAGCTAATGGCGTGCCGGTGGTGCAGCCAGCCCACGGCTCGTTTCCCGAACTGATCGAGCGGACTGGCGGCGGATTGCTCGCGCAACCCAACAATCCCGACGACATTGCCGCGAAGCTGCACACCTTGCAGCAAGATCCCAGGCTGCGTCGTGAATTAGGTCAGCGTGGCCAAGCGGTTGTCCACGAATACTTCACTGCCCAGCGAATGGCCCGTGAAACGCTCGCACTGTATGAACACTACTTGAATCAATGAGGTCGCTCGTGCCATTTACCCACACTCGCCGCGTCGAATTCCACGAAACCGATATGGCCGGCATCGCGCACTTTGCCAACTTTTTTCGCTACATGGAAGCCGCCGAGCATGCTTATCTGCGAGCCTGTGGCTTGAGTGTCGTCTTACCCTGGGAGGGGCAACTGCTCGGCTTCCCGCGTGTGTCGGCCTCATGCGATTATCTGAAGCCGATTCGTTTTGAACAAGAAATGCTTATCCATGTTCGTGTTGAGAAAATCGGACGAACAAGTATCTCTTACGGATTCACCTTCACTCATTCGGATGAGAAAATTGCTGAGGGCCGCCTCACAGCCGTCCTGTGCCGTAAGACCGCCGACGAACGGCTAGAGCCACTGGAAATCCCAGCGGCGTTGCGTGAACGCCTCCTCGCTGGTCCCAACCCGGCGACCCCGTACCATCCGGCATACTAATCGTAGCCGCGTTCGACACTAGCGTTGGCAGGGAACACCGAAGCGGCGCTAGATTGCGGGAGGAAACCAGCACACGGTCCAACAGTTGCTTGTAGCAATGACGACACGCAGCGGGCATAGCATGCCAATGTCTGCAACCGACTAGCGTATCCACTACCAACAAACTACCCCCCACGGCAACGGCAGCCCGATTGCAAAGGCCCGATGCGTCCTTG
>JBDNDE010000402.1:0-3501 GCA_046719305.1 Gemmataceae bacterium | reverse complement strand
CAAAGAAGAACTGGCCGCCCAGCAAAAGAAGCTGGAAGAGGGCAACTTCACGCTCGACGACTTCCGCAAGCAGTTCGAGCAGTTGAAGAAAATGGGGCCGATGAAAGAGGTCATGAAGACCCTGCCTGGCATGGGCGAGATGATCCCCGAGGGCGAAGACCCCGAGGTGGCCTTCACCCGCATCAAAGGGATGATCGACTCGATGACCAAGGCGGAGCGGAAAAACCCCGATCTCATCGATTTGAGCCGGCGGCGTCGGATTGCGGCAGGCAGTGGTACGCAACCTCACGAGGTCAAACAGTTTCTCAACCAGTTCGATCAAGTACGTACCTTGATGAAACAGATGGCCAAGATGTCCATCTGGGAGCGAATCAAGATGGTGACCGGGCTGGGACAGATGGGAGCCTTCTTGCCTGGGGCGGCCGCTCCCAACCTGAAGGTCAAAGGGAATACAGGGCACCGCAAAAGCCCCAAAGAGCGGGCCAAGGAACGAAAGAAGAAAAAGAAGCGTTAACCTGTTTGTTGTGTTTCCCCGATCGACTTGTGTGTCGACACAGGTGGAAACCCGCCCCCGTCGAGGACTCCCTCGCCGTCTGGACGTGTTGCCCCTGTGACGGATTTCCTAACGAAAAGGATGACTCCCGTGGCCGTTCGTATCCGTATGAAACAGATGGGCCGTAAACATCGGCACTACTACCGCATCGTGGCGATTGACGCCCGTCAGCCGCGCGATGGCAAGGTGATCGAAGAACTGGGCAGCTATGATCCTAGTGTGAAGAACAAGGAAGAACGTGTGAAGCTGATTCCTTCACGCATCAAGTATTGGCAATCGGTGGGAGCCAAGCCCTCCGAACACGTGGCGGCCCTGTTGAAGAAGTTCATGGCTCGCGAAGAAGAGCGGGAGGCTGCCCGGCTTGCTGCGGCCCAAGCGGAGGCGCCTCCCCCCAACCCGGCTACAGCCCCAAGCAGTAGCGAGGCGGGCACCAACCCGGCATGATGTCGTGCGTTTCGATGTGTTAACCCTGTTTCCCGAGATCTTCTCGGGCTATCTCTCGCAGAGCCTGCTCAAGCTGGCGATTGACAAGGGGCTGGTGAGTATCCATACCTGGGATATCCGCAACTGGGCCACAGGGAAGCATCAAAGCGTGGATGATCGACCTTTCGGGGGGGGGCCTGGCATGGTGCTGATGTGCGAGCCGGTGGTCGCATGTGTCGAGGCCGTGCAAGCTCAGGCCGAACCGGGATTGCTGGTGATGCTCACGCCGACGGGCCAACGTCTCACCCAACCTCTGGTCAAGCAACTCGCTCAGCATCCCCGCTTGCTTTTGTTGTGCGGCCGCTACGAAGGGTTTGATGAACGGATTCGGCAACTACTCCGGCCAAGGGAAATCTCGATCGGGGATTTTATCTGCAACGGGGGCGAGGTTCCTGCGATGGTGGTGATCGATACGGTCGTTCGCTATGTACCCGGGGTGTTGGGCGACCCCGACAGCCTGGTCGAGGAGTCGCACAACGATCCCGGCCGGCTGGAATATCCGCAATACACCCGACCGCGGGTTTTTCGCGGTCTGGAAGTTCCCGAGGTGTTGCTTAGCGGCAACCATCAGGCGGTGGCCCGCTGGCGAGAAGAACAATCGCGACTGCGGTCGCGTCAACCACGAGACGAAAAGGGAGAATAAACTATGCGTAATCCGTTGATAATGGCCGTAGAGAGTAAACAACTCCAGGCCGAGCCGGCTAAATTTGAAGTAGGTGACACGGTGGACGTGCATCAACGCATTCTGGAGGGTCAGAAAGAGCGGTTGCAAGTGTTTAACGGGGTGGTGATCAGCAAGACCGGAGCCGGGCTAAAAGAAGCGTTCACGGTGCGGCGCATCGTTCAGGGCGAAGGGGTCGAGCGAGTCTTTCTACTTCACTCGCCGAAAATTGCCAAGATCGAGGTCAAGCGGACCGGCGAAACACGTCGCGCCAAACTCTACTACTTGCGCGATCGCGTCGGCAAAGCCACCCGTCTGCGTGAACGCAAAAGCTCCACCCCCGCCGGCATCGCTGCTAAGGCTGCGGGGGTCGCGAGCCGTCGCAAAAAGAAAACCGAAGACAAGGCCGAGTGATGTTCCGTTGGCGCTCGTGGTGGAAACGGTGGTTCGGCTCGCGATCGGAGCGGGCCGCCGCCGCTTATCTGCGCCGGCTGGGTTATCGCCTACTGGACCACAATGTCCGCAATGCGGCGGGAGAGTTGGACCTCATCGCCCTGGATGGCCAAACGGTGGTATTTGTCGAGGTGCGCTCCACCGAACAAGAGTCGACCCTCGAACCAGGTGAATCCATCGATCAACGTAAGCAAGAAAGCTCACCCGTGCCGCGCTCACTTGGCTGAAAGAAAAACGATTGCTTGACCATGCCGCCCGCTTCGATGCCTTGCTGGTCGCCTGGCCGGCCAACTCGCCCGAACCCCGCATCGAACATCTACCTTCCGCCTTCGAGGCCGTTGGCCGCGGCCAAATGTACTCCTAAAAGAGGCTGTCTCTCCGGAGGGGCCGTCTCTTGGGGTCGCCCTTAATCTCCTTAATCGATTTGGGAGCCGAATGGAGTCCGTATGAGCCGTTCTGCCGCCGAACAACTGGAAATGCTTCGCCGGGGCTGCGACCAGATCACCCCCGAGGCCGATTTCGCCAAACGCTTGGAAGATAGCGTCGCAACCGGTATACCGCTACGCGTCAAATATGGCATCGACCCCACTGGGATCGACGTGCATCTAGGCCACACCGTCCCCTTACGCAAGCTCCGGCAATTTCAGCAATTGGGCCATCAAGCCGTGCTGATCATCGGCAACTACACGGCGTTGGTAGGTGATCCTTCGGGGCGAGACCAGACCCGCGCTCGGCTGACGCCCGAGCAGGTAGAGGCCAACGCTCAGGATTATCTGCGGCAGGTGGCCAAGGTCATTGATCTGGAACGAACGGAAGTCCGCTACAACGGGGAGTGGTTTAGCAAGTTTACATTTCTGGATACGATGACGCTTACGAGTAAAATCACGGTCCAACGTATGTTAGAACGAGATGATTTTACCAAACGCTTTTATGCCGATCCTTCAATTCCGATAAGTCTGCATGAATGTCTGTATCCGCTAATGCAAGGATATGACAGCGTTATTGTTCAAGCCGATGTTGAACTTGGCGGGAGCGAGCAACTTTTCAATCTGATGATGGGCCGCCGCCTGCAAGAGGATGCAGGCCAACGCCCGCAAATCTGTATGACCCTGCCGATCTTACGCGGTCTGGACGGGGAACGCCGCATGGGCAAAAGCCTAGGCAACTACATCGGCGTTGGAATGCCCGCTCAGGAACAGTTCGATCGGACGATGAGCATTCCCGATACTTTGCTTGCTGAGTGGTATGAATTGCTGACCGATCTACGCAACTATCCCAGTGATCCCTTCGAGGCCAAAAAACAACTCGCGGCCGCGATTGTCGCGGGATACCATGGAACGGAGGCTAGATC
>JBDNDE010000401.1:0-3513 GCA_046719305.1 Gemmataceae bacterium | reverse complement strand
TTGCCAAACGAATGCAATCAATCGAGTCGTCGGGAATTCGTAAAGTCTTCGAGTTGGCTCGCAGTATCCCCGACCCAATCAATCTCTCGATCGGTCAACCCCATCACGATGTAGCCGAGCCGATCAAGCAGGCAACGATCCGGGCGATCGAGCAAGGGCACAACGCCTACACGATCACACAAGGGATCCCAGCGCTTCGCGAACGGCTATTGCAAAAGCTCCGCCGAGACTATCCCGATCAGGAACGCGACCTGATGATTGCCTCGGGGACGGCTGGGGGGCTGGTGCTGGCGTTGCTGGCTTGCATTAATCCTGGGGACGAGGTAATTCTTTTTGATCCGTATTTTGTGATGTATCCCCATTTGACTCGTCTGGCGGGAGGGGTGCCTGTTCTGATCGATACGTATCCCGATTTCTCGATTGATGTCGACGCGGTCCAGGATGCTCTTACGCCGCGAACCCGGGCAGTGATTGTCAACAGCCCTAGCAACCCTACCGGACGTGTTTGTACCGAACAAGAGCTACGCGACTTGGCTCAATGGTGCGCTCAGCGGGAACTGCTGCTCATTAGCGATGAGATTTACGCCCCATTTGTTTACGATCGCCCCTTTGTCAGTCCGGCCAAGTTTAACCCGCTGACCCTGGTGGTGGACAGTTTTTCCAAGTCGCACAGTATGACCGGTTGGCGAGTTGGGGTCGTCCACGGGCCACCGGAAATTATTCGACAAATGATCACCCTTCAACAATACACTTTCGTCTGTGCCCCCAGCATGGCTCAATGGGGAGCCTTGGCCGCATGTGATTACGACCCAGCTGAGTATGTGCGTGACTACAAAACCAAACGTGATTTCATGGTTCGCGAATTATCGCCTTACTACGAGCTAGGCGACCCCAGTGGGGCCTTCTACCTATTCCCACGTGCACCGGGAGGAAGCGGGCAGGCTTTCGTCGAAAAAGCCATCGCTAATCGCTTGCTCGTTATACCTGGAAACGTGTTTAGTCTCCAGGATTCCCATTTCCGCTTGAGTTATGCAGCTTCCGATGAAACCCTCGCACGAGGGGTCGAGATCCTCAAACGTCTGGCTCAAACCGATGGGGTATAAACCAAAGCGTCGAGAATGGCCCACACCTCCGACGCACTTGCTACCCCATGATGAAACCGCCCGTCAGGTCCACCCAAATGAAACGCGTGCAAGCCGTTCATGGCCGCTGTTTCGGCTTCATCAGCCTTTGGGGTGACTAGGGCCAGCAGGCGACCAGCAGCGGTGTCCAGGGTGTAGCGTGGCGGAACTTGGTCAGGGGGCGGCGCGTGCCAGCAGAGAGATGGAATCGGTCGGTGCAAAACGCAGCGATCGCGGCGCAACACGAACGCCCCGGGCAACAGTTGCTCGATGGTGCGACTGCCCACGCCGTCGATGAGAATCTCCGTCTGCGGCGTAGCAAACTCGGCGATCACTTGGCGACAGGCTCCACAGGGCATCCGAGTCGATTCGGGAGCATCGGCCGGGCTGGCCATACAGGCCACTGCCAGGGCTCGCAACTGCCTCATACCGGCTGTCGCTGCTGCGAAAATGGCCGTCCGCTCGGCACAATTGGTCAAGCCGTAGCTAGCATTTTCGACATTAGCGCCGAGGATCAGAAAGCCATCTTCACCCAGCAAAGCCGCGCCAACAGGGAAGCGAGAATAAGGGCAGTAGGCCCTCTGCGCTGCACGTCGTGCAAGTTCCAGAAGCTGCCTACGAGTGCAATCACGCATCACGGGAGTCTCAGAGTCAGGGGGTCCAATCGAGGTCGGGGGTTAACCGGAGGCAGAACTCCGCAAGGAGTTGCGCAGCGCGGTCGAGATCGTCCAGATGCACAACCTCCACCGCGCTATGCATGTAGCGGTTCGCAATGCCGACGATACCGACGGCCACCCCTTCGCGGGCAATCTGCATGACGTTGCCATCGGTGCCGGTGGCACGGGGCGCTCCACGTACCTGGACGGCAAGCTCTCGGGCTTTAGCCGCTTGTTCCAAACGGTCTAAGACGCGGGGATGGATGTTTGGCCCACGGAACAAGACTGGCCCGTCGCCCAGCTTAGTTTCGCCGAGTTGTTTTTTGTCGTTGCCTGGGGTGTCGGTGGCATGGCACACATCCACAGCAATGCCTACAGCAGGCTTAATCGCATAAGCACTCGTAGTTGCTCCTCGTAGCCCAATCTCCTCTTGAACGGTCGAAACGCAATAAACCGGCACCTGAAGCTCTTTGCCGTGTAATAGCCGTAGCGTCTCCATAACCACCCACAGGCCGACCTTATCGTCCATAGCGGGCGAAGCGGCAAGGTTGTTCCTTAGGGGCCGATACTTCAATTCAAAGGTGACGGTATCACCCAAGCGCACCAGGTCACGAGCCTCTTTGCCATCGCAGGCTCCGATGTCAATCCAGATGTCGGTGAACTCGGGAACTTTCTTGCGTTCCTCCGGGGAAAGCAAATGGATGGCTCGTCGTGCTACTACACCTGGGATCGGGCCTTGTTGAGTCCACACGGTTAAGTGATGACCCAGAAGCACCTGCATATCCCAGCCGCCTATTGGTTGCACGTATAAATAGCCCGATTCATCGATGTGCTGAACCATTAACGCGATTTGATCACAGTGTCCAGCTAACATCACACGTGCATGATCGGCCGTGCCTTTACCGCCTGCGGGGTAACGAATGGCCATGACGTTGCCATGTCGGTCGGTGTGAAGTTCGTCGGCCAGGGGGCGTGCCCAAGTTCGGACGACCTCTTGAATTGGCCGTTCAAATCCCGAGGCACTAGGGGTTTCCAGCAGAGAGCGAAGGAAGTCGTGCGACGGCGGATGCATAATGTTCCCAACACGATAAAGGACGAGTCGCCGTTATTTTAGAGTTGTCTGTGAGCGGTGCAACCCATCGCTTCGGCTCTAGCGAACATGAATCAGCGGCTCGCCCGCATGGATGTGACCCACCAGGGCTGCCTGAGAATAGCCGGCGTCGTGTAGTTGGCTCAAGATGCTAGGGGCGTCAACGGGCGAAACACCAGCGATCAAGCCGCCTGAGGTTTGCGGATCGAACAACCAGGGGTGCGCACAGCCAGCAATAGCGCGACCATATCGGGTGTTCTCCTCATGCAACGAGCTAACAATCCCTGAATGCACCACTTCCTCAAAACCAGGATAGATTGGAACATTCTCAGATAAAAGAGTTGCAGCAACCTTGCTAGATCGTAGCATCTCCCGAAGATGGCCAGCCAAGCCAAAGCCAGTGATGTCGGTGCAGGCGCGAACCCCATGTCGAGCGAAGATAGCCCCCGCGCGATCGTTGGCCGTGAGCAGCCCGCAAAGCAAAGGACCGTAGGCCGCTGACGGGAGTTCGCCACGCATCCAGGCCGCCAGCAACGCCCCACTGCCCAGCGGTTTGGTGACGATCAACAGATCGAGCGCACGCTGGAGGAGGGTTGTACCGACGCGACGATCATCGGCGATCAGCGGGATCTGGTAGGCGTGTACT
>JBDNDE010000400.1:0-3533 GCA_046719305.1 Gemmataceae bacterium | reverse complement strand
GTCTCACCGGCGTCGGGCATCAGCGATACTTTGCTTGGCTGGATCTCCTCCACGCGTCGCATGGCAATCATTACTTCCTTATCCTGATCCGTGCGGAGCGTAATTGCCTCCTTGGTTTCACAAATCTTGATGCCGGAGAACTGTTCGCCGCGCTTGGTCGTTACAAGCACCGAATGGTAGCCTTCTTTGATGGCTTTGCTGGGCAACAGTAACGACTCGACGAGATAATCGACTGGGGCACTGGCACCGATACTCGACAGATCCGGGCCAACTGCTCCGCCCGCACCGCCAATGGCGTGGCATTTTTGGCATTGCAATTCGGCCCGGCGGTAGATCGCCTCGCCGCGTACCGCCTCGCCGCGCGAACGCACTTCGGCCGTCAAGGCCTCGATTTCCTTCGCATCGACCTTAGGGCGGCCCTGGGTCAGTCCACCCGATTGATTGAGTGCTTCGATCAAGCCGTCATCGGGCCGACCACTGCCGCGTAGGGTTCGCACGCCGACGCGGGCCACATCGGCGGGGAGCTTTTGACCGGCTAGTGCCTTGGCCAGCAAGCTCGCGCCGCCCTTGCGGGTGGTGAACGCCTCGAAGAGGTCCTGCACCGTCTCGGGCTTCTCGTTGCGCAGAACGTCTAAGGCATTGCGGGCCGCCAGGGGCAGATCCAGAGCGGCCAAAGCGAGCAACGCCGCGCGACGCACGTCCGGCTCGGTTTTGCCATCGAGCAGACCGACTAGAGTCTTGACGCTCTGGTTGCCGCCCAAGTCGGCCAAGGCGGCCACGGCAGCCAATCGCAGGGCCGGGCTGCTGGTGGTGTTCTGAGCCGTCGTGGTCAGCCGGGTGCGATGTTCCTCGGCCTTGTACAGTCCGGCCAAACGCAACGCCGGCGCTTGCAACGATTCATCGGCGTCGAGCAGGCTCGTTAGCGGTCGGCGATCGGCAGGGACGGCTCCGCGTTCTTGGGCCGAGGCCAGCAAGGCCGCCAGCAGGTCATGCCGATTGCGTTGGGGGGTTTTAGAATCGGCAGCTTGGGCCAACACTAGGTTGAGTTCGGCGGGCCCGCCAACTCGTGCCAAGACGTTCAACAGCCCGGGTTGAGTTTCAGGGGAGGCCTTGCCGCTTTTCAACAGGTGAACAATCGGCCCGATGACTTTATTCGAGCCAATCGCCTCCAGGGCAAAGGCCAAGCCGCGGCTGTCAGCCCTGAAGGAACCGGCCTGCAGTGCGGGCAGCCAGTGCGGCTCCAGTTCGCGCAACGTCAGCCACAGCGAGTAATCGAGGTATTGGTCCATCGGCCGTTCCAGCAGGCGCAGGGCTAACTCGGCGGCGCGGGGGCTTTCGACCCGACGCAAGGCACAGACCGCTTCCAAACGCACTTGGGGGTGATCATCGGCCAAGCGGGGTTCCAGCAAGGCCAGGACGTTGGGCAGTTGATCGGCCCAACCATCGACCACACGGACAGCAGCGGCCCGCACGCGGTAATCAGTGGCATTGAGCAAGGCGCGAAGCAGATGCGGCTCGACCTGGCGTAGTGTCTGGTAGCACCACAGCAGTTCCAGTCGTAGCGTTTCGTTCTTGGCATCGGTCTTGCTGGTAAAATCTTTCAGCGCGGCCAAGGCTTCCTTGCGGTCGCGGCTAGCCAGTTCCCGCCGGGCAAAGTGCCGCGTCCAGCCCTCGGGCGCGTCTAAATACTCCAGCAGCTGCACCGGTGTCGCTTCGCTTAGCTTCGGCTTAGCCACCAAGTCACGCCCCTTGGCCGTGATACGCCAGATGCGGCCACGGGTCTGGTCACGGCGCGGATCGCGGAAGTCGACCTCGCCGTGTTGGATGATCGGGTTGTACCAGTCGGCGATGTAAATCGCACCGTCGGGTCCCATCTTGACATCGACGGGGCGAAACGCCGGATGCGACGACTTGAGGACATCGGGCATCAGCCGAGCGGTGTAGCCCGCGCCATTGGGAGCCAGCTTGTATCGCACCACGCGATTGGCCCGGAAGTCGCACGTGATCAGGTCTCCTTGCCAGTCCTCGGGGAGATGCCGGCCGCTGACGATCTCGCAACCGCAGTATTTGGGGCTGCCGGGGTTGACGCCCGAGAGGGTGCGGCTGACCCCCGAGGCCCAGAAGTACGCGCCGCCGGGAATCTGCGGATTGACGCCCTGATTGCCGGCCCCATCGGTAGCGAACGATTGGCCCCAGCGGTCGAAGTGATGTCCCCAGCTATTGACCATGCCGCGGGTGAACACCTCCAGTTCCAGCGTCTCGGGCCGGAATTTCCAGATGCCCCCGCCGTTGAGCCGCCGCGGCCCGTGCGGCGTCTCGATGCTGGAATGAATGTAAACGCTTTGATTCATATACAGGTTGCCGTCGTGGCCCCAGCGCAGCGTGTGCAGCATGTGGTGCGTGTCCTCGGTGCCAAAACCCGAAAGGATCACCTTCTTGCGGTCGGCCTTGATCCCCGGCTTACTAACGCTCAGATGGATCAACTCGGTGCTGTTGGCCACATACACCCCGCCATCACCTGGCTCCAGTCCGCTGGGGATCAGTAGGCCATCGGCAAAGACAGTCACCTTGTCAGCCTTGCCGTCGTGGTTGGTGTCTTCGAGGATGAGGACTTTGTCGTTGGCCTTTTGGCCGGGCTTGATCTGCGGGTAGGTTTCGCTGCTGACGATCCATAGCCGCCCTGCCGCGTCAAAGTTCATCTGCAACGGCTTGGCCAAGAACGGATCGGCGGCGAAGAGGGTGACCTCGAAGCCGTCGGCCACCTTAAACGACTTGCGTTGGACCTCGGGATCCGGATCGGGCACGCGGGCATCGCGCTGAGCATGCACCAGCGGAACGACCAGCAAACACACAAGCAGAGCGTATCGCATGAGTGGAGAGTTCCTTTTGCTCGGTGGAAGTTGAATCGGTTGGCGAGCCATGGCCTGACCTGCTCGCTGAGGCACTACTTCGACCAGCTGGCGCGGATCGCTTTTTCCTTGGCTTCAATGAGTGGGTCGAACTTCGGGATTTCGATGCCGTTTTTGCCCTGCTCGTGCTTGCGGAAGCCGAACAGGTACGTCTCGTTTTGCGGCCGCCAGCGGTGGAAGTACAGCTCATTCTTCTCACGGATGAGTTGACGGGCCTTATCATTGTCGGCGGCCTTCTCGGGCAGGCCCAGCGCCTTCATGAGCAACGGCGCGGTCGCCTTGTAGCCGGCCTCGTTCAGGTGGACGCCGTTGTCGCTCCAGCCCTGCTTGCCGATGTCGCCAAAGAGTGTGAACAGATCAACATAGTCGAGCTTGCGTGCCTTTGCCACCTCCGAGATGGCATCGGCATACAGGCGCAGGTTTTTGTTAGCCCTGTCCGGCGCGGGCAATGGTGCGGGCATCGTCCCCTGCGCGAGCGGTCCCAGCAGGATGATGCGCGCCTTGGCCGGGGCCAGGTCGTCGAGCAACTTGTTGAGTTGCGCCTTGAACGCCGGCAGCCCCTTTGGCCCCTCGAACGCCTCGTTGCGGCCATAGGCCACGAAGAGGACGGTGGGCTTGACCGAG
>JBDNDE010000040.1:0-20112 GCA_046719305.1 Gemmataceae bacterium | reverse complement strand
CGCTCGTCATGGCTCGGATCGGCCCACTTCGGATCGGTTTTATCTGGCCGCCTGGGCATTAACGCACTATCTGACGTTCGAGCGTCGACAGCTGAGCAGTACGGCCCTGGAGACCTACGTTCGTGCGTTGGGCCGAGAAATCGATCCCCTAGTAGCCTTTCGCGACTTGGTAGGAGAGTCGTTGGACGAACTGGAAGAAAAATTCCAGCGTTATCTGCAAAGATTACGTCCTGATGGCCGAGTGGTGATACCAGAGGCACTTGAATCGCGATAAAATCCGCATATAATGGCTGTATTATCCAATCGAGGACAAAGCCATGAGCGAAGCCGGCGAAAGTAAGTCCGAGTGGACTTTTTTGAGCAATCATGCGCATGTGTACTTAGTGATCGCCCGTGAGCCGGAAATCCGTTTGCGGGATGTCGCTGAGAAAGTCGGCATCACAGAGCGAGCCGTACAACGAATCGTGGCAGATCTGGAAGAGGCGGGCTATCTGGTGCGTGAGCGAACCGGCCGTCGCAACCGTTATCAATTGATAGCGACGATGCCATTGCGTCACCCCATTGAAGCGCACCGGACCGTCGGCGACCTACTACGTCTGGTGTGGGGAGAGCAGGTACCAGGTACTGCGTCGACCACGTCCCGGCCGACTTCAGAAAATTTGTAAAAAAACTCTTGACAAGTTGTGCACCCCGGCCTTGTACGTCCTATACTAGAGGTAGCTTTCTCCGATTTATCCCATCCAATTCTGGTGGGGAAGAAAGCCAGGAAGGTTAGCGACGATTCTACCGTCGATCTTCAAGGAGGGTGACACCAAATGCTCGTACTCAGTCGAAAAGTAGGTGAAGAAATCATCATCGGCGACACCATTCGCCTCAAGGTGGTAGCGATTCAGGGCAATCAAGTACGCCTGGGGTTTGTGGCTCCGCGGAGTGTGGCAATCCACCGCCAGGAGTTGTTGGAGACGGCACCGCCAGAAGCTGTGAACGAGACGACCCCGACCACACCTCGATGAGACTAAACAGGCAGCTACCCAAGCCCCTTTCCGGAGCATACACTTAGGGGATGCTGTGGTTTTTTTGTAAATCGTGTGGGAAACGTCATTCCCGGCCGGAGAGTGAAGCCGGTGCCTTGATTTTTTGTACCTGCGGCAATGGTGTACGAGTGCCCTTCTCCAGCACCGCCCCTGCTGCCCCCGACATACCCCAGGCTATTCCAACGGAGCATTCTCTTCCCGTTCGGCCAGTGCCGGTTGCTCCTGAAACTCCCCGCTCGGTTTGCGAGAGATCGACCCCTGCTCGACAGGATGCTCAGGAGGTCGGCCCACCGCAGATTCCTGTAGCTCGGGCGGTGCCAGTAGATATTCCTCTGGCCTTGCCGGTAGAGCCGATTCCTTCGGACCGTGATGAGCCAGCGAAACCTCTGCGAAAACTGAGCCAGCGCTATCGGAAAATAGACCCCGAGGTATGTTGGAACCACGAGAACGAAGCTACGGCCGGCCTGTGTGCTGGTTGTCGCCTGCCTTTCTGTGAATCGTGTCTCGTGGAACTGCGTGGACAGTTTGTCTGTGGGGTGTGCAAAAACTTTCGCATTGCCAGCGCCGGCCAGCCGATTCGTACCTTTCCCATGGCCATCGTGGCGTTTCTCAGTTCGTTGGTTGTCGGTCCGGTGGGATTGACGCTTTCGCTTGTGGGCGTCGGACTATTTTTCGGCGATGGCACGGCTGGTCCCACGCTGTTGCTCAGTGTGGTTGCCTTGTTTCCGGTGGCCGGGGCACTGTTGTTATCGCTGTGGGTGGTGCGGAAACTCGAAGGGCAGACACGGCTCAGCGGACGTGCTCTAGCAATGAGCGGAGTGTGCGTCTCGCTGGCCGCATTGCTGTGGTGTGTGTGTGTGATCGGCCTAGTGGTACTGGGCAGTGGTGGCGATGGGGCAGGAGGTGGGGGATAAGGTGGTGATGTTTTGCCCCAGTTGCGGGAAATCGTTGCCCGAAGATCGCGACCAGGTCGGGGCGCGTTGCCCGTCGTGTCATGACCCGCTTTATGAGCCTGCCACTCGCATCGCGCGGCCGGCCCGCTCGGAAGAACCGGTCTGTGCGATACATCCCAAACGCGAATCGGTTGGCCTCTGTGCTCGCTGCGCTGAGCATGTGTGCGAAACCTGCCGCACTCGATGGCGTGGTCAGGTGTTGTGTATGTCCTGTGTACGTCGCGCCCTGGACACCGCCGAAGCCACCCCGGCCATGGTTCAGGCCAGCCGCCGTCAGACGCAAGCGGCCTTACTGTTCTCGCTGCTAGCTTGGCTGAGTTGTGGGCTAGGCTTGCTTCTGCTCCATCAGGCCAGCATGGGTACGGCTTACTCGGCTCCGATTATGACACTCTTGGGCTTGATCGTCATCTTTGCCGCCGTCTTGCCTGCTTGCATCGGAGCTGGGCAGGCAGTGGCCGCCTTACGCGGTTTAGCCGATCAGCCCGCCTGGGCCTGGGTCGGCTTTGGCCTAGGAGCGGGGTATGCTGGCTTGCTGTTAGGCCTAGGAATCGTTGGGTTGTGGCAACCCTAAACTGCAATTGAGGATGCGATGCTCTGGGAAGTGCTGATTCGTCCCCTGGGTCGTGATGCGGAATGGGACCGGGTTACCGAAGAATATGCTCTGTTGTCTCAGCGTCCCGAGGCTCGCCAGGCTCTAACCGCTAGCGGACGCGGTTATTTGCTGGAAGCTTCAAACCTCGATGAAGCCGATGTACGACGCCTGTGCCAGCAGTTACTGGTTGATTGCTTGGTTGAAACGTACGCGCTATCGCCACTAGGTCGAGACGACCCGGATTGCTTTGCCACTGTGCTGTTGAAACCTGGTGTCATGGATCCGGTGGCGCTGTCTGTGGTCCAAGCCGCTCGTGACCTGGGTATCCCCCTCCAAGCCGTCCGCACCTTTCGTCGCTATTATGGCCCCGGCAACGATGATCCGCTGCTGCTCAAATCGCTGGCTAACGAGGCCATCGAGCAACTGGTCCGTGGCCCGCTAACGCTGGACCACCTGAGCGTTGGTCAACCGTATCGCTTTGAGTTGTTGCAGGTGCCGCTCAATGGTCCCGACGAGACACTTTTGGCCATCAGCAAGCAGGGGCAATTGTCACTGAGTTTGGTAGAGATGCAGACGATTCGCGACCATTTTGCCCGATTGGGTCGCAGTCCCACCGACATTGAACTGGAGACAATCGCCCAGACTTGGTCGGAACACTGCTCGCACAAAACGCTCAAAGGCATCATCGACTTCGGCGGGAAACGCTACCACAATCTGCTCAAGGAAACTATCTTCGCCGCCACCCAGAGCTTGCGTCAGCAGTGGGGCGCGGACGACTGGTGTGTCAGCGTTTTTGAAGACAATTCCGGCGTCGTCCGCTTCGATGAGGAATACCACGCCTGCTTCAAGGTCGAAACGCATAATCGGCCCTCGGCTATCGAGCCTTATGGCGGGGCCAACACGGGACTGGGCGGCGTGATCCGCGACTCGCTGGGTACTGGCTTAGGAGCCAAGCCGATCTGTAATACCGATGTGTTTTGTTTCGCGCCGTTGGACACGCCGGTCGAGAGTTTGCCCCCGGGCGTCCTCCACCCGCTCAAAGTGATCAAAGGCGTCGTGGCTGGGGTGCGGGATTACGGCAACCGAATGGGGATCCCCACGATTAATGGGGCGGTCTATTTCGACGAAAGGTATGTAGCGAATCCACTGGTGTTTTGCGGCACGGTCGGGTTGATCCCCGTCCAGCGGGCTAGCAAAGCCGCCCACCCAGGGGATCTAATTGTGGTCGTCGGTGGTCGCACGGGGCGTGACGGCATCCACGGTGCGACGTTTTCCTCGGCGGAGTTGACCAACGAAAGCGAGAAGGTCTCCGGGGGCGCGGTGCAGATTGGCAACGCAATTACCCAGAAGAAATTGCTCGACGTGATTCTGCAAGCCCGTGATAGGGGCCTTTATCACGCCATCACCGATTGCGGCGCGGGCGGCTTCAGCAGTGCCGTGGGCGAAATGGCCGAGAAACTCGGTGCGACAGTGGACTTAGACCGTGCCCCGCTGAAGTATGAGGGGTTGAGTTATACCGAGATTTGGATTAGTGAATCTCAGGAACGCATGATTCTGGCTGTGCCTCTCGAAAAGTGGCCATCGCTACGCGAACTGTGTGCCAGTGAGGATGTCGAAGCCGTGGCCATCGGTACCTTCGAGGCAACGGGGCAATTGCACCTGCGTTACCAGGGCCACACGGTTGGCATGCTCGATCTGCATTTCCTGCATCAGGGGCGGCCGGCTGTGGTGCGTCAAGCCGAGTGGTCGCCGCCCCTGGTTACGCCACGCCCTGGTACCCCGCGTCAGGCCAATGATCTGCTCAAAGCGATCCTGGCTCATCCCAGCGTGGCCAGCAAAGAATGGATCATCCGGCAGTACGACCACGAGGTCCAGGGCGGCAGCGTCATTAAGCCGCTGGTCGGCCTAGACGAGCAAGGGCCGTCTGATGCCGCGGTTGTGGCTCCCTTGCTGGGCAAGACGCACGGCCTGGCCATCGGCTGCGGTATGTGGCCCGCCTATGGTGATCTGGACCCCTGGGCCATGGCCGCTTGTGCTATCGACGAGGCGCTGCGAAATGTGGTAGCGGTAGGGGCCGATCCGTCCCGGGTAGCGATTCTGGACAATTTTTGCTGGGGCAACACCGATCGGCCCGAGGTCTTGGGGTCGCTAGTTTTAGCCGCCGAAGCCTGCCGAGAGGTGGCTTTGGCCTACCGCACCCCGTTCATCAGCGGTAAGGACAGTCTCAAGAATGAATACAACGCCCCGGGCAGACGTATCGTCATTCCTCCAACGCTCCTCATCTCAGCGATGGGGTATGTCCCCGATGTTCGGCAATGTGTGACAATGGATCTGAAAGAAGCCGGCAATTGGCTCTACCTGCTGGGAACAACAACCAAGGAGCTGGCGGGTTCGTTCCTGCATCGGCTCACAGATGCGGCCGGCGGCTCGGTGCCCCGACCGGATCTCACCCTCGCTCCGCGTTTGTTTGCCGCCTTGCACCAGGCGATCCGGTCCGGACTCGTCCGCTCCTGTCACGACCTGAGTGAAGGCGGCTTGGCCGTTGCTGTGGCCGAGATGGCGTTTGCCGGCGGCTTAGGGGCTGATCTGACCTGTCACGGCGGCAGCAGGGATCTTGATGATCAGGCAGCCTTCTTTGCCGAGACGCCGACACGTTTTGTCCTGGAGGTCAGGCCCAATCAAGCGTCGGCGTTGGAATCCGCCCTGGCCGGCTTGCCGCTGACGAAGCTGGGCAACGTCGTCTCCCAACCGCGTGTCCGTATTGCGGGCAGCAACGGCGAATGGGCTATCTGGGCCTCCCTCGATGAATTACGCGAAGCCTGGCAAGCCCCGTTGCGGCTGTGATCTTCCCTCCCCACAGGAAGCCAAGACCATGCCTGCCTCGGAGTTCCCCCTGCCCCAGGTACACCAACAATTTCACCTGGTGTCTCTCCTGTCTTTCGTCAGCCGATCAATCTGTCTTGCAGAGCTTCGCGAGGTCACACCTCCAGCTGCTCTGGTCTTCCTGTTGAACCGCAATCGTAATCGAGCCGTTTGCGTTTGGATGAGGATAGAGAAACCCCGCTCGGAGTTGCTGGGGTTGCACCGTTGATGGAGGAACTCAACTTAGCTCCTGCCAACTAACTGTCTCCTTCTCAAAATCTTTAGCATCCTGATTCGCAAGCAGCCATGAGACTCCGCCGCCGCTAACTTCGCCACTGCTTCAAAGAATTGCTGTGAACAACTCGTCAGCGACGGTGTGAGATGCAGGCCGGCGTTCGTGAGCGGCTTGAGTTGCTCTCTTGCCAGAAGCGAGCAACGATGGCAAAATAAGAAAGCGCCCAACCCTCCCGCATGAGACGCATCCTCCCACCGAGGTTTCTCTCCATGATCCGATCGTTTGTTACTCTTGGCGTCTTAGCTCTGCTATGCCCTGTGGGGCTAGCCCAGGCTGCAAGTGAAAAACTACCCGCAGGCATCACTCTGCAGAGTCTCGTCGTGGAACCTGCCAGCGTCACTATTGACAGCCCTGTCGGCTACGCCCAGATACTGCTTACTGGTATCACCTCTTCGGGGGACAAAATCGACGTAACTCGCATGGCCGAGGTCACCGCGCCGGCATTCGTGAGGGTCTCAAGCACCGGTCAGGTTCGGCCTAAAGCCGACGGTACCGGCAAGATTGTTTTCCGCGTCGGCGGTAAAAGCATGGAACTGCCGGTGAGTGTTAAGAACTTCACCGCTGAGATGAAGCCCTCGTACATCCGGGATGTCATGCCGGTACTGGCTCGTCTCGGTTGCAACCAAGGAACCTGCCACGGTGCTGAGGCCGGCAAAAACGGCTTCAAACTGTCACTACGCGGCTACGATCCGCTATTCGATTACCGCTCCTTGACGGATGACTTAAGTGGCCGACGGATCAATCGAGCAGCCCCGGATAGTAGCCTAATGCTGATGAAGCCTACCGGCGCGGTGCCGCATGTGGGCGGGGTGATCATGAGCGAGGGCGACCCGTATTACCAGACGCTGCGTGCCTGGATCGCGGCGGGTAGTCCCTTTGACCCCAAGACGCCCAAAGTGCAGTCGATCGAGGTGACTCCAGCCAATGCGGTGATCGCTCTGCCCGGTCAAAAGCAACAAGTGCGGGTGGTGGCAAAATTTGCCGACGGTGCAACCCGCGACGTGACCAGCGAAGCGTTTTTGGAGTCAAGCAACACCGAAGTTGCCACCGTCGATCGACAGGCTACCATCCGTTCGATTCGCCGTGGCGAAACCACTGTTCTGGTTCGCTACGAGGGAGCCTACGCGGCTACCAGTGTTATTGTGATGGGCAAGCGTGAGGGGTTCGTCTGGCAGACAACGCCGACCTACAACTGGATCGACGAATTGGTATATGAGAAGCTGCAAGCGGTGAAGATTCAGCCGAGTGAGGTCTGTACCGATGGCGAATTCATCCGCCGGGCAACCATCGACTTAACCGGCACGCTGCCCAGTGTCGAGGCTACTCGCGCCTTTTTGGCCGACCCTACGCCCAGCAAGCAAAAGCGTGAGAAGCTGATCGACCAACTGTTGGCCAGCGATGATTTTGTGGAACACTGGACGAATAAATGGGCCGACCTGTTGCAAGTCAATCGCAAGTTTTTGGGCGAAGCAGGGGCTCGGGCCTTTCGGGAGTGGATTCGCCAAGCGGTGGCCCAGAACATGCCCTATGACCAGTTTGTCCGCACAATTTTGACAGCTAAAGGGTCGAATCTGGCCGAACCGCCCGCCAGCTACTTCAAGATCCTGCGCGACGCTAATGCTGCAATGGAAAATACAACGCAACTATTCCTCGGGGTGCGGTTCAACTGTAATAAGTGCCACGACCACCCCTTCGAGCGTTGGACCCAGGACCAGTATTATCAATTGGCCGCCTACTTCGCCCGGGTCAGCCGGACCGAAGACCCCAAATACAAGGGCCAACGAATCGGCGGATCTGCCGTCGAAGGTGCCACGCCGCTGGTGGAGGTGATTGCCGACACGCCCGGCGGAGAGATCAAACACCCTCGGACCAACCTGCCCACGCCGCCGCAGTTTCCCTACAGCCATAAGGATATCCTGAACGATCCCAAGGCTAATCGTCGCGAGCAATTGGCCCACTGGCTGACCTCGCCGGAAAATCCGTATTTCGCTCGCAGCTATGTCAATCGCCTATGGGCCTACATGCTGGGGGTGGGTCTGATCGAACCAATCGACGACATCCGGGCTGGCAACCCCCCAAGCAATCCCAAACTGCTGGATCGGCTGACGGCAGAATTTGTCCAGTCGAAGTTCAATGTGCGGCACATGCTGCGGTTGATCACCACGTCGCGAACGTATCAACACTCGGTAGTCAGCAATAAGTGGAACGAAGACGATCAGGTCAACTACAGCCATTCTATCGCTCGCCGGTTGCCGGCCGAGGTGTTGTATGATGCTATCCACCGTGCCACGGGGACAACGACTCGCTTGCCCGGGCTACCCGTAGGCGCTCGAGCGGCGCAGTTGCTCGACAGTACCCAAGACGCGCCGGGCGGCTTCCTCGATCTGTTCGGCAAGCCGCCGCGTGAGAGCGCTTGTGAATGCGAACGGGTAAGTGGTGTGCAACTTGGGCCAGTGTTGGCGTTGGTTAACGGACCAGTGGTCGGCGAGGCAGTTCGTGACGGCTCTAACCGCATCGCCGAACTGCTCCGCAAAGAAAAGGACAACGCAAAGATCGTTGAAGAACTGTACCTGGCTTTCCTGTCACGCCAACCGACCGACAAGGAATTGGCCGCCGCCCTTAAGGCGATCGAGGAAGGAGCCGTCGATTATGACGAGATGGTTGCCGAGGCCACTCGTCGCCGTCAAGCGCTAGAGGCATACGAGAAAACCATTGCGTCCAAGATCGGTCCATGGCTGGAAAGTTTTGCCAAGCGGCCCAAATGGGAGCCGGTTGAGGTGGTCCGGGTGGCGAGTAAGGCCAAGGCCAAACTGGATAAGCAGCCAGACGGTAGCGTGCTGGTGGGTGGTGCAAACGAGGCCCAAGAACTCTACACCGTGGTATTCAAGTCCCCCTTGACGCACATCACCGGGCTACGCCTAGAGGTGTTGCCCGATGATAGCTTGCCTGCCAAGGGGCCAGGCCGTGCCTCCAATGGCAACTTCGTCCTCAACGAGTTGCGCGTCACGGTCCGCGATGCCGCCAAGGCCGACGACAAAGGCAAGCCGGTGCAACTGTTCAACGCTCAGGCGACCTTCTCCCAGGAAGGGTTCCCAATCGGCAACGCCATCGACAACAACCTGGCAAGTGGCTGGGCCATTGCTCCGCAATTCGGCAAGCCGCAAGAGGCGTTGTTCCCGTTCCGTCAGCCGGTCAAGTTCCCCACCGGAGCAGTGTTCACCGTAACGATAGACCAACGCTACGGTGCAGGGCACAATCTCGGCAAGTTCCGCCTTAGTGTGACCGCCACCCCAGGCCAACTTTCGCTGGTCGGTCCGCCAGCTCACTTGGCTTCGATTCTGGAGATTGAGCCAGCCAAGCGAACGCCGGAGCAACTCAAGATATTGGAGAACGCCTATCGAGCCCAGGATGCTCAACTCCGCGAGTTACAAACCGCTGTCGCCAGCTATGGCATGCCGGTAGATCGGCGACATCCAGGGGTGCAGGATCTGGCCTGGGCGTTGATCAACAGCAAGGCGTTCCAATTTAACCACTGAGCCGCCTTGCACTTAGCCTGTAATGCTCGACGACGCGAGCAAGGCAACTCATGGGCCCTCTTGTCATGGGCCCTCTTGCTCGCGTAAGGGATTCAGTTGCCGCCTTTAGCCTGTTGGTTGGGTTGCTCTTGATTCCGCTGTGTTGACCGGCTAGGGTTCTGGCCCTCTTGAACAAGCGGTTCTACCGGAAGGGTGGCGACCACCATGCGTTTGCTCGTGGCCGGGCTTCTCGGGCTGTTGGTTGGATCTATCGTCGGTTGTGTGGCTGTGAGTCCCGCCGAGCGAGCCACTTCGAGTTATGCAGCCAGGGCTTCTCTGTTCGAGGGACAAGAAGACGCCAAGACGCTGTTTGTCGATTCCGCAGTGATCGAACGGCCCGCGGAGGACGAGTATTGTACTGAGACCGTCTGGCAATCGTGCGATGAGCAGTTCGTTGGCCTAGAGCAACTGGCTCAGTTTGAGAGCAACGGTTGGCGGGTCGGGCGGTTAGCGGCTCCGCTGCCGTCTCGGTTGCAGAATCTGCTCAATTCCAAACGCAACTGTTCGGGACCCCGACGACAACGAGCGCAACCCGACGAGTCGTTGCGGGTCAACCTCAGCGACCAGCCACGCAAGCGGATCGTGGAACTCCAAGGTAAACAACCACGCCGACTGGAATTAGCCAACTCCCTGGGGCAGTTGGAAGTCACCCCGCGCTGGACCGACGACGAGCAACTAGTCGTTCGGCTGATGCCGGTGTTGACCCAGAACGACAGCCGACCACGTCCCACGGTCGAAGAAACGCCCGAAGGGGCCTTGCGGCTGGCGTTGGATGTCCGCAAGCCGTCCGAAGCGTTTCCCGAGTTGGCGTTTGAACTCACTCTGAAACCAGGCGAGTATCTCTTGATCGGGCCACGCGGCGAGGATCGTTACTCCGTCGGCCACGCGCTATTAACGGAGGAAGAAAACGGTCAGTTCTTCAGTCGCTGGGTTCTGCTGCGTGTCGTTCGTCCCCGGACCGAAGAAGCCTTCACCGCCCAGGGCAAGGCCGCTCCTTTAGCGTTGCAAGCCGGTTACTCCACGGCACGAGGAAGTTCGCGCTAGGCGGGTTGCATCTGCGGTGGGTGAACCTTTCGCTGGGCTGCCATGTCTGAACGGGTATGAGCGACTTTATCGAACTCGATGGTAGTGCAGGCGAAGGCGGTGGACAGATTCTCCGCTCAGCCTTGACGCTGTCGCTGCTGACTGGGCAAGCGTTTCATCTGCGAAACCTGCGAGCCAATCGCCCCAAACCCGGCCTCCAACCGCAACATCTCATGAGCGTGCGGGCTGCCCAACGCCTCGGCTCGGCTCATGTGATTGGGGCCACTCTGCACAGCAGGGACTTGATTTTTGAGCCGGGGCCTGTTTGCTCGGGACAGTTCACTTTTGAGATTGGTACCGCCGGAGCCACCGGGCTGGTGCTCCACACCATCTATCTCCCCCTGGCGTTGCGTGGCAGTGGCCCCAGTCAGGTGACCATCCGTGGTGGTACCCATGTCCGCACGAGTCCTGCTTTTCCCTTTCTGAATCACACCTGGCGGCCGCTGCTGGGGCAACTGGGGCTGAACATGTCACTAAAACTGGTTAGGCCAGGTTTCTACCCGCGAGGCGGCGGCTCGCTACTGGCTACGATCCCGGTCGTGAACTCGTTGCCGGGCATTCGGTGGGAACAGCGCGGTCCGCTCGATTCGGTCGAGGTCGTGGCGGCGGTCGCTGGGCTGGATCGGGGTATCGCCCGGCGGATGGCTCGCCGACTCGGCAACCAGCTGGGAAAACTTGACTTGAACGTCACGATACGCGACGAACAATGGGATAATGGGCCGGGCTGTGTCGTCTTTGCCCTCTTAGAGACCACTCCCGCCCCTGTCACCGTCGTTGCTGTGGGTGAGCCTGGCAAACCAGCCGAAAGTGTGGCCGATGAGGCGTTTGCCGAGATCCTTCGCTATGTGGATAGCGGAGCTGCCCTAGATCCTCATAGCGCTGATCAGGTCTTGTTGCCTCTGGCTTTGGCCACCTCACCAAGTGTCTATCGCGTGGCCGAAGTGACGCGACACCTGACGACCAACGCCGAAGTAGTGCAGCGGTTCGTGAGAAGCACGATCCGCATCGAAGGCAAAGAAGGCCAACCGGGTACCGTGACGATCGAACCGGCCACGACAGCGTGAGACGCTTCTTTCACAAGGCCCGAGCCAAGGGGGCGGGATAAACAGGGAAAGATAAACAAGGAGCAAACTCTACTGCCACCCCAAAAGGCCCGAGAGTGGTTTGGCCCATCAGGCGATGAGGCTTTTCGATCGGTCGCTTGCTCCGTGACGTGGAGAGGCGATATGATACCTTACACGCCTGCTTTCTGTTTGTGCGAGGCTGCTTGAATCATGGCCACCCTCACCGCTTTGCCGACTCCCTTGCGCGATAACCTCCGTCAGCTGGCTAGGCGGATTCGCCTGACACACGCCCTGCGTGGTGTGGGACGAGCCATGGCTCTGGTCGCCGCTCTGTTGCTGCTGGGTTTGGCATTGGACGCCCTGATCGGTCTGCCCTCTGTGCTTCGTGCCGGCTGGCTTGTTTTGCTGACCCTCTCTTGCTTGCTTGCGTTGCTGCTCGGGGTGCTTCGGCCGTACTTGCAGCGTTACGACGAAGCTGACCTAGCGGCAGTGGTTGAGGCCCACTTGCCTGATCTGGACGAGCGATTGCTCTCCAGTGTCGAGCTGAGCCGGGCCCAACGCGTTGCCTCGCCGGAGTTAGTCCAATTGTTGCTAGATGAGACCGTCGCCCGCACTCGCGGCATCTCGTTTGCCACGGCGGTCGGTACACGCGGGGTGACGACCTGGCTCAGGGTCGCAGCCCTTCTGATTGCTTGCTTACTTGTGCCGTCGTTGCTTTATCCGCAGGCCGCTACCCGGCTCTGGTCACGGCTGTTGTTGCCCTGGCGTGAACCGGCCGTGGTGGCCGAGTTTGCTTTCGTGGTGGAACCGGGTGAGGTGACGTTAGCGCGAGGACGAGCACTGAGCGTGCAGGCGACTCTGCAGCCCCGCGATGAATTTGTCCGCCGGCCCAAGCAGGTCACGCTGGTCTTCACGCCGACAACTGGCGTGCCGCTCCGCACGCCAATGGTACCGCACAATGAGGACAACCACACCTACAGGGCGACCTTCCTCGTCAGCGGTTCCGGCGAATATTGCATCGAGGCCGGCAACACGGTCAGCGAGTCGTTCACGGTGCGGACGATCGAGCCAGTGGAACTGCTCCCCGAAAGCCCGCAGATTGTAATCACGCCGCCAGCTTATGCCCAGGCGACCATCGATCCGGTGACGGTGGGGGGCCTCGGCGACCTCAATGTGCTACGCGGCAGCCAACTGGAGTTCCTCTTCCAGTTCACTCGTCCAGCGGTCAAGGCGGCTCTATGCTGGTCGCCGCGTGACGGTATGCCTCAGGAGTTGCCGCTGCAGCCCGCTCCGGATCAACAGACGATGACGCTTCGTCTTACGCCCACGCAACCAGGCACCTACCGGTTGTGGCTCGAAGCGGAAGACGGTGTCCGCACTCCGCCCGACGATGACACGCCTTTCGGCGGCACCATCACTTTGCGTGACGATCAACCACCCTCCCTGGCAAACATCAAAGGAGCTTGGAACGATCGGCCGATTCCTCTGGGCGAACGGTTGCGTCTGGAGGGCAAACTGACCGACGACATCGCCGTTGCACAGGCTCGCCTCGAATATCGCCCGGCCGAAGCCCAGGAACAAGCGGCCCGCAGCGAGGCTATTCGTCTCAGCGGTGCAGGCCAGCGCGAAGCTAGCTTCACCCACGCCCTGGCCCTGGCCGACAAGGCCAAGGTCGGCGAGACCCTGGCCTATCGGCTGTGCTATCAAGACAATCGCCCGGCGGAGTTCGGCGGCCCGAATGTGCGTTACTATCCCGAGAGCGGCTGGTTCACGCTGCGGCTAATGGCCAGTGGCTCTTCGCCTCGTGAGGAGGAGATCCAGGCCAAACGCGATGCCCTGGCCAAGAAGATCGACGAGATCAAGGCCGCTTTGCGAGCCGAAACGCGGGCTGTAGATCGCCTGCGGGTTGAATCGCGGGATGAGGAAGAATTGTCTGCTGAACTACGCGAACGGGCAGTGGCCGTGCAGCAGCAGAACCGGGAGATTCAGAAGCAACTCGAAGCGTTGGCCCGCGAGGCTCAAACCGAAGCCCCCTTGCAACCGCTGGCCGAGGCAGCCCGTGAACTAGCCGCGGGCGAGTTGCGGCAAGCGGGTAACCAACTGGAGAAAGGGACAGCTCCGCAGGTTGGATCTCGATCACGCGAACAAGCTTTTCTGGCCGCTGAGAAGGAACTCCAGGCTGCCTACGACAAGCTCGATGCTCTGGCCAAGAAAAACGACCAATTAGCACAGGATCGCCTCGATCAGGCCAAAATCGAAGCCCTGGCCGAACGGCAAAAAGCGCTGGCCGACCAGGCCGAGAAACTCGCCGCCCAGAGGAATGATCCCATCGCCCAGGCCGAAGCGGCCCAGCTTCGTCGCGAGCAAGAAAAACTTGCTCACGAGTTAGAAGCCCTAATGCACAAAAGTGATCTGCTCAAGAAGAATCTCGAAGCGGCCCGGGCTGAGCAACTCCGCCGCGAGGCCGATCAAGCCGCCGAACTGGCCCAACAGCAACGCGACCTCAACGCTGCCCTCGATCAAGCCAAGCATCAGGCCGCCCAGGAACAACTCGCCCAACTGGCTGACAAGCAACAAGAACTCGCCCGGCGCGCTGAGCAACTCGCCCGCGCTACCGAAAAAGCCCTCAAGGCCGACCGCGGCCAACCGTTGCCGACCAAGGATGCCCGAGAAGCCAGCGAGGCCCTAAAACGCGGCGAAGCCGAGAAGGCGACTCAAGCCCAAGATCGTGCCGCTCGCGACTTGGATAAACTCGCCCGCGATCTGCAACGGCTCATGAATTTGGCCAACGACCCCCGCGAGGCCGCCCGTCAACTCGCCCGCATGCAGGAAGAGTTAGCCAACCAGCACCGTGCGGACAACAAGCCCATCCCCGAACGTCAGGCCGAACGCGCCGCAGAGCAACAGGCTATCCGTGAGGCAGTCAAAGATCTGTCCTTGCCGCCCAAACGCAAAGAGTTGGCCAGCCAACGCGACAAGACGCTCGAACGCTTGGCCCAGGCCGAGGACAAACTTCGTAAGGGCGACCCCGAGGCTCAAGCCGATCTGGACCGCGCCCGCGACGACTTGCGTAAGCTGGCCGCCCAGTTGCCCCCGCTCAGCGAACGCCAAACGGAAGCCTTACGCGACCTCGAGCTTTTGGCCCGCCGTCAGGCCGAATTAGCCCGCCGCACCGACGCCGACAAAAACGCTGCTGACCTCGCCCAAAAACAGAGCGACTTGGCCGATAAACTGACCCAGCTGGACACCCCTGGTCAGGAAGCCCGTCGCGAGCGTTTACGTGAGCAAATGGCCCAATCGGCCCAAGCGCTGAAAGACCGCAAGACCGACGAAGCCCGCGCCGCGCAAAACCGCGTTCAACAACAACTCGAACGCCTGCGCGAGGCCCTCTCCGGCCAGAAGCCCGCCGATGAAAAAGCCGCTGAGTTGGCCCAACGACAACGCGATTTGGCCGAGCAAGCCGCCCAAGCTGCTCGCAAGGAGAAGCCTAGCGGCGCCGAGCTAGAAGCGCTGAAGCAAGGGCAGAACAAGCTCAGCTGGGAAACCGAAACGCTCCCCTCCCCCGAGACCCCCGCTGTAAAAAAGGAAGCTACCAAGGCAGTCCGTGAAGCCGCTGCCCAGGCTAATGCCAAAGAACCGACTTCAGAGCAAGCTCGCAAGGCGATGGAGTCGGCCGCCCGCAAGCTGGAAGAACTGTCGCAGGCGTTGGGCGGCACCTCGCCTCAGGCAAAAGACGCCAAAGACGACCCGGCCAAGCGTTCGCCGTTCGCTCACAAGGAAAATGCCCAAGCCGCACGCGAATTGGCTAAAGAACAACGTGATCTACGCGATGCCGTCCGCAAGGCGATCGAGGGGCAAATGCCGCCGCCGGACCCATCTCAGGAGAAAGCCCTTGCCGAAAAGCGGGACACACTAGGGAAACTGGCCGCCGAACAAGACGCCATCCGCCGCGAAGCCAGCGACTTGGCCCGCCACATCGGCCAACAACAAGGCCCCCACTCAGCCTCAGCCAAGCAGGCCAGCCAAGCCGCTAAGGCTGGCACTGAAGCTAGCCGCGAACTTGCCGCCGGCGCTCTGCAGAAAGCAGTTCAATCGGGCCAAACGACCGAACAGGCGTTGAAGGAACTGGCCAAATCGCTCCAACAGGCAACCCGCGGTAAGGAGACCCCAGACCCCACCGACTCCCTAGAGCAATCGCGGAAGCTGGCGGCCCGGCAAGAGAAACTCAACCGCGAACTGGCTCCATTGGCCAAGGATGCCGAAGCCGCCCGTGCCCAGCAACAGGCCCGGCAGAGCGAGTTAGAACAAAAGGCCGCTGAATTGGCCAAGCGGTTACAAGCCCTGGGCGACCGAAACGGCAACGACCCTCAGACCGCTGACTTGCCGCGTCAGGCCGCCCAGGCCGCCCGCCAAGCCCGCGAAGCTATGAAGCAGGCCCAAGAGTTGGCCAAGTTAGGTAATCAACCGGCCGCTCAGACGGCCCGGCAACGTGCCGCTGAGGCATTAGAGCGTGCGGCCCACGGCAGTGAACAGGCTGGCAACAACCCCGCACCGCAGCGTGCCCAGGCAGGGCAAGCTCTGGAAAATGCTCGCCAACGCCTGGCCGATGCCAAGAACCAACTGAGTAAAGGGCCGCCGTCACAGCCGGCGGCTAACGCCATGCAACAGGCCGGGCAGTGGTTGCAGCAGGCCGCTAACCAACTTGCCCGCAGCCTGCAACCCAGCCAACCCTCGCCCGAAGGCCAACCGATGCCTGGCTACGCGCCCCAAGGCGGTGTTGTCGATGGCAATACTCCGCCACGTTTGCCAGCTGGCTTCGATCCACGGCAATGGGGCCAACTCCCCGGCGAGTTGCGTACCAAGATCGTGCAGGACGCCCGCGCCCGCTTCGGCGACGATTACGCTCGTATGATCAAGCTCTACTTCGAGCAATTGGCCGACTCTCCCGCGAAACGGTGATGCCAATGCGTGTTTTGGTCTTGCCTTTGCTGATTCTGTTTGCCCTGGTCCCCACCGGAGTTTCCCTTTCGAGTCGGGCAGCGGACAAGCCTTTGCTGAAAAAAAATGCCATCGACAAAGCGATCGACCGCGGCCTGGGCTTCCTAGCTAACACCCAACTCAAAACCGAGGGTGCCTGGACCGCCGGACGCACCGGACGCAGCGTTGCCGTCACCAGCTTGGCTGTCATGGCGTTTCTCTCGGCCGGACATGTACCCGGTGAAGGCCGTTACGGCCCGCTAATTGAAAAGGGGGTCCGTTCGGTTTTGGCTCAGCAAAAGGCCAATGGCATGCTAGCCAGCGAGGGCGGGCAGGAGATGTATCACCACGGCATTGCTACGCTGATGCTCGCTGAGGTCAGCGGTCTGATCGACGACAAAGAGCTAGCCCGCGATTGCCGCCGAGCCATCGAAAAGGCGATCCAGTTGATTCTGACCGCTCAGCGAACCCGCGACATGCACAAGGGCGGCTGGCGCTATACCATCGCCGGTACCGATAGCGACGTGAGCGTCAGCGGCTGGCAGGTAATGGCCTTGCGGGCAGCCCGGAATGTCGGCTGTGATGTGCCCGCCGAAGCCATCGACCAAGCCATCGCCTATTTCAAACGCTGCCACGACCCGCGTTCGGGGGGATTCCGTTACATGCCTTATTCCATGGTCACGGCCGGTTGCACCGGAGCCGCAGTGCTGTCGCTGGAGTTATGCGGCAAGAAGGAACACCGCAGCGAGATGGTGTTAGCAGGTTGTGATTATCTCATTCGCCGGGACAACATCCCGCGGTGGAACAGTTGGCATTTTAGTTATAACATCTACTACGGGGCACAGGCGACCTTCCAGGTTGGGGGCAACTACTGGACCACCTACCGCGCCAACATGCACCGGGTGCTTTTGGCTAATCAGGGCGACACCGGGTCATGGCTGACCAGCAGCGACTCGGCGTTCGGCCCCAACTACTGCACGGCGATGGCTCTGCTAGCCCTGACGGTGGAGTATCGTTATCTGCCCATCTATCAACGCGGTGAGGAACCCAACGAACGGGAGAAATGAACCAGTCCCATTTTCCCGTAAGTGCGATCCTTGTACCGATTTCATCAAACCCAAGGCGCCTAGCGTCCCTTGCTCTGCCAGTAGATTCGCACGTTCTTGGTAGCTCGCCCCACGGCCACGATGTCCAGCCTGCCGTCGTTGTTGAGATCGGCCACGGCCAAATCCTCGACCGCGACGCCGCCCTCATCAACGAGTTGCCGTTGCCAGGCTTTGCCAACCCAACGGTAGATACGCACCCCGCGGCGCTGACTGGGACTCTTAGCTTTGTCGTCGCGTACACCTATAACCAACTCATCCCCGCCGTCGCCGTCCAGATCGGCAAACCAGACCGCATGCCCCCAGAGCAACTGGTCGTCCAGCACCTCGCGTTGCCATTTGCCAGCGGCATCAGGCGTGTACAGCACCACTTGGTTACCATGCCACGGCTCGATGGTGGCAATCAACCGCGTGCCATCACGGCGTTTGCCGTGCTTGATCTCGCTGGCACCACGGCTGCCCTTGGGGTTGCTCTGGTTAGCCTCATGCAGACGTTGCTTGTGCCATTTGCCCTCCTGACGAAAGAAGCGATGCACTCCTAAATAGCTGGCCGTGAGCAACTCGACGCCTTTGGCCGTGGGCACGATGTCGAAATTGTGCATGACATGAAGCGATTCATCGATGACCTCGATGGGCCACTTCTCCCGTGTGGGATCGTTGGGAATGCGATAGGCCAACACCCGCAGGGGTCGGCCATCAAGCCAGTTGTTCTCGCGGGAGCTATCGCGGCCCATGAGGGGCCCGGCGATCAAGACGGGTTTGGCGTCTTTGTCGCCCTGGCGATCCAGCGGAGCAAAGCGAATGCGATGCATGGTCGGTTCGGAACCAATGGCAAACAGATCCCACTCGCGGTCGAGGTCTTTGGGCTGCCGCAACCAATGCAAGCTGCCCCCGCCTTTGGTGTCGAACGGTTTCCAGCCCGCACCTAAAGCGAAATCGACCCGACCATCACCATCAATGTCCGCTGCGCTGATGCAGACGTTGTCGGGGGGCGTTTTGCCGACGAGGATGTTGCGTCGCTTCCAGGTGGGGTTTTCATACCAGATCACCCGCTGGGTATCCACCACCACGATGTCCTTTTTCCCGTCAGCGTTTACATCCACCAAAAGAACAGCGTAGCCAACAGTGAGCGAAGTATCGATCTCTTTGATTTCAAAGGAGAAATCGGCTGCCGGTGTCATTGCAGCGACAAGCAGCAAAACAAGCAAAGCACGACGCATGACAAGAGCCTCGGGGGAGAAAAGCGGTGGCTGGCCAGAATGATCAGAGTTGTAGCAACGCCGTACCCCAGGCCAGACCGGCCCCGAAACCCGAGAGCATGACTTTTTGCCCGCTTTGAAGTCTGCCCTCGGCCAGAGCTTCATCCATGGCGATGGGCACACTGCCGGCTGAGGTGTTGCCATAACGATCAAGGTTGTTGTAGACCTTCCCACGGGGAATGTGCAGAACGTCAATGGCAGCGTTGATGATACGGATGTTGGCTTGATGCGGGATATACAGGTCGACATCCTCCGCCGAGAGGTTGACTTCTTGAAGGACGTCTTGAATCGTGTCACACAGAATGGAGACAGCCCAGCGAAACACGGCTCGACCATCCATGTGCATGTAGTGCAGGCCGGCCGCTAACACTTCGGGGGAAAGGCGCATCCGGCTGCCGCCGGCGGGTCGGCTGAGCAGGTCACCACCGGAACCATCGGCCCCCATGTTGTAGGCGAGAATGCCTTGATCGGGGCTGCCGCGGGTGAGCAGGACAGCACCAGCCCCATCACCAAACAGGGGATACGTCTTGATATCACTCGGATTAAGTACGCGGGAATTGGTGTCGCCGCCGACGATCAAGGCCAAGTCGCTGGCCCCACTTACGACATAAGCCGCCCCCGTGATCAGCGCGTAGAGAAAACCGGCACAGGCTGCTTCGATCTCCACAGCTGGGGCAGCGATTTTTAGGCGATCTTGCAACAGGCAAGCAGTCGAGGGAAACGACATGTCCGGCGTGAAAGTCGCCAGCACGATTAGGTCAATATCCCGCGGTTTCACCCCTGCGGCATTCAGACAGCGTTGGGCCGCTTCGTGGCAAAGGTCGCTGGTAGCCTGATGTGCGGCAGCGTGCCGACGTTCTAAGATACCCGTTCGCTTGACAATCCAATCGGAATCGAACCCAAAACGCTGGTGCAGGTGATCATTGGTGACCACCCCTTCAGGGACATAACTGCCGGTGCCCAGCAGACGAACTCCCATCAAACGCCGACATCGGGGACGCGGAACCGGATTTCTTTCGTCAATCATGGACACCGACCGGACCTTGTAAGAAGCCTCAGCGTTTGCGCCACGAGGCCACGCTTCGCCTGCGTGCATCTTAGCGTCCCCTTTGGTCCCTGGCCAGCCTCCGCTCACTGATCCAGATGTTCCACTGAGGCCATCACGGCAGTGATGGCTTCGGCAGCATGATCGATCCGCAGGTCGCCGTTCGTTGGTGAGTGGTGAAACCCACCCACCACTTTAGGACGATACCAGGTCGCGAAATGCTGAGTGCTGGCCTCGGTATATTGCAAGCCGACGAGGAATTGCACCGCC
>JBDNDE010000004.1:0-41659 GCA_046719305.1 Gemmataceae bacterium | reverse complement strand
GGGTCCAAATGCAGAACAGGGCAAGCAGGTGCAGAAGGATGAAAGGGATCCCACGAAGCGTGAGAACAAGCCAGTTCATCTGGGTTTTCGATTCCATCCCTGGCACAAAAACGGCCCGAGGGGAAGGGGAGCCAGCGGACTCAGCGTCACGCGGCGAAAGGGGTTCAGCGGACATTCGATCGGTGCCTCAAGGCAGGGAATAGAGTAGAAATGGGCGATCAACACCATCAACTAGGTTCGACCGTTCTTGGTGGTTTGCGGTCGGTTGGCCTTTCGTATTGCACTTTGCTTGCGTAGTTCCGCCCGTCGGCGAGCTTCGCACGGCTTTTCATAGTACTTTCGCTTGCGAAGCTCTTTCTGGATACCGCTTCGTTCCAGTAATTTTTTGAAACGACGCAGCGCCATCCCAATTGGTTCTCGGTCGTGAACTCGCATCCGCAAAGGCATTCGTTCCTCCTAGTCTAGCTCATCAATCACCTAGTGGCAGGTCCGCCATCCAGAAAAAAGTCTACTTCCCGCACGCATTGTCTCTGATTCTTTCTAACACCTTTTCGGCCGTTTGGGAAGGTCGATCTTCCCGGCAAGGTTGCCAGATTTTCCGGAACCCTAGTATCTATCGGACGCGCGGCCTTGCTCATCTCGCTTGATTCATCACTTTTCTTCAGCCACGCCCCGTTCCCGTTCTTGACCCTCTGTGCTACCATATTCCCTAGCCCGGCGAGGTCCGTTTGCATCATGGCCGCGATCCTCACCCCTGCCAATCCCGTCCTGCACGCCTGCTCGGCGATGCCGGCCTTTGATTTTCACCCGCTTACTCGCGTGGTGTTTGGGCCGGGCACGCTCGCGAAGTTAGGGGAGGTAGTTCGTGAACTAGGGGGCCGTCGAGTCCTGCTCGTCACTGATCCGGGCCTTCGAGCCGCTGGCCATCCCCTGCGGGCTCGTGACTTGATCACCCAGGCCGGGGCCGAGGTTTTTCTCTTTGATGCCGTCGAGGAAAATCCCACCACCAAGCACGTCGGCTTATGCCTGGAATTTGCCAAACGACACCAGATTGACTTCCTCGTCGCTGTCGGCGGCGGCTCCTCGATGGATTGCGCGAAAGGCGTCAACTTCTTGCTGACCAACGGCGGGCAAATGGCCGATTACAAAGGCTTCGGCCTGGCCACCAAGCCGATGCTCCCCTCTGTTGGCGTGCCCACCACTGCCGGCACTGGCAGCGAGGCCCAATCGTACGCTCTGATTGCCGATGAAAAATCGCATCTGAAGATGGCCTGCGGCGACCGCAAGGCTGCCTTTCGCGCGACCATTCTCGACCCAGAACTGACCCTGTCACAACCGCCGATGGTCACGGCTGTCACGGGCATTGATGCCCTGGTGCATGCCGTGGAATCGTATGTTTGCACGCGGCGCAATCTGATCTCGCAAGCCTTCTCCCGCGAAGCCTGGCGTTATTTATCCGACAGCTTCGAGCGTGTCCTGCGGGCACCGTACGATGTCGAGGCCCGTGGCCGAATGCAACTCGGTGCCCACTTAGCGGGCTTGGCCATCGAAAACGCCATGCTCGGAGCGGCTCATGCTTGTGCCAATCCACTGACGGCCCACTATGGCATCACCCATGGAATCGCAGTTGGCATTATGCTCCCGCATGTGATTCGTTTCAACATCCCAGCTGCTGGTGCCCTTTATGCCGATCTGGCTCATGATGCAGCTTTGCTTAATGGTGATGCCGGTGCCGCCGGGGAAGCTCTGGCCCAGCGGATGACTCAGTTGCTTCTCGCGGCCCAGTTGCCCACCCGTCTGCGGGATTGCGGCGTTAGTCCGGGCATCTTCGATGTACTGGCCGACGAAGCCGTTCAACAATGGACTGGGAAGTTTAATCCGCGTCCGCTGACCGAGGCCGACTTCCTAGCGCTGTATCGGGCAGCGTTTTAAGTAAGACGGAGATGGCGACTATGCGACGGTTGTTACTGGTGGTAGGGTGCCTACTCACGCCAGTGTCCCTTCAGGCGGATTGGACCGTGTTTCGTGGCCAAGCAACGCAGATAGGTCTGGCCAAGGGCAAGTTGCCCGAGCGACTCGACATCCTTTGGAGATTCACCGTCGAGGAGGGCTTCGAGAACGGCCTGGCCGTCATGGACGATACCGTCTACGCTCCTTGCCTGGATGAGCATCTCTATGCCCTGGAGGCTACCACCGGCAAACTTCGCTGGAAGACCAAGGGCGGCTCCTTCAAAGCACCCCCAGCCGTTCAGGCCGATCGAATCGTCGTAGGCGATATTGACGGCAACATCTTCGCGTTCTCGCGCGGAACAGGGAAGCAACTGTGGAAGTTTGAGGCACGCGGTGAGGCCGGTGGTGCCAATTTCGATGGCGAAGACGTTCTCGTCCCTTCACATGATGAGCATCTGTATAAAATCAGCAAAGAGGGCAAACTCCTCTGGAAGTTCAAAACCGAGGGGGCCATTTATGGCTCCGTCTCCGTCGCTGCGGGTAAAACCTTCCTCGTCGGCTGCGATAGCAAATTGCACGTCATCGACACCCAGACCGGCAAAGCCGACCGTTCCGTCGATCTCGAAGCCCAAACTGCCGGCACCGCTGCCGTTTCCGCCGACGTGATCTACATCGGCACCATGGGCAATGAGGTCAAAGCCATCGACTGGAAGAAGGGTGAAGTGGTTTGGACCTACAAGCCGCGCCGCAGCGATGGCTTTTATTCCTCACCAGCTGTCAACTCCTCTTACGTTGTCATCGGTAGTCGGGACAAACGGCTCCACTGCCTGAATCGCAAAACCGGTGTGGCCGAGTGGACCTTCTTGACAGGCAACAAGGTGGACTCCAGCCCCGTGATCGTGGGGGACCGTGTTGTTTTCGGTTCGATGGACGAGCATCTCTACGTTCTAGAGCTCCAAACCGGCAAGGAGGTGCAAAAAATCGCTTTGGACGGCCCAATCAGCGCCTCCCCAGCCGTGGTCGGCAGTAAGGTTTACATCGGCACACAGAAAGGTAGCGTCTACTGCCTGGGGGCAAAATAACAGTTGGAGGTCTACCACGATGGCAAAACACTGATACTCACGGTAAGATGAAAATGCTAGAGTTCTACGGTTACCGTTGAACTGTCCCTACCGTCTGAGACTCGCGAATGGATATCCCCCCGCAAGCAGCCCCTCAACTGCCCGCGACTCAGTACCTTCAGGTGCTGTTGCTGCGATTTCACCGTGGCGATGGGACTGCTCGCGAGGAACTGATCAACCATTCCTTGAATCGAATGCAGCATTTGGCGCGTAAATGGTTTCACCGCGAGACGGCGTTGCGGGCATTGCACCAGACCGATGATATCGTTCAAGAGGCAATTTTACGAGTTCTCAAAGCACTGGATCAGACCCGCCCGACAGAGGTAGTGGCCTTTGTGGGGTTGCTGGCCCGGCAAGTGCGGTGGGTGTTGGCCGATTTGGCCCGGCAACGTCAACGCATTGCCACCCCGGGCTGGGAAGGGGAGGTGCCGGCTCCCACCGAGACGCACCAGGCCCATTTGCAAGAGTTTCATACCCAGATTGACAATCTCCCTGAAGAGCATCGACAAATGTTTGATTTGCTTTTTTATGAGGAGCTATCTCAAGAAGAAGTCGCCCACCTCTTAAATGTTAGCATTCGCACTGTCAAACGTCGCTGGCAAGCCTCTCGACTCGCACTGCACCAAAAGTTGCAGGAGCTTACTCGATGACGCACTTGTACGAGTTGCTTCTTCGTTGGGAAGAAGCTGCCGAGCAAGGACGATCCTTGTCACCCGAACAACTTAGCCCCGACGACCCGGCTCTGCAACAGGAATTGGCTCGCTGCATCGCCGCGCTACGAGAGGTCGACCAGTTGCTGTCACCCGATTCCACGCAACCGTTGGCTTCAGTCGTTTGGCAACCCGGTGCGGAACCCGTTCCTGGCTATCGCTTGCTTCGTCGACTCGGTCGGGGCGGTTTCAGCGAGGTTTGGCTCGCCGATGGCCCTGGGGATATCCCCGTGGCTCTCAAGCTGCTACCGCTGACCAACCGACACACCAATGCCGAACGTCGGGCTGTCTCTTTGCTCCGCGCCGTTCGTCATCCCCGACTCATTTCTCTCTTGGGCGTCTGGCAAACCGAGGATTCCCTTATCATCGGTATGGAAGCCGCGGATGGCTCGCTCGCCGATCACATCCCTGCCCCTATCGAGTCGTTGCTTGGATGGATGCGGCAAGCGGCTGAGGGTTTGGACTTCTTGCACAACGCGGGAATTGTGCATCGCGACATTAAACCGCAAAACCTGCTGCTCGTGGCAGGCACGGTTAAGGTGGCTGATTTCGGTTTGGCCCGTACTCTGGAACGCTCGTGCGCTAGCCACACCGGCAGTTTGACGGTTGCTTATGCGCCGCCAGAATTTTTTCAGGGCACCACCCATCGCCATAGCGACCAGTACAGCCTCGCCGTTAGCTATTACCAATTGCGTACCGGCCAACTCCCTTTTCAAGGCCAACCAGCAGAGGTAGTTGCCGGCCATCTGTACCGCACGCCTGATCTGGCACAAGTCGGCCAAGGCGAACGAGCGGTTTTGCGGCGTGCCCTGAGCAAGTCGCCCGAGCAACGCTGGCCCTCGTGTGTTGCCTTTGTGGAGGCTCTGGAAACAGGAGCCGGGCCAGGCGTCTTATCGTGGTCGCGTCGTGTCTGGCTAGGCGTCGGCTTAGGTACTTTGCTGCTTGGCGGTTTCGTTCTCGGCACGACCTGGGTGGCCCGGTCTCGTTCTCTGTTACACCGCACTTTCAACTCCGGATTTCGTGGCTTGCGTGCCGTGTCGCATTCTTATTCGCAACGCTGGATCGCCGTGGGCGGAAGTCAAGGAGTGATTATCTGGGAAACGCAGACAGGCATCGAGCAAGCTCACCTCTGGACCGATCGGGTGGTTCCAGCCGTTGCCTTTCATCCTTTTCGCGAGTCCCTGCTCGCTGTTGGGGACGATAACGGCGAACTAATCCTCTACGATTGTAAAAACCAAGAAACCCTGTGGTCCACCCAAGCCGGCACCAACAGTTTGCCGCAAATCGACTGGAGCCGCGATGGTTTCCGTTTTGCTGTGGCCTCGTGTGATCGACATGTCTATATTTTTCAATCGCAGCAATACCAACTACTGCAGAAGCTTGGACCGGTCGATTCGCAAATCATCACCGTCGCCTGGCATCCCACGCGTCGTTGGCTTTTCACTGGCGGTTGGGACTGCATCATTCGTCAATGGGATGTCGCCTCGAGCAAGTCGATTCGTTCGTTCGAGTGCGAGCACCAGGTTTACGGCGTTGCTTGCACCACGGACGGTCGCTACCTGGTGTCGGGCGATCAAATGGGGCATGTGCTGGTTTGGGATCTGTCCACCAGCCAGATCACACAACGCTTCACTATGCCGCAACCGATCTTTTCGTTGGCCTTGTCGCGCTATCCCGAACTGCCGCGTGTCCTGGTTGGCACCGCCGATGCGTTGCATGTCTTGGATCTCCAACGCAATCAAGAACTGGTCCGCTTGCCGCACCCCGGACGGGTCATGGGCGTCGATTGGGCCGTTGACAATACCTTTCTCTCCTCTTGTGACGATGGGATTGTCCGCCTCTGGCGTCAGCCGGGCGTCTAACTCAGCCGGGACTTGCCTTTCCCGGAGGAGTATCAGGGTTGTTCTGTCCACCGGTACAACGGTTCTGAACCAGCATCATCCGCCGAATCAGTTCCTCACAAAATCGAGTTCTACGCTGTAGCAGCCCCTCGGACAGTTCCCCTAATACCTCGATTGTGTAGATATGACCAGACGTATACAGGTGGATCATATGCTTAAAATCGACCCTTTGACGGAATGAAACAATAAGCATAATCAAGCCCGCAACCCCAACCAGAAAGGAGATGCAAATCAGCCCAAACGATTCTGCCTCTAGAGCTCCGACCACTCCTAACAAGTATAGAATGCCACCAAAAAAAATGCCGACGATTCCGAAAATCCGCAGAGTGAGGTTGCTGGTGGTGATCTGTTGGGTGCCCCATTCTACCCTGGTGATATGCTGGAGAGGCAACACCGTGCGCGTCGTCTCTTCAACCAATTGTTTCTTGTCGAGCCAATATACCTGCCGAAGAGATTTATAGACAATCTGCAATCGATCGTGATATAGTAGAAGTTGCCAATCAACTAATTCAAATTGATAAACATCTGAGGCCGATGGGTTGGTAGCGGTCTGTTGCGAGGGGGGCATAGGAACTGGGGCTGCAACTGGTTGCGTGGAACTCTGCTCGGGGGGCTTCGGCACCACCGGTCGCGGCGGTGTTGGTATTCCAGACTGCGAGGGGATCGTCTTAGTCGGTGCCGACAACGAATTAACGGAGGTGCCGAGCAACTCCAGTACCTCGATGTATTCCGAGACGTACTGCCACTGGGGCATCGAATCGGTCATGAACTCAGTTTCGGGAGGCAGTTTGCCTTGCTTCCACAATTCGAGCAACTGCTCAAGGGTCAGCGGTCGAAAACTTTTATTGCCATATCGAATATAGTACTTCATGGTCTTGCACTTGGTTGAGAACCCCCGGGAGTCACCACTGGGGGCGTCTTCCGAGGGCCGTCCTGACAGTCGCGGACGAGCTATTCTCTGTATTCGATCACCAGCGTGCAGCTGTAGTTGCCTTTACTTCCTCCAAAACTCTTACGAACGACCGTGTAAGTCGGCGAAATGATGGAGGCGTTACGCCGAGCATCGCTTTCGGCCATCGATTCGGTTTTACCGAATCCAGTGACAACGGTGCGGATTTTTTTTGGAGCCTGCAAGATGGTAGCACCAGCCCGCGTCTGAGTAAATAGGGCTGAGGAATCCATCAAGAAGAGACAGGCAACGATTAGTACCACGTTCATACTTGCTATACTCCCATCAGGTAATGGAGAGGGGCACAAGTAATCCAGCCAGGATCGACTGATTTCCGTCTGTATAACGGATCATCCCCACCAAACAGGCCAAAAATTTCCCAGTCAACTGGGTAACAGGTCCATTTGGTGGATCTATCGTCTCCTTCATCTAAGATCTTCTGAAATGATGAAATAGCTTTGCTTACTCAAACAGAGTTGAGGCATCGAGACGCCTCAACCCCGTCGCGGTACTTATTTGCCGGTTCTAACTGCAACGTAGGCTTTCTTCGCCAATTCACGGTTCTCCGGGTCGGGATCGCTTCCGGAGAGGGTCCGTAGCCCTGTCTCTAGCGTTTTGGCTTTGGTTTTTAGACGGAGTGCCTCCACGATGGCTGCCTGACGTACCGGCACATCACGCGAGCCGAGAGCAACTTTTAGCCCGGCCAATGCAGCCGTTCTGCGCGCGGGTAATGTCTCTACAATTTCTCCCAAGGCTAAGACTGCAGCCGTCCGATAGAGCACTGGAATTCCTTTGGTGTCGAGCATCATTTCCTGGAGAATCTTGACGGCAGTAGGATCATCGCCACCGAGTTTCCCGATAAATTTCACCAGCGTCAGCGTGATCATATCGAGTCCTTGCTTTGCTTCCTTAATACTTGTGAGCATCTCAAAGTCGTTCTTAAGAATGGCAATATTATATGCTTTAACAAATCTTAAATATTCATTATTACCATAAACAACAGCCGAAGCGCGTTCTGCAGCTTCATTTTTATTGATTTTTTTGATAATTTGATCTGTTATTTTGGACTCAGCCCAGTCGTTAGCTTTACGTAATTCTAGCAGATGATTCATGCGAGACACTAGGATTGCTCCGATTGGCCCACGATCTTCTTTTTCTAAGGCGAGCAGATTATTCATTGCCTCTAGAACCTTTTCTAGATCCTCGGAGTTGGCTAGAATACTGGCCGACTCGTAGAATTTGGGCGAAATAGCTTCAATCGCCAAACGTGCTTCTGTCTGAATATCGATGTTACTGTGGAAGAACATCCGACACAAAACCCGCAATGCCGGTTTGGCATCCGGACCCATCTTGGCTAAGGCTCGAGCAGCCCAGATGCGGTCCTTAACAATCTCCGACTTCGCCTGCGCGATCAGTCGAGATATCATCTCTTTCTTCTTTTTGTCTTCTTCCTCATCCGCTTGGATGCTAGGTAGAGCCATCACAAAGAAGCCCGAGAATGTGACGAGACACGCGAAGACCCGCAACCAGGTATTTGCAACCATGGCATACCTCCAGAGTGAAAGCATCGAAACGGTATCTCTACACTTTTAAAGCGGATCATTCTCGTCGCAGGGGCCAAAAATTTTTCTCCACCGTCCATCCCATGCCGGATCGTGTATCATGACAAAAGGTCGCCCAGCCTGCCCTTGGAGGCTCGCGCCATGCACCCGCTTCGTCAAGCTGCTCTCGATCTCACCCGCCGACAATTCTTCTCCCATCTAGGCCTCGGGACTGCTGCGTTGGCGACCCTTTTGGGCCGTGATTGCGTTTCGGCCAGAGGATTGCCCGGCGTGCCGCACTTTGCCCCCAAAGCAAAACGAGTCATCTATTTGTTCCAGGGCGGCGCACCAACGCAGGTGGACCTCTTTGACTACAAACCCGAACTTTACAAACGCAAGGGCCAGGAGTTGCCCGCCAGCGTTCACAAAGGCCAACGCCTCACTACGATGACTGCCGGACAGAAGAACCGCCCCCTGTTGCCGGGCATTACCGGCTGGAAGCGCTACGGTCCCAGTGGCATTTACTTATGCGATTTTCTGCCATACACCGGTTCCATTGCCGACAAGATCTGTCTGATCAACTCGATGACTACCGACGCGATCAATCACGCGCCGGCAGTGACGCATTTTCTCACCGGTGCAGAGATTCCTGGTCGGCCCAGTATGGGGGCGTGGATAAGCTACGGCCTGGGTAGCTTAAACGACAATTTGCCTACCTTTCTCGTGATGACTAGCCGAGACAAAGAAGCGTCGTGCGGGCAACTGTTTTATGAACATTATTGGGGCACAGGTTTTCTTCCGTCCCATCATCAAGGAGTGAAACTGCGTTCCGAAGGCGACCCCGTCCTGTACCTCAGCAACCCTGCGGGCGTCCGTCGCGACATCCGCCGGGCTATCCTCGATGATCTCGCCACGCTCAACCAAATGCGTCACGAAACCGAAGGCGACCCCGAAATCCAAACACGCATCGCCCAATACGAAATGGCCTTTCGCATGCAAAGCAGTGTGCCGGAAGTCGCCGACCTGTCCAAAGAGCCACGCAAAGTGCTGGAGATGTACGGCCCCGATGTGTTACGGCCCGGCTCATTTGCCCGCAACTGTCTGCTGGCTCGACGCTTCGCGGAACGCGGCGTGCGCTTCATTCAGTTGTTTCACGCCGGCTGGGATCAGCACCAAAACTTGCCGACCCAACTAGAAATCCAATGCCGTGATACCGACCAACCCTCCGCGGCGCTCGTCAAAGACTTGGAAGCCCGCGGCCTGCTCGATGAGACCCTCGTCATTTGGGGCGGCGAATTCGGCCGAACCACCTTCTGCCAGGGGGATATGAACGCCAAAAAATATGGCCGCGATCATCACCCTAAAGCGTTTAGCATTTGGATGGCCGGCGGTGGGATTCAAGGCGGGATTCGTTACGGAGAAACAGACGATTTTGCTTACAACGTAGTTAAAGACCCAGTGGATCCGCATGATTTTCAAGCAACCATTCTTCATCTATTGGGCATCGATCATACACGCCTGACCTTTAAGTACCAGGGCCGCCACTATCGTCTGACAGATGTTCATGGAAAAGTAGTCAAGGGAATTTTAGCATGATCGATTCGTCACTCGCTACAATTCCGCGAGGATAGGAAGAGGCGGTCGGCTTCGCTAAACTAACTGTAGCCCCGTTCTTCCGGAGACTCGCGTATGCGTGTCGGCATTTTTGGCGGCACCTTCGACCCCGTGCATTTGGGCCATCTGATCCTGGCTGAGCAGGCACGAGACTATGCCCGATTGGATCAGGTGTGGTTTCTCCCTGCTCCTCGTCCTCCCCAAAAAGAGGAGCAGGCGATTACCCGGCTAGATCAACGCATCGAAATGCTCGAACTTGCTATAGCCGGCCATCCTTCCTTTCATGTGGACCCGCGCGAACGTAATCGTCCCGGACCCAGTTACACCGCCGATACCCTGGACGAATTAGCCACTGCTCATCCGGAACACCAGTGGTTTTTGCTGCTAGGTGGGGATTCGCTTAATGATCTGCCGCGTTGGTACGATCCACAACGAATTGTGCGACGCGCTACCCTCGTTGTCATGACCCGACCGGGCACCCAACAGCCCACCCAAGAGCAACTCGAAAAACAGCTTGGGGTATCTGTACAGATTGAAATTATTCCTGCGCCCCAAATCGACATCCGGAGTCGGGATCTCCGTCAACGAGTGAATCAAGGGCACAGCATTCGTTATCTTGTTCCACGACCAGTAGAGGTATTCATTCAACAGCGACGATTGTATCTGTCAGCTACGGATTGATGAGTGCCCGGAGTTGTTCCTTCAAAGTAAGTGATCAGGAAGTGAAGCATCCTTATTGCTTGATGCGACCAGCATGTTTTTGAGACTCTGTTAGATATCGGGTGGCTCCCTTCTTTCGCTCGCTTAGGTACCCGTCATCCTGTCACGCAAGACGATCGACGACATCGCCTGCTCGACGAACGCGAATGGCATCCCCTGTTCGCCGAACTCGATTTCCCCCTTGGCCTAGCCCCCGCTAACGGGTGGCAAGACCGCCAGTTCATCCCCCAAGTGAAGCTCCTCTGCATCGGTAACCAACACCCCATTCCGCGCGATTTGACATCGTGGTAGCATCTCTGCCACCCGCGGATACGTTTGTGAGAGCAGGCTACGCAGGTCGGCCACTCTCCCTGATGGCAACATCTCCAAGCTGATTTCCCCAGTGCCTACGCGCTCACGGACCTCGGCAAACAGTAGCACACGCACAATCATGATCGGCTTCCTGACGGGTCATCGCCTTGGCCAGCTTCCCCCATACAATATTCACATGGAATGCCTTACGTTTCTCGAACGCCTTGACAAGCAGAAGCCGCAGCCGCTCTATGTGCTGCACGGCAATGAGCCATTTTTAGAAGCCCAGGCTCGGGCCGCCCTTCGCAAACTGCTTCTGGGCGAGGCCGACGATGGCTTTGCTAGCAGCGAATACAGCGGCGACAAGGCAACCTGGGCCGCTGTCATGGACGATCTAGCGACCTTGCCTATGCTCGCACCGCGACGAGTGGTAACCGTCTTGGAGGCCGACCCTTTTGTCAGCCGCGAGCGAACCAAACTGGAAAAACTCTTGGCCGAGCGTACGAAGCAGACGAGCTTTACCGGCGTGTTGATTTTGTGCGTGAGGACCTGGGCGGCCAATACGAAACTGGCCAAGCTCGTGCCCGATGCCATGACCATCGTTTGCAAAACTCCCGAGACGTACGCCTTGCCCAACTGGTGCATCGCGTGGTGTCAAGCCACCTATGGCAAGACCTTAGCCATGAACGCAGCTCGATTACTTGTCGAGTTCATCGGTCCACACATGGGCCAACTGGACGCCGAACTCGACAAGTTATCGGTGTACGTTGGCAATCAATCGAAGATCGAGGCCCGAGATGTCGATACGCTCGTCGGCGGTCGCCAGGCCGAAAACGCCTGGCGTTTATTCGATCTCATCAGTTCTGGAAAAGGGGCCGATGCGATTACCTTTCTCGAACGTTTACTCGACCAAGGGGAAGATCCTGTTAAACTTCTCGGCGCGTTCAGTTATCGCTTTCGTCAAGTTGCTCAATCTGGCCGGCTGGCCATGCAAGGGGTACCTCTGCCCGAGGCCATGAAACGCGTCGAGGTGCCGCCCCCCGCTCGACCCATTATCGAAGCCCAATTGCGGCAACTGGGCCGGGCAAGGCTCGACCGGCTATATGATTGGCTTCTAGAGGCTGACCAGGGGATGAAGGGCGGCAGCCAACTGACCCCCCGTCAGCTCTTGGAACGACTAGTAGTTCAACTTGTGCGGGAGCGACGATAAGCGATGATCGATGAACGCGAAGAAGAACGTCCCCGTTTGCTCTTCACAATCGGCGATGTGGCTGGTATCGGCCCGGAAATTCTCGTTGCCGGTTGGCCCTACCTGGTAGCGTTGTGCCGCCCGGTGGTGGTGGGAGAGGCGTCGTGGTTGCAGCGTTACGGGGAGTTGAAGATCGTCGGCCCCGATGACGAAGCAACGCCTGAGCAAATTCCCTTATTGCCTGCGTCAAGCGTCGCATTGGATGACGTGCCTGTCGGTCAGGTCAGCGCGGCGGCAGGCCGAGCGGCCTACGATTTTCTCTGTGCGGCCATCGACGAAACGTTGGCCGGTCGCGCCGCTGGGATCGTGACCTGTCCGCTGCACAAGGAAGGACTACGAGCCGCCGGCATCCCGCATCCGGGCCATACCGAGATTCTCGCCGAGCGTACCGGGTCCAATTCGCATGCCATGATCTTGTATGCGGATGGGGTGGCTGTCGCCCATGTGACTCTACATATGGCTTTGCGTGAGATTTTTGCATCTCTTACGACTGAGGCGATTCTCGAACGAATCGAACTGCTGGATCGGCTGCTCCCGCGATTGGTTGCTCGCCCCGGTCGTATCGGCGTGGCAGGGCTCAACCCGCATGCTGGAGATGGCGGATTATTTGGTAACGAGGAAACCACTCTCATCGAGCCGGCTGTGGAAGAAGCCCGCCGCCGAGGCATCGATGCGAGCGGGCCCTGGCCGGCCGATACTCTCTTTGTTCGGGCCGACCGCGAGCAGTTCGATGGCATCGTCGCCATGTATCATGATCAAGGACACATTGCCATGAAATTGCGCAGTGGCTTTCGTTGTGTGAACATCACCGCTGGTCTTCCAATTGTTCGTACCAGTGTCGCCCATGGAACTGCCTATGATATCGCTGGTCGTGGTTTGGCCGATCCCGCAAGTTTGATCGCCGCCACCCAAGTGGCCGTGCGGCTCGTGGAAGGAACCGCGACGACCACTGGTTGAGGGGTTAAGGGATCAGCCTTTTAATCGATGTAAGCAAACTCATTAGTATTCAAAGCCATCAAACAATACATAGCTAAAGCACGCTCCGGCGATAATTGCTCATCTTGCATGAGGTGCTGTAGAAAAGCAACATCTTTGCGAACCTCGGCCTCCGCCGGAATGCGACCGGTGGTTAATCGAATCACCTGACGCACCTGCGCGGTGGGGTCCTGATGCTCGCGTCCTACACGCTCGGCCAACCGGGCCGCTTGTTCGTTGGTGAATTCCCCATTGAGCATACCTAATGCTTGTGTAGGTACCGTGGTCGTGTATCGCACCGGGCAACTGCTATCGGTGTCGGCCGCGTCGTGGGTCTGCAGGATCGGCACCAGCAGCGACCGCTTGACATGCACGTAAACACTCCGTCGGTTCTGGTCTGGCGGGGCCGAGGTCTTCCAACCAGAACCTGGAACCGATTGTCCAGCTAAAACAGCCGCAGGGATGCGTGGGAAGATCGATGGCCCATGCATGGTACGGTTCAGGTCGCCGGATACACTCAAAATGGCATCGCGCATTTCTTCTGCTTGAAGACGGCGCATGTTGAATCGCCAAACATACAGATTAGCGCCATCCACACGCAAAGCATCGGGTTGGCCAGCAGACGATTGCTTGTATGTCGCACTGTTTAAAATAAGCCGATGCATATGTTTGAGATCCCACCCGCTCTCAAGCAACTCGACTGCCAACCAGTCCAGTAACTCCGGATGGGTCGGCCTCTCGCCCAGCTTCCCAAAATCGCTTGTCGTCGCAACAAGGCCGCGACCGAAATGATAATGCCACAATCGGTTGGCCATCACCCGAGCCGTGAGCGGATTTTCGGTCGAAGTAAGCCATCGAGCCAATTCGATCCGCCGTACTCCGCTAAACTCTTTGCCCCCTAACACTTCAGGTGCGCCGGCAGTAACGCGCTCCCCCTGGGCATGGGCATTGCCACGGATCAACACATGCGTTGGGGCTGAACCCCGCTCCGATACGCACATGATCTCTATTCCCGCCGTGGGCAAGGGCTCCTTGGCCCGGCGGGCCAACTCCTTTCGTAGTCGCTGCATCTCTGCGGTTTCCGTAGCAGTCAAGCGGCCGGGGGCTGACTTCTTCGCAGACGGCCCGCCGATCAGCCCCACATCAAGATATTGCCCGCCGACAGTCTGTTTGCAATGCACTGCCAGCACGTTCTGACCCAGTTGCAGAGCTTTGACCGCCTCCGGGCCGAGCGGGATCCGCTGATAAGCAGTCGTGTACCCTTTCGCTGTATAAATACGCACACCGTTCAAATAGACAATCACATCCTCGTCATGATGAATGTTGAGGCTCAAGGCCTCAGGAACTTCGTCCACCTGAAAACGAGTACGAAGCCAGATGGTGTCCTTGGTCCACTCGGTGCGTACGACGGCTCCAGGAGTTCCGCGTCGGCCGAAGCCTCCGGGGCCGCTGAGCCATTTCTCATCGAGAAATTCTGGCCGATTCCAACCCGGCGCAGGCGCGCTAGTCAAATACTTCCAAATGACCGGCTGCTCACGGCTGTCTGGTAGCAGCACTTGTTCCGTCGGCCGATGCGACAGCAAGCGTCGTTGGCCGTCGGGTCCGATCCAGGCAACCTCCAGCACCGGAGGGGTAGTGGTGTTGAAATATTCCAGACGCAGAGAGTGTTGGCCAGCAGTTAGACGCAGTTTACCTGAGGCTTTTTGACGTCCTTTGCCGTCGCGGTTGATGACCCGTTTGTGATCAATCAGCAAACGCGCTCCATCACTGGAGTCAAGTTCAAAGGTATATTCCCCTTCTTGGGCCACTTGGAGCATGCCCTCGAAGACGAGTCCGATGGAATCGCCGCGCGGGGCTGCACTAAGGCTGATCCGCCCACTAGGAATTTCGCCTTGACTAAGAGGGGTGAGAGCGTCAAAGTCGGGCAAAGCGTGCCAAGCGTCGCGATAATACCGGTAGCGCAAGGCGGTCAGGCTGCTGCTACTGTTTCCTTCGAGTTTTTGTTCCAAGGAAAACAGTTGAGCATACAAGGCAGCAGTTTCCGCTTGGCGTGCTTTGATCTGGGCCGCTTGCTTCGCCTGGTCTTCAGGTGTGACCACGTTGCGCAAGTTTTCTCGGTTCATATCGGTGATGTCACGAAACACCGCCAGCAGACGGTAGTAATCGCGTTGCGGCAGGGGATCTTTCTTGTGGTCGTGGCAGCGGGCGCAACCTAAGGTCATGCCTAAGAAGACGTTCGCCGTGGTGCTGAGGATGTCGTCTAGTATGTCGAATTTCGCTTGCAGCCGATCAACCGGTTCATCATCCCACAGCCCTAGGCGGTAGTAACCCGTGGCAATGAGGGATTCTAGGTTGCCATCCGGCAGGACATCCCCCGCAAGTTGCTCATGAATGAAGCGATCGTAAGGTTTGTTAGTGTTAAAGGCTTGGATGACGTAGTCTCGATAACGCCAGGCGAATGGCTTGGCACTATCCCGCTCGTAGCCGTGCGTCTCGGCATATCGGACCAGGTCGAGCCAATGTCGCCCCCAACGTTCGCCATAGGCCGGGCTGGCCAACAGCGCATCGACGAGTCGTTCGTAGGCATCGGGCCGGGTGTCTTGGACAAAAGCATCGACTTGTTGCGGTGTGGGCGGCAGACCAGTGAGATCGTAATAGAGCCGCCGCACCAGCACCAGACGCGAGGCTTCCGGATTAGGCGAAAGCCTTTTCTTCTGAAGTTGGTCACGAATGAACGCATCAATCGCACTGGATGCATCGGCCAAGGGCGGAACTGCTGGCCGACGCAGCGGTCGATAGGCCCACCAGTCGCGGTCGGCTTCGGTTACGGTCCGCTTGTCGCGTTCTGGGGGGGTTTTCTCCGCCTTAGAGGCCTGCGGGAAAGGTAACCCCATCTCGACCCACTTGGTCAAGACGGCCACTTGCTCGGCGGGTAGCTTTCCGGCGGGTGGCATATTCATCTTGGGGTCTTTGTCGTAGGTGTAATGCACGGCCTTAAGAAGCAGCGATTGAGCCGGACGGGCCAGATCAACCGCTGGGCCGTGATCCCCTCCGCTGAGGATGGAGGCGTAGCTTTCCAACGACAACCCACCGCGTGTTTTTTTATCGGAGTGGCACTTCAGGCAATTGTCGCGCAGCACCGGCCAGACCTGTTGGTTGTAAAAGGCGACCTGCTCGGGGGAGAATTTCGGCTTAGGGGGTTGCGCGGTCAGGGACGGCGAAAGCAGGCTAATTCCAACAAGCACGTTGATCGCACGCATGATAACTCATTCTCCTGCTTGGTCAGTTCCCTTCGAGCGTCACTGCCACTATGATTGGGGCTGTCTGGTCGCTGCCTTTGACAAATTCGATGTCCTTGATGAGGGCATCTCGCTTCGGTTTCACGCAGAGATAGCGCACTTGCTTGCCCTGAAGATTGAAGGCAAACGTGCTTCCGGGTACGTCGATCCGGCGGATATAATCGGCGATCTGTTCGCCGTTACGCAGTGGATGATCCTCGGTTTGGCCATCTTCGTAATGCAAGCGGACTATCAGCGACACGCTGCCCTTGCGGCCAACCGGTGAGCCCCAACCGGCGATACCGCCTAAGAGGTGAATCGCTTTGGCTGACGTGTTGCACGGTAGTTTGACGGCTTTGGGCATAGTAGGGGCGACCGCACCATTAGGGCCGTGCAACAGCAGGACGTTGCGGCGGGTATCGCCCTGAGGATCGACGAGATGGAAGGGTACTTCACCAACCATCTTCGGTTTCCAGTCCGGGAAGACGAGGCGTTCCACAGTCGATTCGGGCGCGAAGAACATCCCGCGTGTACTGACCACGGTGGCGACGCGATCCAAGGGCAGGGGTAGATATTTCCCTCGGAAGGTTAGGAACTCCAGAAGGTCTACTAATTCGGTTTTGCTGATCTGTTTTTCAAATCCTTCGGGCATTAAGGACTTGTTGGAGGCTTCCAGGCTTTCAATCCGTTCCCGACGAATGATGCTGCGTTTCGCTTCGGCATCAATGATTTCCACCGTAGTCTTCGTCTCTGAGGCCAACATCCCGGTGTAGCTGCGACCGGTGGTCGTGACGATGTTCCAGACCCGGAAGTTGCCTTCGACGCTGCGGCTGGGGTCCATGATGTGGATGAGCAGTTCGAGTTTGGGATGGCTCGCCATGCCGGTCAAGTCGGGGCCGATGTCAACCCCTTCGCCGCCGTGCTTGTGACACTTGGCGCACTGGTTTTTGAAAACCACTTTTCCTCTTTCCACGTCGCCTTTCTGCTTCAGAAGTGGCAACAAGCTATCAATGATCTTTTGCCGATCGGGGCTGGGTAGATCGCCCCCCTTGGCAAGTATGCTCTTGGCCTTCTCCCGGACGGTGGCGTCGGGATGAGCAGCCAGGGCTTGCTTCTGGTCCAGCGACAACTCGCTTAATCGGATGCTGCCTTTGTCGGCGGCCTCGAGGAGGGCCAAGGCCCATTTCGCCTGCCCGAGCAAGGCACGCAAGGCGACTGATTTGGTAGCCGGCGTCCAGAAGGGCAAACGCTGCAAGATCAGGCGGGGCGTGGCTGGGGCTTTGCTAAGCGTTAGCGCATCAAGCAGGCCCCCGGCCAACTCCGGTGAGCTGCGGGCGTCGATGCGTTCGACAATCTGCTGGGCGATGCTCTCCTCTTCGGGCAGTGTCTCCAGCAGGCGTTGGGCTGCTGTGACCCGAGCCGCATCGCTCAGCGTAGTGTCCTGTAAAGTGGCCAGCAGTTCGCGAGAAATCGTGTCGACATACCCGCGCAGCTTATCCGACGATACACCTAGCGAGGGCAGGATTCGCAACAGGCTGGCTCGCCCCGAAGCTCCCGTGGTCGCCATCAACTTCAATAAATCTTGCTGCGTGCCCGCACTCAGTCTAATCTGTCGACCGCTTTGCCATCCCCGAACCAGCCCCGCCAGGGCGGCATCGGGCGATTTCTGCTTGGCCAACGCCGCAAACATCCGCTCGGCGTCGGCCAGTTCTCCGCGTGCCCAATGTTCGGTGACGATGCCGGCTACCTTAGCTGGTGCATTCGGAGCGGCTTCGAGATAGGCAGTGGCATGAGCGGCACAAGCTGCGATGTAGGCGTCTAGGAGCCAGCGATCGTCCAACGGGGGGGGGAAAGCGGCCAGGGCGCGACCCACCTCATCGTTGGCCGGTTTCTCGGCCAAGGCCAGCAGAGTCGCCAACTGAACTTGAGGGTCATCGTCTTTAAGTAATGGCAACAGAGCCAGGGTGTTGGTTGTCACCAGGGCGGCATTTCGACGGACACCAGCCGAGGGATGTTTCAAGGCGATCAGCATGCGTTCATCAATTGCATTCAGGCCGTGCAGCGTCCACAGGGCGTGGATGGCAGCAACATTCAGGCCGATAGCATCGGTGGAACGGTCTTCGAGGCGTTTGAGCAACTCGGGCACGATGTCAGTCTTGCCACGTTCCACCAGCAGGCGCTGGGCATGCAAGCGCCAGAACATGTTGTCGTGTGCTAGGGTCGAGAGTTGTGCCGCGACGGTACTCAAGTCTGGCAGCTTGCTTGGTTTGCCCGCCTTATAAACCAGGCGATAAATGCGGCCATGTTTGGTGTCACGCAGGTCGGTTTCATAGGCGTTGCCCCGGCCAGTCTTGTAACCAGCCGGTGTGGGGTTGTGCTGAATGATGATGTTGTACCAATCGAGAATCCACACCTGACCATCTGGGCCGACCTCCGCCATGATCGGGGCACACCATTCATCCTGGCTGGCTAGCAAATTCCACGGATTACGCGAGGTAAAATCGGCTCCTTTGGGCGTGAGGACAAACGTGCTGACCAAATGGCCGGTCGGCTCAGCAACAAAGGCAGTGCGATTCCAGTACTCTGGCGGGTAGGTGCGGGCCGTATACAGAGCGTGGCCGGCCGCCGCCGTGAAGCCACCGTGGTGGTCGACCTGGCGGACCTTGTCGGTGATGGGGGCGATCTTGGCAGGTCCGGCAATGCCGCCCAGCACCGTCGACGACCAGCCGCGCACCTTCTCGTAATAGCGATTGGGGATTGGCAAATAAACGCTCGGGTTGCCGTTGGCCGTCGAGCCGAAATGGAAACCTTCTTCGCTGAAGCCGACCCCCCAAGAGTTGTTGTTGGTATTGCGGAGAAACTCCAAGGCCGAGCCATCCGGCTTCATGCGAAAGAATCCGGTGCGGAAGCTATGACGTTCCTTGCCAACGACCCCATCAAACCCTGCGTAACCCACCATGCCATGCAGCCAGTTATCCAGACCATAACGGAGGTTGCTGGGGCCGGCGTGGGTGTCGTTGGTGTGCCAGCCGCGGAACAGCACGGTGCGTTCATCGGCCCGGCCATCGCCATTCGTATCGCGGAGGAACAACGTCTCGGGAGCTTGCAATACCACAACCCCGCCACGGGCGAAAATCAACGAAGTGGGGATGCTTAACTGCTCGGCAAAAATCGTAACCTTGTCCCCCACTCCGTCTGCGTTGGTGTCCTCGACGATGACGATACGATCGCGCCCTTTGCCTTGCGGCTGCAACTCGTTGGGGTAGTCGCGGGTGATGGCAACCCAGAGCCGGCCGCGTTCATCCCAGTTCATGCAGATCGGTTTGCCGCCTAGGAGCTTTTCATCGGCAAAGAGTTTTAATTCAAACCCTTCCGGTACGCTCGCATGCTTGATAGAATCCTCGGCCGAGAGCGGTTTTTGCATGGTGGAAAGCGGCTCAGCACTGGTACCCCAGCGAGCGCCGGCGGGATAAAAGGGAATCTTGGCCGGCACATATTCAAACCTGGGTGCATCTTTGGCAATAGGGGTCATGGTGGGAATACCATCGCCAAGGGGCGGCACCCTGCTAGGATCACCGCCAGTGGCCCAGCGGATGCCACGTTCCACCAGGTTGGCGAAGCCGGGATTGGTCCAGGTGCGGGAGTCGTGGCCCCAGGCGGTGTAGAAGACACGGCCTTTGGCGTGGGTGCGAATCCAGGTCCACGGTTCGCGGTGCTTGCCCTCGACACGCTCCTCTAAAACGATGCGGTCCTTTGTATTGTGTTTGTGATGCAGATACGTTTCATCCCAACTCTCAAAGCCTTGATACCCTTTCATGAGTGGATGCTCCGGAGCCACTACCTTGGTGCGAAACACACCGGAGTGATGGCTGCGAAACTGAGCGCCTACTAGTTCGACATAGGCGGGAGAGTTCAGGAAGCAGAAGCTAGCACAATGTAAAGCGATCAACCCCTTGCCGCCTTCGACAAAGCTCAACAGAGCCTTCTCCTGCTCCGGACTGATCTTGGTGTGGTTAGCATAAATGATCAGTCCATCATACTTGCTGAGAGTGTCAGTCTGGAGATCGGTCAGCTTGTCGGTATAGGTCAAGTCAATGCCGCGCTTCTTCAGCACCGGGGCTAACTCGCGAAAACGCTCGGCGGGTCGGTGTGCTGCGTTGTCACCCAGAAACAGCAGCGACAGCCGCGGGGACTGAGCCTGGGCACTGCTGCTCCAGAACACCAACAACAGAACGAACACCAGCCAACGCCGATCAGGGAGAGAAGATCGCATCGTGAACCTCCGCCAGACTTATCGAGGGAGAATTCCACTCGATGGAATCGATAAAATGTCGAATGATCCCCGCCAATGCTCCAGCATGTTTTGGGGCCATCGCTTGATGAATCTCGCAGTCTTCCAAGCTCGGCCCCAATGTCCGTTGCTTCACGCGCTCAATCGTCCGCGCAAACAAGTGTTCATCGGCCTGAAACATCCTTCCATGCACAAATAACCGCGCCGGGTTGAACAGATTCACCACCGCCGCGATGCCGATCGCCAAATAACGGCTGACGTCTTCGAATTCGGCCGAGAGATCTAGGCCGCCTCGCGCCAAGGCGATCACCTCGTCAATACAGAGCGTCCGGCCGAGCTTGCGGCTGACCCGCCAGGCCAGCGAAGTGTCACTGGCCACAGTTTCCAAACAGCCGCTGTTGCCGCAGCCGCAGCGTCGGGCTTGAGTAGGATCGGCCACGATGGTGATGTGACCGATTTCGCCAGCCAAGCCGCGATGACCTGTGAGTAGCCGACCGCCGCTGAGAATGCCCAAACCCACGCCAGTATGGACGTCGAGCATGGCGAAATCCCGCAACCCCTGGGCGTGGCCCTCGGCCTGTTCGGCCAAGCACAAGGCGTGTGATTCTTGGAGCATCAGGCAGCGTGTGCGTAGACGCTCGGCTAAGTCTCGGGCGAGGAATTGACCGTTGGTAATCGGCAGATTGGGCGAGAGCAGGCAGCGATTTTCGCGGTAATCGATCAGGCCGGGTACACTCAGCCCGACCCCTAAAAGCTTGACCCCCGGACGTGCACATTGCCGTGAGTGGCGAACGATGTCGCTGAGCAGTTGCTCGTAACTCTCAGGCGGGCTGAACTGAAGTAACTCCTGAGAAGGTCGGCCATCCAGCCCCGCCGCTACCACGGTACAGGAGTCGGCATCGAGCGTGACGCCCAAAACCTGAGCCTTGGTCGAGGCCAGGCGCAAGACCGGAGCGGGCCGACCACCGGTATGACGATGCACTTCCGACTCTTCGAGCAAGCCTGAGCGAATTAGCGAAGCGACGGCTCGGGAGACGGCTGGGGCGCTCAGGCCAGTGCGTCGAGCGACCTCGGCCCGAGAAAGCGGCCCTGTTGCACGAAGCAGTCGTAGCACCGTGCGTTCGCTCATGCGGCCCAACAAACTCGGTTCGATGCGAGTATTCATGAACTGAATGATAGCGGCCGTGTTCCAGTTTGTAAAGGATCATTACAAAGGTGGTTCCATCCAACGAGAAGGGCACGCACCTCGCGTCGCCTTTCCCGATTCGCCGAGAATCGCTACGCTAGAGAAAACCAGCAGAGGGCCATTCATGTCGACTTCCACCAGCTACGATCAAGTCATTTACGATTCCACCGCTCGCTACGCCATGCATCCTGATTGCCTGGCGACCCTGGCCACCCTCACCGGCTTATCTCCCGCTCCTGTGCCTCGCTGCCGCTATCTCGAAATCGGCTGTGCCAATGGCGGCCATCTGCTTTCGTTGGCCGATGCGTATCCCGAGAGTCAGTTTGTGGGCATTGACCAATCAGCTCGGCAAATCGAACTGGGCCAAAAGGTGGTCGCGGCATTGGGATTCAAAAACCTCCATTTCGAGGTGGCCGACCTAGAGGAATATCAGGCTCCCCCAGGTAGTTTCGACTATATTGCCGCCCACGGGTTGTATTCGTGGATCACCCCGGCCAAGCGCAAGGCGTTGCTCCGGCAGATCAAGCGTCTGCTTGCCCCGCAGGGCGTGGCATATGTGAGCTACAACGTCTATCCTGGCTGGTATTTGCGTGCCCCGGTGCGAGAGATGATGCTTTTTCATGTACGCAATCGCAACACCCCCGAGGAGCGAGTGCTGCACGCCCGGAACTTTGTTGAGTTTGCCGCTCGCACCTACGAAGGACTGGAAAGCACCTGGGCCAAGTTGGTCAAGGATGAGGCCGAGTTGCTACGCCACAACCCCGATTTTTACGTTTTCCATGAGCATCTAGAGGAGACCAATCAAGGGGTCTATTTTCGGGAATTTATTGCCCAGGCTCGCGAAGCGGGGTTACAGTATCTGGGCGAGTCAGGCATCCACTATGGAGCCGAGACTCTCAAGCCCGAAATCCGCCGCGAACTAGAGTCGGTCAGTGCTAATCTCATTGATCTCGAACAATATGTCGATTTCATCAAAGGACGCGCCTTCCGCCGTACCCTCCTGGTCCATGATACTATCACTCTGGAGCGAGCCGCTCCGCTGGAACGCCTGACGCAACTACACCTGATCGCCCATGCGCGGCCAGTCAATGCCAAACCCGACGTGCAAGGTCCCAGCAGTGAAAAATTCCGCAACGATGATGGTGTCGAAATCGAAACCTCCCATCCCCTGGCCAAGGCTGCTCTTGTGGCCCTGTTTGAAATTTGGCCCTCGACACTCACCTTTCCCGAGGTCGTCGAACAATCGCGTCAGCGGGTCGGCGTCGACTCCTATTCCCTGGAAGACGCCCAGAACCTACTGGCCCAGGGGCTGATCCGATTGTATCTGGCTGGGTTGCTTGGCGTGCAGACGATGCCTGCGCCCTTCTGCCGTGTGCTTCACGAGAAACCCAAAACCAGCCCGTTGATCGGCCTGCAAGCCCGTAGTGCCGCCCGTGTGATTAACCGCCGTCATCGGGAAGTGCCCCTCTCGGGCTTGGATCGCATGGTCCTGGGCATGCTCGACGGCACCCGCGACCGGGCTGCTTTGATTGAGGAGGGTACTCGTCGCGTTCTCGCCGGCGCACTGGAAATCAAACGCGGCAACGAGGTCCTCCGTGACCCTGCGGCTATCCGTGCAATTCTTGCAGCGGAACTGGAAGACTCCTTGCAACGCTTGGCCTACGCTGCGGTGTTGGTGGATTAAAACCATGGCCGATCTGCAACGATTGATGCCTTCGATGCTGGACCGCCTCATCGATCCCCAGGCTAGCGCTACCGCTTTCTCTCGCGGGTACACCCTCGAGCAAATGACTGCTGCCGTGCTGCGTGACCTGGAAGAACTGCTCAACACCCGGCAGACGGCGTTGAATGTACCCGAGTCGTGTAGCGAGGTACGAACCTCAATCGTGCTGTATGGCTTGCCCGATCTGACCAACTTGCGAGTGGCCACCACTCAGGATCGTGCAGCGTTGGGACGTATATTGGAAACCATCATCATGCGTTACGAACCGCGTTTGCGTGAGGTGAAAGCTACCCTGGCCGAGAACGATAACCTCCGCGATCGCTTTGTGCGATTTTACTTGGCAGGCCGGCTGCGGATGGATCCTGCGCCTGAGGTGGCGTTTGAAACCATCCTCGAACTGACCACAGGGCATTCGACCATTCGCCCCGGAGGTGCCACGTGAGTGACTCTCTGTATCACCATTACGAACGGGAACTGAGCTTCATCCGGCAGATGGCCCAGGAGTTTGCCAAGCAATACCCAGCGGCAGCAGGGCGGTTGTTGCTCGAACCCAATCGAAGTGCTGACCCTCACATCGAGCGAATGATCGAGGCTTTTGCTCTGCTGTCCGGACGCATCCGGCAAAAGCTCGACGACGAATTTCCCGAGCTTTCGGATGCTCTGCTTCACGTCCTCTATCCACATTATCTTGCCCCTATCCCCTCCTTGGCCGTCGTGCAGTTTGTGGCCGATCCAGCTCGAACGCCGTTGAAAGACGGTTTCACTATCCCTCGACACAGCCGCCTACGCACTCGACCAGTGAACGATCTCCCCTGCCGGTATCGCACCATCTACCCTGTAACGCTTTGGCCGATCACACTCACCCAAGCACGGGTGCTACCGCCGCCATTCCCTGAGGATTTTCGCCCCCCGCCAGGCACCGCCGCCGCCTTACGGCTTCGTTTCGAGGGCCAAGCAGGAGCCAAGTTTAGCGATTTGGCTATAGAGCGGCTGTGTTTGCATTTGGCCGGGGATGGCCAATTGGTTTCCACGGTGTACGAGGCATTGTGCAATGGCGTGAACGGGGCGATGCTGCGTACCCCTGAGGGGGATGCTCGCAAAAACGTGCCCCTGAAGGTCGATGACCTGATTCGCCCGCTGGGGTTCGAGAATGATGAAAACCTTCTGGAGTATCCGCCCCACTCGCTGCCGGGCTATCGCCTGCTGAGCGAGTTTTTCGCTTACCCGGCCAAGTTTTGGTTCGTCGATCTAGGTGGATTCCAGGAGGCGAAACGAGCCGGGTTCACGAAGTCGCTGGAACTAGTGTTGTATCTCAATCGTACCTCACCGCTCTTAGAGCAGGGCGTCGATGCCTCCCTGTTTCGGTTCGGATGCACCCCAGTCGTGAACCTCTTTGAACAAATCGCCGAGCCAATCAACCTCAATCAAACACGCTTTGAATATCGCGTGGTGCCGCTGGTTTCTCAGCCTGATGGCATGGAAGTCTACTCGATCCTGGAAGTAAGCAGCACCGACCCCGCTTCTGGACGTACCACGCTCTACCAACCCTTTTATTCGTTCAAACATCGGGCCGATCGCGACGAGCCTCGCGCGTTCTGGTATGCTACTCGTCGGTCCAGTGGCCGAGAGGGGGACCGAGGAACCGAAGTCTACTTGAACCTAGTCGATTTGGATTTCAACCCGCATCTGCCGTCCACCCCTACGCTGGTAGTTCGTACCTTGTGTACCAATCGCGATCTGGCCGGGGTGTTGCAACGCGCCGGGGAGGGATTATATTTTGAACTCGAAGCGGTGGCCCCGCTGGCCGGCCTCCGCACCATTCGCACTCCCACCTTGCCATTGCGACCTGCTCGTCAGCGGGGCGCGTTTTGGAAGCTCATCTCGCATCTGAACCTCAATCATCTCTCGCTCAGCGAAGAGGGTGACGGCCGCTTCGCACTGCAAGAGATTCTCCGTTTGTATGACTTCGCTGACCCCGAAAGCGGCCAACAACTAGCCGAGATCAATCGTCAAATGATAGAGGGGTTGTTGGATCTGCGGAGCCGCCGCGTCGTGGGCCGAGTGGCAGATGCGACTGCATCGGGCTTCTGCCGAGGTATCGAGGTAAGCGTTACGTTAGACGAGGAACGCTATGTGGGCACTGGGGTTTATCTGTTTGCTAGCGTGCTGGAGCGGTTCCTGGGGCTGTATGCAACCATCAACTCCTTCACGCAACTGGTGGCACGAACTCGTCAGGGCGAGGGAGTGTTGCGTCGCTGGCCGCCAAGGGCCGGAGTACAAACCCTGCTGTGAGCCAAGCAGAGGCAAGGGAGCCAGCAGATGACCTCGACCTTTGCAACTCCCCAGACGCTGGTCGAGGCTCTGCAAGTTCGCGACCCAGCCGCCCGGACGCAACTCTGGCAATTGCTCCGCGAGCCGCTCACCCGTCTGATTGAGCAATTGATCCAACGTCATCAACTGCCTGAGGATCGCACCGTTCTCACTCTCAACGCTCTGCATGCCGCCGAAACCGCCCTACGCGCGCAACCCAGCCACTCATTTGCCAACCGCAGCTGGCCAGCTTTCCGTGCCACGCTCTTGGTCCAACTCGCACGGCTGGTTTCGATCCCCCATGGCGTGCCAGAGAGCAAGGATACTGCACGTGCTAGCTTGGCCTTGCCCAACACGGATCAGTACCGCTTCGATACCTTCTCTCGTCCTTACAGCCAGATTGGCTCGCGATTTTTTGGTGGCGATTGGTATGCCGGTCATCATGCCGCCGATGGTTCTGTGTGGATTTTTCTAGCTGATGTGACCGGGCATGGTTACTTCGCCTACCTTCTAGCAACCGCCCTGCCTGCCGTATGGCAACGCTGCTGGGCCGGCTTTACCGATTCGATCCCGCAGCCGACGCAACTTTTAGAACGCATACACGATCTATTAGTCGATAGCCTGCCCGAGGGCATCTTTCTGGAAGCAACGCTTGTGCGGCTGGGCCTCGATGGCCAGTCGGTTATCGTTCCCGCTGGGGGCACCCGGTTCGTCCTTCGCAGCAACGGTCGTTCTCCCCAGGTCGTGAAGCTACGCGGCTCCTGGCTGGGGCTATTCCCGCCAACTGCCCAACAGGAGCATCCGTTGCAGTTGGCCGATGGCGATGAACTGCTTCTGGTGACCGATGGAGCGTTTGACCAACTCGATGACGTTGGTGGTCTGGAGGCGTTGGCGCGCGAATGGCGCGGTGGCAGCACCTTCCAGACACTATTGAGCTTACTACAAGCAGCCCTGAGTCGAGGGCCACAGAAAGACGACATCACAGTCATCTGGTTAGAGCGAACCGATCCGTGCGTGAGGGGCAACCTACTTCGCTTCCCCGGAGTCGCTCATGTTTGAATGCAATTGCCCCCCTAATGACTGTGCCGGACGTGTCGCCGCATATCTGGGTGGCGATCGCTCGGCTGGGGATGAGTTGGTGCAGAAGTTTACGCCGTTGGTTCGTGCTGTGGTCGCTCGCGTCCTAGGTCCGCATCGCCGTGAGGATTGGGATGACGCCTGCCAGACGATTTTCCTGCGACTTTTCCGTAACTTGGAGCAATGGGGCCATCGCTGCCCTTTCTGCAAATGGCTAGCCGTGGTCGCCGCTCGCCGTGCCATCGATCTCAGCCGCGTCCCACTGCACCCCGAAACCTCGCTGGCCAGTGAAATCGCCGCTCCGCAACCTGCTACCCCGGATGCCGAAACCATCGAACGCATTCACCGCCTTGTCCAGCAGTTCCCGCCCCAATGGCGCGAAGTTTGGTATCTCTGGCTAGCCGGCACCTCACGAGAGGAGATGGCCCGACGCAGCGGCAAATCGTTGCGCACGATTCAGTACTGGCTGGCAGAGATGCTCGATTACCTTCGCGAGCAACTACGAAGCGAGTAAAAATCTCTTGCCGCGAAAAGATTCTAAGTCCATCACAAATCAGGAACATGACATATGCGGTAATCTCTGAAAAATCGGCTGGCTCTTGCCGTCATGGCGGATCTGCTTCTGGTGCCTGTTCTTGGCTCTTTATGATTCTTTGGATAACCGTTCCACTAGCTCTGCCAGCAGCCGATCCTTGGGTCGCAATGCGGCGGCTTCGCGAGCCGCTTTCAGCGCTTCAGTTCGTCGGTGGGCCGCCGCATAGGCTTCGGCCAGAGCGGCCAGACAATCGGCATCTCGCCGATGGCACAAGGCGACAGCCTTTTCCAGATCGGCCAGATGCCCCGGCGTAGCGCGTTCCAGACCAACCCTTCCCCGAACATATAATGCTTGGACCTCATCGGCCTGGATTTTCAGCGCCTCTTGGGCTTCTTGCAAGGCTTGACGTAGTTGGCCGCGCTCCAGATTCAGCCGAGCCCGCAACGCCAAGGCAGGGGCATTTCGGGGTGCAGCGGCTAGCAGTTCAGAGGCACGCTCTGGTTTGCCAAGTTGTATGGCGAATTCGGCACAGGCCACCGCGTCACCGGCCGATTCACGACGCTTGAGCAACTGTTGCACGTCGGCAAGCAGGGATTCCAAGGCGGCAGGTCGACTTTCAAGCTTTTTTACTCGTTCCAGCACGCTTGGAAGTGCTTCAGGCTTGCCGGCAAGGGCAGCAGCTCGCAACTGAGCAGCCAGGACCACAGCGTCGGCATCGGCTCGGTCGAGATGCTCCAAGGCGCGAGCGTACTCATCGCGATGCAGGTAGACCAGCCCCAAAATTCGCTGGGCCTTCTCGTGGAAATTGATCTCGCGAGAACGCAGAGCCACCTCCAATGCCTGGTCATACCGCTTCATCTGATAATAGGTTTGTGCAGCCAGAACCAGAGCGGAGACGTTGTTGGAATGGCGGACAACATAGCGACGCAGAACGTCCAAGGCGGTCAGTTCGTCCTTGGTTTCTAGGGCCAACCGCACGACGGTTAGGACGACCTCGTCGTTGGTGCGGTCCAACTCATAAGCTCGGAGATAGGCAGCCAGAGCCTCGGTAGGCTTCTTCATCTCTTCGAGAATCTGGCCACGCAACCGCCAGGCCTGCACCGTGTTCAACGCTTCGGCATCGCCCTTGACAGCTAGATTGAGGTAGACCAACGCGGTACGCAGATCGTCTTTACGATAATGGCTGCGAGCCAACTGATAATGAGCGCGGGCCTTATCGCTGGCGGGAGCATGAGCCGAAAGTGGCGCAAGCAGAGCGCGGGCCTCATCATGCTGGTCGCGGGAGATCAGCACGGTTGCCAAGCCTAGGATATGCCGATTGTCTTGTGGCTGACGTTTCAGCAGTTCACGATGGACCTCTTCCCTCTGGGCCAAGGTTTCCGCAGCATCCAGACGCATTTCCCACAGCAAAAGATCCTCGGGGGCCTGCTTCTGAGCCGCCATTAGCACTCGGCGTGCATCAGCATATCGGCGTGCTTTGAGATAAATGCGAGCCAACGCCTTAGCTGCGGGTAAGTTAGCTGGAGCTTCTTGGAGAAACGCCTCCAAGCGCGGAGCCGCCTCCAGCGAGTCAGCAGGCTTGAGGGTGACCCAACTGCGGTAATCACGCTGGAGGTTGTCGTACCACTCTCGGTAGGTGTCGAGTTCGGCCTTCTCGATACGGGCCAGCTGTAGACGTGTCTGGAAGCGAATCTCGACGCCCTCGCTGCCGGGTTCGGTCAGCTTTTTGACTTCAACGCGAAAGCTGCCCCATTTTGAATCATGTTCGCGTGTGCGACCCAGACTCTCCAGCACCCAGCCAGCAGGAATTCGCACCCGATACACATGCACCGACTCAAATGGACCGGGCAACACCAGCGGCGTGACTCGCTCGTGGTCGATGCTGTGCGACAGGATGCGGCCCCAGACCACACTATCGGTAAAACTGCCGTCACGTTCACTGCTGCCAGTGAATTGCCGGGGAATTTCGAACTCCACCTCCAGGCGAACGGGCTTGTCATAATCGTTTAGTGCCGCCTCGTCTACCACCAGCTTGGTCAACCGCGAGCGGCTGTTGGCGTCTTGTAAGGTGCTGGTCATCAGACGGCGGCGTTCGCCCTCAGGTACTTCGGCATAGCGGTAGCGTTGTGTCAAGGCAGCGTGGCCATAGAAGGTCCAGATGCGGCGGTTACGGGTGTTGCCCTCTTGGTCGATCCAAACCTCCGTAATCGCCTCGGTTCGATGATTCGCTGAGGTTAGCTGAGGTGTGCGAGCCAAACGCAACTTGCCCTGCTCATCTGTCAAATAAACGAGACGGTCGCAATCCTCCTTGGGCAGTTCATCCCAGCGACACTGCCTTGCCGTCGTGTCCACCCAATGAATCTGGCCGTCGATGGGGATAGCCAGAATGGCGTGGGTGCCCCAAGGGGAGGGAACTTTCGGGTCGATCTGGCCGTCATGCAGCGTTCCGAGCGTAGCTAGTTCGCTGGGGATGCCGGCCTCGCGCAGCAGAACCGCAAGCAATTGGCTGGAGTCTTTGCAGTCGCCAGCCCGATTTTCTAAGACCTGATGGGGCAGGTGTGGCGTGTAATCGTGGCGTTCGCCAGCCGAGAGATAACGGACCTTGCGTCGGACAAAATACGTTAGGGCACGGGCCTTTTCTAGCGGTGTTTTTAAGCCACGCGTCACCTCGGCGGCGACCTTCTTCAGCTCGTCGTTACAGACCCAGCAGTTGGCCCGCAGTTTGGCCTTCCATTTGCCCACATCTTCCCAGGAGGCAAAGGTAGAAAAGGCCAACCCCGGGCGCATCTCTTCGCGCGAGGGGCCGTCCTCGTCGGGTGGGGGCGGCGGGCAGTTGTCCACCCACCAACGGTAGTAGACCAGACCCTCCTTCGTGCTCTTGCTCGCTTGCACTTTAGCCGACACAAAACCCGAAAACGCTCCCACATGCAACGTTTTTCCAGGCGGCAATAGCACACGGACTTCATCACGCTGGATCGGATAGGTCGGATCGCCGAAGCGATAGCGTTGAAAAAACTGGCCGTCATGCTCGGGATTTTTGCCACGCGTGGTCCACTTAGCCTCGATGACATCACCGACTTCCAATCCAGGGAAAGACACGATCAACTGTTTATCACTGTCGTAGGATTGATAGTCTGTTCCAACGTCACGCAAATGCATATGTCGGTTGTCCACCTCCACACGCGAGCCATCCACTTTGTGAATGGCAACCGTGTGGAGGGTGAGCTTCTCATAGCCCGGTGAATATCGCATGCCGCGAAACTCGCCCAGCTTCTCTACGGCGGTTCGGCTGTTAAGCCGCGTCACCTCATGAGTGGTCGTCTCGATGGTGCCATCAGCCTCAAGGCGGTAGGTGGTAGCTGCATACAAGACAATAGCGGTGGCTTCGTCGAGCAGGCTCTTGGGCAACTCCTTGACGTGCTTAAACTGGAAGCGGAAAGGATCCGGCTCGCGGGAGGGGCCACGCGTGATGTCGGCAAGCGGGGCAGCTTTTAGGGCAGGGTACCAACCACTGAATAACAGACCGACCAGCAAGCAAACGAGGCAGCGCGACATAATCAACTCTCCGAGGCGAGCAATTCTCATTGAATTCTCATTGTGATCAGCCCGACGACCAGACACCAGCAAAATCCCCCTTTGAGAGACGAGTGTGACGGCTGGGAACCAACCACCCCGAGCAAAACACTTTCGCTATCGTTACAACCCTAACCGCAGTTCCAAGCGTCGCTACAATCATCTGCATGAAGTGGAATTTTCGACACCAACTGGCGCTTTTTGGACCCCCCTCACCTTGGGTACTTTCCCGCCCCCAGGCCGCTCGTTACTGCCGCTGGGTCACTCTCACCCACTACGAGAACTTCCGTGTCGCCTCGTGTTTGTTGCCTCGTCGGCTGGTGCCCCACTTCCACGCCATCTATGCCTACTGCCGCTGGTCTGATGATCTGGGGGACGAAACAGGCTCTGATGCGTCACGTTTGCTTGCCTGGTGGCGGGGTCAACTGGAAGCCTGTTTTCGTGGCCAAGCCTCCCATCCGGTCTTTGTGGCCCTACAGCCAACCATCGAGCGTTTTGGCTTGCCTCTAGAACCGTTTGCCGATCTGCTATCGGCCTTTGAGCAAGATCAGGTTGTCAGGCGTTACGAGAACTACGATCAATTGCGTGATTATTGTCGACGCTCGGCGAATCCTGTTGGGCGTCTAGTACTGTACTTATTTGAGCAGCACGATGAACGACGCGGTGTACTGTCTGATCATATCTGCACTGCACTGCAAGAAGCTAACTTCTGGCAAGACGTGGCTAGGGATTATATGATCGGGCGTATTTATATACCACGCGAGGAATGCCGGCGGTTTGGGGTAACTGAGGCGATGATTGCGAAGCGGGACGTAACCCCAGAGTTTCGCAACCTGATGCGTTTTTTGGTGAATCGCACACGGGCAACCTTCGCTGCTGGTGAACCGCTGGTGAAGCAACTCAGCGAAGAATTCCGTCCCGATCTGGAATTGTTCTTGGCTGGAGGACGAGCCATCCTCGATGCTATCGAAACAGCGGATTTTGATGTGTTGACAAATCGGCCGACCCTCTCGAAATGGGACCAAACCAAGCTGCTGCTAGGCGCAGTGGGCCGCAAAATGGCTCGATGGGTGGGGTTAACCGCATGAACGAACTGGGCAAATCGTACTCGTGGTGCGAGCGAGTGGCCCGGCGAGCGGCCAAGAACTTCTACCCGGCGTTCCGCCTACTGCCGCTCACCCAGCGGCGTTCGATGTGTGCTTTATACACCTTTCTGCGCGTTGCAGATGACTTGGCCGATTCTGCCGAACCCCTGGAACAACGTCAGGCTTCGCTACAGCAATTACGGACGGATTTGATACGAGCCTTGCAGGGTCAATCGCCGCATCTACTCTTCCCGGCGTTGTGCGACACCCTGACGCGATACCGAATCCCGCCGCGATTACTCGAGGAAGCACTCGATGGTGTGGAGCAAGATCTGTCAAAATGCTGCTACGCCACTTATGCGGAACTGTCCCACTATTGCTATCTGGTGGCAGGTACCGTCGGGTTGTGTTGCTTGCACATCTGGGGCTACCACGGCGAGGCCGGACGGGAGGCGGCCGAAGCGGCTGGCCGGGCGTTACAACTAACCAACATTTTACGCGATGTCGGCGAGGATGCCCGCCGCGGACGCATTTATCTCCCTGCTGACGAGATGGCTCGCTTCGGTGTGACGGCTGAGAGCATACGCCGGGAAGATTGTGACGAACGCTTTCGTTCGTTGATGCGTTTTCAAGCGCAGCGGGCCTATGAGCAATATCATGCCGCCCATGCACTGATCCGCTGGTTACCGGCTCCGGGCCGGGCAGTGTTTCAAGTGCTGACCGAAACTTATCGCGCGTTGTTGGATGAAATCGTTCGCCGAAACTACGATGTTTTTCGCTCACGGGTTCGACTTCCGCGCTGGTTCAAGATGTGGCTGGCTGTACGGGCTTTACCCGTGCGATTCAGCCTGTGGGCCTAACCAAAGAAAGGACTACGGATGCGTCTAGCTACGATTCTGACCCCTGCCGGGCCGACTGCTGCTTTGTATCGCGATGGTTATTACGTTGAGCTACCCGGGTTGGGGCTGCGTTCGCTCTTGCAGCGCGGTTCGTTCGATGGCCTAGACCAAGGCCCGCATCACCCAGCGGACTCGGTTCGCTTGTTGCCGCCCATTCCCGACGCGCCCAAAGTGCTGTGCATCGGCCTGAACTATCGTGATCATGCCCTGGAAACGGGGGCGGCGATTCCCCGCGAACCGGTGGTATTCAACAAATTCCCCACGGCTTTGATCGCCCACGGCGAAGCGATTGTATTGCCGCCTGTGTCGCAAAAAGTCGACTACGAGGCCGAGTTGGTACTGGTCATTGGCCGGGGTGGACGCAACATCCCCCGTGAGCAAGCAATGTCGCATGTGGCTGGCTGCACGGTGGGGCACGATGTGTCGGCCCGCGACTGGCAGCGCAAGGATGGGGATCAATGGTTGTTGGGCAAGACCTTCGATACTTTCGCGCCGACCGGGCCGCATCTGGTAACCTTGGACGAACTGGGCGACCCACACGATCTACGCATCCAGCTGCGCATCAATGGCCAAACCATGCAAGACAGCCGAACGAATCAATTGATCTTTCACGCAGAGGAGTTGATCGAGTACATTTCGAAAGTGGTGACGCTGCAAGTCGGCGACCTGATTTTCACCGGCACTCCGCCAGGGGTCGGGGCGGCTCGCAAACCGCCCGTCTGGCTGAAGCCTGGGGACGAGGTCGAGGTCGAGATCGAGAAAATCGGCGTGCTGCGTAATTCGGTGATCGCGGGCTAAATCCTCAAACGCCCCACCAGCGACGCTCGGTAGAACCTCACCGGGGCCAATCAAAGCAAGCATCAGGCAGTTCACGGACTCATGATCGCCCGTTGGGATTCTCCCTCCAGTTGACTTACTGCGCGTGTTCAGGGCCACACGGTAGGTGTCTGCCTTGACCTTGCTCTCTCGACGGCTCAGCGGGTAGCATCCCGGCCATGAAGCCATTCACGCGTTGCCCAGGTCGTACTCGCTGGTGGCGGCTGGCGTTGTTGGTCCTAGTGGGCTGGCAAGGCTGGCTGACCCTTGGGCTGTTTGGCCCCAATCCCTGGACGCAGATGCTCTCTGAACAGCCGATTCTTTCCGGTCGCCATCCGTTGCATCTGTATCACGGCTATCTTGGTGCGCGATCGTGGGCGGAACGCGGCACGTTGTGCTGTTACGACCCGGCCTATCATGCTGGGTATCCCAAAACCCCTGTTTTTGATAGCGGTAGCCGGCCGGCTGAGTTGGCCTTGTTCCTGGCTGGGGCACGGTACAGCCCGGCGACGTACAAAATTACCCAGGCGATTGTTTGTCTGCTGGTGCCTTTCGTGATCTACCTAGCTGCGCGGGGAGTGCAGCTGTCGCGTGGTACTGGTGTGGGAGCGGTACTGCTGGTGCAACTGGTGTGGTGGGGACGGCCCGGCCGTGACGCCTTAGAAGCCGGTGATAGCGATCTATTGCTTGGCTCCCTAGCTGTAGCGTTGCAAGCAGGGTTGTTAGTACGTTACCACGACAAACCGGCCGTGCTACCGCTGATTGGTCTGGGTCTTGCCGGTCTATTGGGGTGGTTTGCTCATCCGTTGCTGATGCTGCTGATGATTCCACCGACATTGCTTTATTATCTTGTGGTGGGGCCGCAACATCGACTGTTGTGGCATGTGCCGTTGTTTGGCACGCTGTTACTCGCTTTGTTGGCCAACGCGTTCTGGTTGAGTGACCTGATCCGATTTTGGTGGGTACGGGTGGTGCCCGAACTCGATACGCCTCTTGCCGACCGTCTGACTCTCGGAGCGATTCTACGCTCGGAATTGTGGGGGGATGCCTTCGATCGCGGTCTGTGTTTTGTCATGCTGGGGCTCGCGTCCCTGGGGCTGGTGGTCATGCATCGCAGCGGACAGGCGGTTGGTTCCCGCCTCATCGGCGTCTCTATGGGTGGCATGTTTCTCCTGGCCGTCGTCGGGCTGCTCTACGATCCCTTGGGCCGACTCGGCGCAGCGCAACTGATTGTGCCGGCATTGTTGCTGGCCTGTTTACCGGTGGCCTGCCTGAGCGCTTGGATATTAGATTCGCTGCGTCGGCTGCATCCGCTTTTGCCCGTGCTGTCGCTAGGGGCCTTAGCGTTGTTGTGGACGGTTGTTAGCCCTGTGAAGCATCGGCAACGTGTGGTACAGTTGCTCACTCCTCGACCCTTTCTCATTGGTTTGAACCCTGAACGCGAGGCGCTAATCCAAGCGATTGAAGAAACGACAACCCAGGAAGGCCGTATCCTCTGGGAAGACCGCCTGGGAGGACGTTTCGAGTCGCGCTGGACGGCCTTGCTGGCAGTGCAAACGCAACGTTTTTTTGTCGGGGGGCTGGAGGCCGGGGCCGGGATCGAACACACTGCTACGGGACTAGTGGATGGTCGGCTTGTTGGTCGATCTATCTACGAATGGACAGATAGTGAGTTATTCGATTATTGCCAACGGTACAATATTAAATGGATCGTCACCAGTACTAATATCGCGCATGAGCGATTGTTGCGTTGGCCCCAGGCGGTTTGTACCCCGTTGCCCAATCAACGGTATCTGTTCACGATCCAACGGCACCCCTGTTATGCCCTAAGTGGATCAGTCCGTCTTCACCAAGCCGATGCACGGGGGATCTTGTTAAAAGAGGTGGTTCCCGCTCCCGACGGAGTCGTTCATTTGTGCTGGCATTACCAAAAAGGGATGCGTGTTTCGCCTTCCCGCATTCAGATTGAGGAGCAACCAACTACCACAGGGACGGTATCGTTTGTGCGGTTGCGACTGGATAGTCCGGCAGGGCATGTTCTGCTTAGCTGGGAGGGACGCTGATCTGGGGGTGATGACCCAAAACCGTGTCCAGCGCCCAACAAGCCAGACAATGTTCCTCTTCACGCAGATGGTTCAACAGCGTTTCCTCCTGGCACCCAGCATCTTCTAGGGCATCGGCCAAGATGGGTAATAACTCCAGACAAGCGTCGCGGGCGATCAGTTTGGCCAAACGGGCGACGAGGCCATCGTTCCAGTGCAACCATTGCGGCGCGAGACGAGCCGGTTTCCAAGGGTTGCCCAGGGCACAGCGTAATAGCCGGACAGAGCGATCCGCCGGGACGTGATGAGCAAGCAGATCGGCATATTCCCGATATCCGGATCCATGCCAGCGATGGATGGAATGCATCAAACGATAAAAGCCTTGCTCCTGGGGATGGTTCGGTAAAGTATCCAAAAATGCCTGCGTTCGTTCCGGCTGAGCCAAGATTTCCTGATAGTGGCGTTGCAGTTGTAGGGAGGCTTCCTGCACGGACAATTCGAGCGACCCCGGCCGCTCGGGCGATGGCAGGGGATGTTGTGGAAACTTCGGGTGAAGCAATCCGGACCCCCCGACCAAACAGGCGCAAACTCACAGACGCAACTTGCGTTGCAAAGCAGGGGCCGTCCAATCGAGCCGACCGAGCGTTTCTAACAGAGAAAGGGCATGTTTACAACTTTCCCACTGCGTAGCGTTTTCCACCAAGATACCCAACACATGCAACTGACTGCCGCCTAGGTTTAGCTCGTCGCCGCCCTGCACCGAGTGTCGGTCGCGGGTGACCAGCTGACCGTTGATCCGGGTACCGTTGCGACTCTGGAGGTCACGTATCCACCATTGGGAGAGGTCGGCCCAAAGCAGGGCATGGAGGCGGCTGACCATGCGGTCAGGTAACTGGATGTCCGTGTTGGGGTTTCGGCCGATCCGTAGCAGATCGTTGGATTCCCAAACTTCGCCTGTGAGAGGATTCAGCACACGAATCCGAGGACCCACGACGGCCTCCTCGTAACCTTGCCAGAGGAAGAGGACTCTGGAGAAGAGATTTAGGGACGATTCATGCCGACAAAACTGCCGTTATTATCTCGGGATAGTGCCCAGAGGAAAGCCCCAAGATCGGGACTTTCATAAAAAAAACCGATGGTGTGAATCTTGACCTGGGGGCGGCCGGGGAGTGGCCGATTCCATTGCTCTTTGAGAGTTTTCAGTACGAAGCGGCCTAGAACGATGCCCAATTCCAGATCATTGAGTTTGGAGGTATCGACACCTGGTTCCGATTTGCCTCGATTAGGCAATCCATCCGAGAGGAAAAAAATCGTGTCGAGTCCCTGCTCCCGATACTTGAACGTCTCCTCCAGGCCGGCATACATATTGGTCCCGCCTTGGGGGTCAATGGCCTTGAGCGCTTCGAGCACCTCCTCGGGGCTATGCGTTTTGTCGAACTCCAGCCATTTGCCCGGTGTTCCGAGGGGATGTCGCACCTTATCCGAAAACACGATGATTTGATACTTTTCCAACCCGTTCATGCTTCGCATCAGCCGGACGACTGTGTCATACACCTCGCGCCATTTTTCTGGGGCTGGCTTGTCCTCGGAGAGATATTTCATGCTGCCCGAAATATCAATTAAAAATACTACCCTTTTGCCACTCAGTTCGATTCCGGCAAAACGATTCTCTGCGGCGACCCGCAGGGCAATTTTGTCCTTTTCAGATTTCTCCAGTTTGCGAGACAACTCATCCAGGGCTTCTTGACGGAGCCGAAGCAGTTTTTCCAGGTCGAGCTTGTTTTTCTGAGCCAGCAGGATATCGGCATTTTTTTTCCCGAGGGAATCCTCCAGCATCTTCCGGGCCTGGCGGGCCTCTTCCAAAAGCTGCTGCAAAGCGGCCAAGTCCCGTTGCTTGATCTCTAACGCTTTGGTCAATTCAGCAATTTTAGCGCTGTCGTCTTTGTTCGTTTTTTGAAGGGCGGCCAGATCCTCCTCGGAGCTTTTGATCTTGGCCAACAATTCGACCAACCGCTTATCCAAGGCGACAACCCGGAGTTGTTGAGCATCGTATCGCTTTTGCAGGTCCGCGAGGTCCCCCTGCAAGGCGAGTGTTTTATCGTTACTTGTTTTGAGCTTGCCGGTCAGGTCCAGAACCTCCAGCTGAGTGCGTTTTAGTGCCTGCAGAAGTCCTTTTTTGTCGCTCTCCAGTTCGGCCAGTTTTTCTTTGAGCAACCGGGCCAGTGCCTCGGCCTTGTCTCGGTCGGCCAGGATGAGTTGGTAGCGTTGGTCGAGATTTTTACTGGCATGGAGAGCTTCAGCCAGGAGCAGGTCACTTTGGAGCTTGGTCTGCTCGGCTTGACGAAGGGTGCCTTGGACTTTGTCGTCGGCGATTTTGGAGTTCATTTGCCAGATCAGGATGACACAGCCCAGGGCACAGCAAAACACGTCGACCATGGCCAAGCTGAAGACCATGGGGGTTTTGTGTCGCAGACGCATTAGGTTGCTCCGGTGGTTTTGATGGTTTCGGTTTAGTTGGTTGCCGACGCCTCGCCTAGGAACCGTAGTACCGGGCCTTGTGGTCCCAAACGAATCCAGTCGCCCGAATGCAACAGCATTTGGCGGTCGATAGCCTGATCGTTGACCATCGTGCCATGTCGGCTACGATCATAGATCAGATAATGCCGACGATCAAAGATCACCTCAGCATGGCGAGCCGAGACATGTGGATACAGTTCGCTCTCAAAAACTAAATCGCATGCCGGGTCACGACCTAGTAGAAACACCTTTTTCTGCAACAAGTGATCTTGGCCGCGAAACTGCAAACGCGGTGGGCCGACATCCTTTGTCTGCGGTGGGCCGACCTCCTTTGTCCTGTGTTGCGGCGAGGCGACAAAGAAGGCGTCGTGAAACCCTCTGGGCAATTGACCGGCGTGGATACGCTTGGCCAATTCGCAAGCCGCCACCGAGAGGTCGTCATCGCCCAGTTCGACGACCCGATCTTGGGCCAAATGGTGAAGGATGGCCTCGCCGTAATCGCCATCGTCTAGGGGGGGCAGGGCTTGCAAGCGCGACCGCACGAGATCGGCCAGACCCGGCAGAGCAGCAGCAGGCCCGGTCAGAATCGCCTGCTGGATGCCCCCCTGTGCATGCGTCTCGTGTAGGAGGCTATCGAGTTCGAGGGCTGCCTGCCGCAAGCATGGTCCAACAAACGCCACCAGATCCTCAGCGGGGATCATCAAATGGCAGGACCAACTGGGCGTGTGTAAACCAAAAGGTAGAAACGAAGGCAACGTTTCGCGTGAGACAAACTTGCAGACTTGCTCATAAATTGCTTGTTCCGTCTCTCCCGATTCTCTCGGATCGTGTCGACTTTGTCGGATGAATCGTCCCGCTACCCCATCCACCAAACGTCGCAGCCATGAAGCCCGGCTCAGAACTGCCGAAACGTGCATGCTGAGCAGTTGCGGTTGTCCCGACTGGTGGTCGATCACGCTCCACGTCAGCGCGTGCCCATCGACATCGACTATCAAAACCGGTGTCTCGCTGTCCGTTGTGGAACCAGCCAGCGATCGAGCCAATAGAGCAGCCTGGGTCGAACGTAGCAGGCCCATCAGCGGCAGCCGAGCCACACGGAAAATCTCCTGCATCTGTTGAACCTGTTCATCACTCAGATAGCCCGGGACACATAAACCCACACCTGTGATGCGGTTGAGTGTCCGACCCACCGCTTGTAAACAATGCCGCAGAGCTTCCTCGGCCGTGACACGGAGCTTGGGACCGTTCCACTGTCGGGCCGTACCTAGATGGGGCAAAAAATCTACACAGGCCAGATGCGGCCGCAATCGCGTTAGCCGTTGGCCCGCCGAACCGGCCAGAATGGAGCGGCCCTCGAGACTCAACGCCAAGGGAAATTCGGCCGCTTCGCGTTCCAGGGCTAAACGAGCGGGGGGGTGGAGGCCGTTGCTGGCCACACCGCGTAGGCGGGTGGCGTTGAGGTCCAGCCCGACCAAACTCATGACAGGTAACCTCTCGGGGTAGGACTCACTCCTTCGCCGGCGGTCTCATAGGAATCGTCGTACAGCCGGCTGACGAGATGATCCAAGCAATATTGCTGACAATCCAAAACAAGTTCCTCTTCGCGGCGTTGCTGCGAATGAACTAAAAACATTAACACGAGACTAAGGGCCAACGCGACGAGGGTACAGTCAAACGCCACGTTGAGGTGTTTGGTCACTTCGGACATGAAGATCTCCACTGCCTGCCCCTTGATGTCTTCGCCCGGCATAGCCCCTGCCAATCCGCGTACCGTGCCCAAAAAACCGATCGCTGGGATCGCCCAGGCCAAATAATGCACCGTGGCCATCGTGCTGATGAGTCGGCCCAGGTGCAAGTCGGCTTGCGTACGGACAAGTTCGGCCACATCTCGTGAGTTACGGCTGATGGCATACTTACCCAGGGCCAGCCGGAGCATGCTAGCCAGGATATAAGGCCCGCCACGGCCAACCCGATCGTCGATGCGGCGTTGCAGATCCCGAGCATCTTCCGCCAAGATGCACTGTCCCGCCGGGAGCAATTCCAGTCGAAATGCCCGCCTTTGCCGCACGGTCTCTAGCCATCGGCTGAACAACAGAAAGCAGGCCCAGAGAAACGCCGCATAACAGGCTATTTGTTCCGGGCCAAGAAACAGCCGCGCAAACCGAGAAGCAGTCCAGCGAGCGCCACCTGTCTCCCCTTGCGAGGCAACGTAGACCTGCCACAGTGGCACACAGACCGCCCCAACTAGCGACATGGCTAGGATGAACCACTGCCACTCGCGCGTCGGCCGCAAAGAGGATTCAGCCATCAAGCCTATCCTGAGAGAACGAGGAAGCAAATACCATAAAGATATTGTGCGGCCCGGTGCCGGTCGGTGTCAAGCGTTACGGAGTTGAAGCGTTAATCAGTCCGGGGGCAGGACGGGGGCACCTCGGTCTTTGGTGCGCAGAAAGCTAGGAAAGAAAACGGGCATTATTCGCCAAGGAGCAAAGGAGTTTATGCAGGCGGTGCCCGCAACGTTAGTAATCGCTTGACGTAGAGGTTGTACCAGGGCAAAATGAATGTCTTGGAGAGATTCTGCCCCTTCCCCACCACAAAGTTTGCTAAACTGTGTATAGTACCCTGTAGCCCGTAAGCAGGGGGAGATCCTCGGTGCCTACTGTTCGGACACATAGGGTGTCCGCTCGAACTGATCCTCACTCTGGGAGCTTCCAATCATGTTGTCCTGTGCACGTCTCCTTCAGGCGGCCTATGCCCTAGCCATCATCACCGTGTTGTTGGCGTTGACCCTTCCTGGGGAAACTTCTGCTCAACGTCCCTATCGAGGGGGGTTCCCAGGTCGTCCTGGGCCAGCCGGGGCTCCGCCACGTCCTAACTTGCCCTATGCCCAAACGGGCGTCGGCATGCAGGGAATGTTATTCGGTGCCCAGCAAGGCGGCATGCAGATGCAAGGCGGCATGCAGATGCAAATGCAAATGGGCATGCAGATGATGCAAATGCAAATGGGCATGCAAATGATGATGGGCATGCAGATGATGCAAATGCAAATGGGCATGCAAATGATGATGGGCATGCAAATGATGCAAATGCAAATGGGCATGCAGATGATGATGGGCATGCAAATGGGCATGATGGGCATGCAGATGGGCATGCAGATGGGCATGCAGATGGGCATGATGGGCATGCAGATGGGCATGATGGGCATGCAGATGGGCATGATGGGCATGCAGATGGGCGGCATGCAGATGGGCATGATGGGCATGCAGTTGGGCGGCATGATGGGCATGCAGATGATGATGGGCAGCA
>JBDNDE010000399.1:0-3536 GCA_046719305.1 Gemmataceae bacterium | reverse complement strand
GCAGTGTCGCTTGGACTAGTCAGGGGAACGATGGTTTTATCCTTCGGGACGCAAGGCGTTGGGCTAGGCGGTAGCGTGTCCGATTCTGATACCGTGGCTCGGCCGCCCCTTTCTCCGGGTTGGTTGGAGGGGTCGTTGCGAGTAACCGGCGGGACCAGCGTTGCCTCGAACCGTTCGCTCTCCCCCGAGTTGTCGGAATTGGCCACCAGATTGCCGGGTACGGTGGCCGGGACAACTCGCGCAACAGGGGCAGCCTCTGGGAAGAGAGTCTCCAACATTCCCACTTCGGCCAGGGAATCGAGAGCGGCCGGCTTCACTTGCCCGGCGCAAAGGGGGCAAGTCCGTTCCGTCGGACAATCGGTGAAGGAGTGACCGTTCTCGCAACTCCAACGCTGAGACATTCGCACCCTCTTCAGAGATGGGTGGGCCACCGTTTTCGCCGCCCCATCTTAACCTGTCCCACTAGGGCATTCAAACCCCTTGCAAAAAGACTCTCGACTTTTCTCGTCACTGCACGACAACTTTAATCCCCGAATCGGCCCTGTCCGCCTGATGAACCAACTGGCGAGATTCTTTGTAGGAGGAGCGCGAATTTTCCCCTTGACCTTTATGCGGTTTTGGTCAAAGTTAGATTATCAGCTTACATTTCGGGAGTGCGAATGAACCTCGGCCGGTTCCGGTTACCGCTTCGTCTGGAAGCTCTGGAACTCCGCTGTGTCCCAACGAGTTTGATCGTCACCTCGTTGGACGACACCAGCGAAACCGGCACGCTGCGTTGGGCCATCCAGCAGGCGAATGCCACTAGCCAGAGCGACGTGATTACCTTTGCTGTCGCAGGCACGGTGCAACTGGAATCGGCCCTACCGAGTATCACCGGCTCCGTGCAGATTAGGGGTCTGGGGGCGGGTCAAACGACTATCTCACTTGCAAGCAGCGTGACCAACGGTTTCAGCATGTTCCGGGTCAGCGGAGTGGGCAACGAACTGACGCTCAGCGACATGACCTTGGCCAACGGACTGGAGACGGAGTTCAGTGGCGCCTCGGGGATTCAGGTAAGTAACCAAGCGCAGCTAACCGTCCGACGGATGGTCTTTCGCAATCATGCCACCCACTACAATGGCGTGATTTCGATCAACCAAGCCTCGGCGACGGTTGAGACGAGTCTCTTTGAGGGCACGACCTACACCGAGATTGAGCATCAGGGGGTGATCCATAACGACCGGGGCAATTTGTGGGTGGAATCCTCCACTTTTCACAACAACTCCGCCGGTTTCGGGGGGATCATTTTCACGGAGAGTAGCCCGACTCAGGGGGCAAGTACCACTCTACGCAACGTCACCATCACCGGATCCACCGTGATCGATGGTATCATCGGAATCTTGGAGGTTGGGCCGAACTACCCAGGCAACACACACGTCGATATCGCTTACTCCACCATCGTGAACAACCCTGATAGTATTTTCGCTCTCAGTAATCTTGGGCGTGGCACCATCACGCTGATTGGAAATCTATTTGCCAACAACAACTCCGCCGACAACAACTCCTTCGCCAGCAATTCCTTCGGTGGGACGATCGAATCATGGGGCTATAACGTCGCCGACACCTCGCCAGGCCAATTGAATCACCCCAGCGATGTCGTGGGCGTCGATCCTCGGTTAGGCAACTTCGGCGACAACGGCGGGCCGGTGCCTACCTATGCGTTGCGACCAAGTAGCCCCGCCCTCCGGCTAAACAATGCTGGTACGGCTGTCTCTTACGACGCTCGGGGTGTTTCCCGTTTCGGCCTACCGGCAGATTCAGGGGCTTATCAAAGCCGTGCTTCGCTGAGCATTGTCAATGGCCAGGGCGGCAGCGCGCCGGTGTTAGGTGTCTTTCCCGACCCGCTCCAGGTGATCGTGCGAGACGACGCAGGCAACCCGATCCCTGGCGAAGCCGTGACGTTCAACATCCTCTCCGGCCAGGCGTTTTTTCAGGGCAGTAGCAGTTGGGCCGTTGCCAGTACGCAAAGCGACGGGATCGCCACGGCTCCGCAGTTGGTGGCCAGCACGCAAGTGGGGAATGTGGTGGTCGAAGCGCGTGTGGGTAATCTCGTCGACTCCTTCTCCCTCACCATTCGGCCCGACGCGGCAGTCTCTTATAAACTGCAGGCGTTTCTTGACGACGTGGGGGTGGTTACCAGCGTTGCGCCTGATCAACCGTTTAACTTGGTTGCCTTTCCCGTGGATGCGTTGGGCAACCAAACCTGGGGTCCGGTTGGTCCGTTTATCCTCAGCAGCACCGACCCGCGAGCCGTCCTTCCCGAGCAGGGCATTTGGGCCGACGAGGACGGCGTAATCTTTGTCTCCAACCTCCGCTTGCGCACACCCGGCCAACAAACCCTCACGCTCACCCAGGACAGCTTCACTACGCTGAGCTGGAGCGAGGAGCCGTTGAGCGGCAGCTTGACGCTGACGGTGATCAATCCAGCGCCGAGCAACGTACAGTTCGAGGTGCCCAGTACCGTTAGCGTGGGCGACTTCTTCACCCTGAGCGGCTCTTTTGAAGACTTCGGAGACAATCGCGGCCATACGGTGTGGATTAACTGGGGCGATGGTGGCACTTCGTTCATCCAAGTGCCGCCCGGCTCCAACACGTTTTCGACGGAGTATGCCTATCTGCGGGCCAACACCACCGAGCAACCCGACTACACCATCCGCCTCAGCGTGTTCGATGCAGACAATTCCAGCAGCAGTGCCCAGCGGACAATCCGCGTCAGCAACGTACCTCCGATTGTCGATGCCGGCGGAGATCTGTTCCTGAATGTGGGCGATCGCTTACGGCGACCGATTTTCATCTCGCATCCTAGCGGTGGGCCTTACCTGGTGTATGTGAACTATGGGGACGGCACTCCGGAGGTGCTTTTAGAACCGGAATTCTCCGAGGAGCAAGAGATCGACCCGCCCCGTTACTTTCTAGACCACATCTATCAGCAAGAGCGGTCGTTTCCGGTGACAATCCGAGTGGTAGAGCCATCCGGTGCCCAGGGCTTTGCGTTTTTCATCGCCGATGTGCTGTTGCCGGGCATCAACCCCAAAAACGCTAGCAAAGTCAGCCTCAGGGGCGAGAATGATCAAACGGGCAGAGTCTCTGCTCCGGGGGTGCAGGCCACCTTCTTCCGTGCAGGGCGTCCGGGCTTTTCCGGGCTGATCGTGGCAGTGGTGCCGATCCAAGTAGCCAACTCCCTTGGTGACGAACCGCCACTGCTCGTGGTCGAGGGGAAGAGCTTGACGCTGGTATCCAGTTACGACGTGCGGGCGTTAAACATAAGCCCGGATGACTTCGCGATCGTGACGTTTACTTATCAAAACGATGATTTTGATCTGCCGGTCTTGCAGTACTTTGATGATCTGCTAGGGAAATATGTGATCATTTCCCCGAATACATATCGCGTCGATCCGGTACGGCGGCAGGTTACTCTACGTCTCGATGTCAACAGCGTGCCACGGCTACAAGATTTGTTTGGTACCGTGTTCACGATCAGCGTGCAACTGGCGATT
>JBDNDE010000398.1:0-3599 GCA_046719305.1 Gemmataceae bacterium | reverse complement strand
GTTAAGAGTACGTCTAACCCAGCACGTCGCGATACCACCCCAGCGAGGCCAACCAATCGCTGACCTGCAACTCTACGAAATAGAGTTTCATGTGGCCGGCTCCGGCACCAGACGCGACAGAAGCAGAAAGATACTCAGAGCAATCATCAGGCCGGTCAGGGCCGCCACTAGTCGCACCCACCCGCTGATGGTTTCCAGCCCACTAAATATCCCTGGCATCAAGGCCGGCCCTATTAACACGCTGTTGTAAACCAGATGAAACACGATGGCCGGCCAGATGCTGCCCGTTCGAACCACCAACACGGCCAAGACGATCCCAAAGAGGAAGTGCGGCAGAAATTGAAACACGTTCATCTGATACAAGGCGAACAGGAAACTACTCAACAGAATCGCAGACAAGGGGCGAAAGCTCTGTCGCAGACCGGTGAGAATGAAGCCGCGAAAGGCCAACTCTTCACAAATAGCTGGCAGGATACCCAGAACGACGAACAGTTGCAGCCCCAGGGGGGACTCGCCGCGTGCAATGGCGGCGAGTTCTCGCGTCAAGGGGTGGTTGAGTTCGAGCAAACTTCGCAGCCCCGGAAACTGAGCCAGAATCAACAGTGTCAGTTCCGAGAGGATCGGCAGCAACGCCACTGCCAACAGCGCCGCCAACGGTAAGCTCAGCCACACCGGCCGACGCAAGGATAACCCAGCCAACGGCCGCGTCGTCAGCAACAGCGTCATGAGCAGCGGCGGCGCGGCGACAAAAGCCAGTTGAGCCACTCCGGTACGCAGCCACAATGGGGCGGAAGTACCTAGCAGCAACGAAAGCCAACGCAAGGCGAAGATCAGGCCAAAGCAAAACCACGCCTCGCCTGGGCTGGGCATCGGTTCTTTGTCACGAAACAGCCGCGATAGCCACAACCCCAGGTCGAGTCGCTCGGCTTCACGGAACAGCACCTCCTCGCTCTGGAATTGGGTGATCGCCCACCGCAGTGCCAGCCACGAATAAATTATCATCGGCGCGAGGACTGGTATAAAATAGAGCCAGACGTTGCCGTCGCCGCTGACGTTCAGCATGAGCCGTTGCAACAACAGCGCGACCCCTGTAACCGGAACCATGCTGTAAAATGGGTTGAGTTCGACCCCAGGAGCCAGCGTAAGAATGATCAACGGCATCGTGAGCAGGAACAGCGGCATGAGGTAATACTGTCCCTCCTTAGACGAACGCGCATAGGCACCCACTGCCAGACACAAGGCACTGAAAAACGCCGAGAGCGGCAACAGAAGCAGAACGGCCCAAACCAGAGCGAGAGGCTGCAGCTGGATGAGAGGAGCAGCGGAACTGGCGACCAACACGGTGCCGACCATGCCGACTAAGTTGAGCAAGGCGGTGGCGGTGCTGAAGACCCAGATAGTCAGGAATTTGCCCCAGACGATTTCTTCGCGGCTGGCGGGGCTGATCAGCAGTGTTTCCATGGTGCCGCGTTCTTTCTCTCCCGCACAGATGTCCACGGCAGGATAGAGGGCCCCGGCTAAGGACCACATGACCAAAATAAACGGAAAAATCCGCACCAACAGGGCAAAGACGCTCTCGGCCTCCGCCTTGCCTGGCCCGGAACCTGGCTGGATCAGATTCAGTGTGTCATCGAAGTCAGCCGGTAGGCCGCGTTGCAGGAAGCGTGCAGCCATTAGGTCGCGTTCCCAGCGAGCCAAGGTAGCCGTGACGCGAACACTGGCCAGCCGGGAAGTATCGTCTTTCTCGCGGGAGAAAACGTACAGTCGGGGTGTCTGGCCTTGAGCGAGACGACGCTGAAAGCCGGGCGGAGCAATCAACAGCACATCGACTTCCTTTGCGTCCAGGGCTGAGCGGTCTAGAGCCTCGATGCCTTGCGTGTCGTCATTGCTCGACGCGATCGACCGTACTCGCAGAGAGGCAAACGACCCACTGGGGGCGTACATTTCGCGTACCGTCAGCCGATCGTTCTCTTCGATTAGCAGTGGCGGATAATCCCGCGAAGGCACCAACTGTAGAGCGGCTAGGTTAATCAGTGGCACCGCGTTGGCCGTCGGCACGATTAACAACAGACTGGCGGCACGACCGTGACTCTCGGGTGATTGATACAGACGCCACGGGTGTAACTCTTCCAGACCGATGATGCCGATGGTCGTTGGCCGAGCCGCTAGCAGCGAAGCAAAATAAAGGAAACCGACCCCAGCCAGCGGATAGATCAGCAGGGGTAGCACGGCGATCATGAGAATGGTACGGCGGTCACGAAGCTGATCCCGAAGTTCACGTAGCCAAATCAGACGAATAATGGACCAGCGCATGCTATACTCATAAGCAATGTATATCCGTTGGGAGTCGCCCCCCGAGTTGATCGGTCAGTTGAAGTACCGCGCGTCGCCACCACCGCCTTACCGTGCGCTCGTCAACTTGCATCAGTTCAGCGATCTCGCGTTGGCCCCAGCCATGATAGAAGGTGAGGCTAAAGACCTCGCGGAGTTTCGACTCTAGCTCCTCGATAGCTCTATGAAGGGCGTTCCAGCGTTCGAGTTCCTCTAGTGTGTCGGTCGGTGCGACCGGTTCCGCTACAGGGGAGGACTGTTGCCCGTCTGCTTGATTGATCAGATGGCTCTCATGGTTACTGCCCGCACCTTCGGGGCCAAACAGTTTTCGCGTCAAGTCAATCAGTTCGCGACGAATTTGCTCGGCGGCCAAACCGTAGAAGGAACGGATCGACTCGGGCTTAATGCTACGCAGGGCACGCAGTAGCCGAACCATTGCCTCCTGGACTACATCCTCCTCTTGCACCCACCGGCCGACCCGGGGATAACGGCGTAGCATACTGCGAGCGATGCTCAGCATGCGTTCTTGTGCGCGGGCAAACAGTTGATTGGTTGCCGCGAGATTTCCTCGTTGGAAATCGCTGACCAACGCTTGCATGGACGTCGACGGTAGTTCAGAAAAAGAGGGCGTGGAGTCAGGATTGGCCATCATCGTATCACCCTGAGCAGTATCACCCCGAGAAGTCAATCCTACCTTAAGCTTAGTAGAGCGTGCTACAGAAACAACATAAAGGCAAAAAAAGTTGACTATCTCCCTCAGGGTAGCCAGTCCCTTTATCGACATTGAAGGGGCACCGCATCCAGAGCGATGACCGGTTCTTGTCCGATGACCTGACTTCTCTAAGATACGTTCAAAATCCGTTCCTATGTAGCAGCTGGTTCCCTTTGGATCGAGTTCACCTTTCTCCAGGATTATGCAAAAGGCGGTGTCGTCATGGCTGAGCCTACGGGATTGTTCGAATGGGAAGACATTGGTGGTGTCGCAGTGGTTCGATTCAACACCCCCTACCTGCGGGATGAACAAACTATCCGTGAATTCTTTGATCCTTTGATCGAAATGGCCGAATCCGGTCGTGAGAAGATGATCATTAATTTCGCGGGCGTCGAGAGCTTAGCCAGCTACTCGATCGGCAAACTGATGACGCTCAACAAAAAGCTGGCGATGCCCAAGGTGCTAGCGTTGTGTGAATTGACCCCAATTGTCGAGGAATTGATCGACATCTTGGGCTTGAGGAAAAAGCTTCGGATTTATCAGACCGAGCGCGAGG
>JBDNDE010000397.1:0-3657 GCA_046719305.1 Gemmataceae bacterium | reverse complement strand
GTTACGCAGGCCAAAGGCCCACAATTCGCCACGGGCTTCCTTGAGATGGAGGAAGGGATTGTCGCGCGGGATGCTGTAGGCTTGGCCCGGTGCCGGTCGATCAACATCGATCCGCACAATCCCCGAGGTCAGATCTCGCAGATCTTGGCCGGTGTTTCCCTCGTCACTATCGCTGCTGCCATCTCCCGACGAGATATACAGCAGCCCGTCCGGCCCAAATGCCAGATCGCCGCCATTATGGCCGTTAGAGGGCCATTCGAGAATCAGGGTGCGGGTTGTGGGATCGACCTCCTGCGAGCCGGGCTTCACCAAGTAGCGAAAAATTTGATTCCGCCGCGATTTCGCTGAGATCGGACCATTGGCAAAGACAAACAACTGGCCGTTGTCGGCATACTTTGGATGGAAGGTGAAGCCGTAGAACTCCAGGTCTTTCTCGACCAGGAACGGATACGCCTTGCCGTCGTGCAGGCGACGGATCACGCCCCCCAGTTCGGCGACGAGCAACCCCGCGTGCCGGCAATGCGAAGCGACATAGACGGGCGATTTTAGCAGCACGTCGGCAAAGACACGCCGCGTAGTGTAGGGAGGCGGCGGCTCGGGCGTGCCAACGATTCGCGGCCGATGCGGCGGAGCAGCGGCCCAGAGCAGGACAACGACAACCAGCAGGCCAAGCGATCCCAGCCAGACGCGCAGCATGAACGAATCTCCCGAGGCTCAGAGGGATTGTAGCAGACAAGCGGCCAGGCGGGCAGAGTCGGAGATACGGCTTGACCCGCCGCTGCACGATGCTCATGCCCTTCGCGGAAGCCCAGACGTGTAGGAACTCCATCGAGGAGGTCGCTCGGCATCGCTGTTTTTCCTCTTTCCTCAACGAGGTTTCCTGCGAAACTAACCCCCTTTTGCAGGGGTGGCCGGCTACGCTACAGTCCGTCAGCCCAGCAGCCAGACGTTAGGAACCGGCCTGCCTTACTCAGCCCTTACCGTCACACCCAATCGCGATACCACTTTGCCTTGGTAGACAAAGCGGCCCGTGTCGGTGGTGTAGATCAACCACTCCCCCTCGGGCACGTCGCCGATTACGCGGCCAGTGGCGTCTACCTTGGCGCTCAGACGCCCCCCCTGCTGAGTCGTGCTGATCAGCAGGGCTGGTCGGGGTTCGGCCGAAGTAGCCCGGATCACCGCTGTCCCCGAACGCGAGGCCAATCGGTCCAACGGCACCGTAGTCGGCACAGGAGCCGGCATTGTGGCTCGCGGAGTCACCGGCTGCGGTTGCAGTTGCGGACGGCTGCCGAAGCCGCTCATCGGGGCTGGCGGCGTAGGCGGCGGTACTTGGATCGGCGGATTGACCGGCACGGGGCGGCCGACATCGACGGGTGGCGGGGCAGCGGGGAGAGTACCTGGCAGCGTTTGGACCGTCGCAGCACAGGCAGGTGGGCAGGCCGGACTCATCACCGCCAGCGGTACGAGTACGGGGCGCGGCGGCGGACACGGTACACGAAACACCGAGCGGAAAAAGCGGCGGATCGGTCCAACCGGCTCGCAAGGATCGTAGCACGAGCGAAAGCCCACCGTGGTCGGCTTACGGCAACAGGCTAAATCGCCCTGAACTTCCCCGGCCGAGGCCATCCCAGCAAAAAAAAGCATACCTGAGGTACATAAGGCGCAAGCAAGTAAACGGTTTTTGCCTAGGGCGCAAGCAACTAAACAGTCCCTGTTGGGGATCATGGCAAAGTCTCCTCTCGTCATCGGTCCGGGATGTCCCCTGAAGCAGAGAGGCATCGCACCTTGGCGTGCTCTCGTAGGGTACTTTCACGATACGCCTGCTTCGGGTCGCCGTGAGAGAGAAAAGCACAAAAACGGCCAAAATCGCTGGCAGTCCGCACGGGGTGTTCGTGTTAACTGGGCTAGCAAGACTAGGCAAGATGAACAGAGTAGTGTGGCAGTAGCGTAGAGGGCAAGCGGCCGCGTTTTCTCTCTCAACCGCCTTGCTCGCCGGCCTGGGTTTGATTCAGATCAAGAGAAACGGATCGGTGGCCCCGCAACCAATCGAGTGCAGCCGACAACTGTTCGCCGCGCACAAAGAGCAAATACCAGCAGAGCGTCACTTGCGAGAACCAGCCGATCTCCATGGTGAAAAGAATGCCCAAATGGAGGGCCACGCCGAACAGCAGCGTCACGCCGCGTGTCCAGCCAAACAGTACCAACAGCGGAAAGAAGATCTCGAAAAACAGCGTGGCCCAGGTCAGTAGCTTGCAGGCGAACAGCGGCACGGGAAATTGCGCGAACGACCAACGCGTCAGCGCCACATCGTTTAGCACCCAATACAACGCGTTGCCATCCAGCCAATCACCACGCGGCCGCCACCAGCCCCATTGGGCATCGGGGCGGGCATCGGCTAGCTTGGTCAAGCCGGTAAACAGATACATCAACGCCAGCTGAATTTGCATCAACCGCACCGACCACGGCTCGATCCAACGTGGCCGGGTTAGCGGCTGGGGCAAGGCTGGTCGCTTGCCTCGGGCCCGTAGCCAGGCATCTACCGACCAGGTGGCTCCAGCGGGCGACAGCAGCAAGAAGTATAGCCCCAAACGAAATAACGAATCGCCGCCATTGAGCAATTCCACCAAGCGGTTGTTGAAAGTGGCAGCGAGCAGCAGAGCGACGAGCGTCATCAGCCGAGTGCGGAAACCGATCAGCACCATCACCAGGCTGACCAAATAAACGCGAAAGAGTAACTGAATATTATCCGGTTGCTCGCCCCAGTCACGCCAAGCGGCTGCCCAGTGCGGCGGACACCAATTTTCTAGCGCCCGGCGTGTTTGTTTGAAGTGTTCGCCAAAGATGCGGTCCGGCAACCACTCGCCCAGCAGCGGCAAGCTCACCGGGCCACGTAACAGGCAAATCCGGCCACTGCGGGCCAGCCACTCATCGCGTGTCGAGCCAGGAATAAGCGGATCGTCACCGGTGCAGCACAATTCCAGTTGCCAACCGAGTCCGGTGAATTGAGCGGCCAAGATAGTAGCGGCCAGAGCGATGCGAAAGGCGGCAAGCGATTCGGCGCGGATGGGTGCAGTCCAGAAGCGAAGTAGCACCCACCAGGGAGAAAGCAGGACATTCATGGCAAGAGCTTTCCTTGAGGGGTGAAGCTGAGCAACTCCTCTGGCTCGCCCAAGGCGTAGCGATTGGGCGGTTCAAATGGACCGGGAAACAGAATGACCCGCTTGAGAAGCACCACGCGGACCGGTTCCCGGTCGGTGTCGTCGAAGGTGTTTTTCCAGTGTCGCACCCGCCACCGAATGTACGCTTCCCACATCGGCCATTCGGAGTTCGACTCGCCGCGTGTCACAGGGATATCAATAATAACATCTTCCAATTTACGAATCTGCCATCCACCGATGCGTAGGAAATCCGCCGGATCACGCGGTTCGTTGTCCGAGGGCACCACCACGCTGGAACCATCAGCAAACTCCAAGCGCACGGCCAGGAACGGAGCACGGCGAGCGAGGGGCGGCGTGAACATCACCCAGCGTTGTTCGGTGCCGGTGGTCTGAGCATAGCGATGGGTCAGTTCGTCGAGGAAACGGTAAGCCGGGCGAACGTTGAAGCGGGCATCATGTTGTTCGGGCGTGGGCGGGTCATCTTGCCAGAGTTTTTGCT
>JBDNDE010000396.1:0-3664 GCA_046719305.1 Gemmataceae bacterium | reverse complement strand
CGAGTGCCTTGAGTTGCTCTTCCTTGATGTCGTCGAGATCGCCGCGTTCAAGATTACGCACGACGACAACAGAAGGCGGAAGCTGGGGTTGAGCGCCGGGACCACCTGGCCCAGGGAAGCCCGGCAATCCTGGACCACCCGGACCCGGCAATCCTGGACCGCCCGGCCCACCGGGGCCACCGGGGCCAGGCATGCCGGGAAAATTGGGCGGGCCGGGCGGTGTCGGAATGTTCGGGGTTGGTATTTTAGTACCAGCCAGTTCCCGCAGGCTAGCAGGCGGTTCTAAGCCCAGGGTCCAGGCGACGGTACATGCTCCCGTCGCGAGGAAACCACCCAGGAACAGACCCAGCCAAGTACTACCGCTTGCGCCTTTGCGTGCCGGTTTGTTCTTATCGGTGGTTTTTTTCGTCACTCCCTTGGCGTCGGGATCAGTGGCTTCGTGTTTGTCTTCGCTGTCCTTACCCTTTTTCGTGTTCTTGGTAATCTTCTTGGGTTCGTCGCTGCTCTGGTCAACGACCTCCACCTCGGGATTCGTGGTCTTGGCCGATCCCTTGCCGGCGGCAGCTGCGGCTGCCGCTGCGCCCAGAGCCGCCCCCCCCAAGGCAGCAGTACCCATGGTGGCGGCTCCGCCCATGGAGGACCAGTCGTCAGCAGAAGAATCGATCAGGGCACCGGCTCCTAGATCAATTAAGTCGTCGTCGGCCACCGCGCTGACTAGGCCGGTTTCGTCGGGATCCCCCTGTGAAGCTGCCGGAGCCGCGGGAAGTTCCGAGGGGTCGAAATCGTCCATGTTGAAGGTCGGCAAACTATGGGCCGAGCCAAGATCGACGACCGAACTAGGGTCTTCGTTGCCCACGCCGGCCAGTAAGTCCTCCAGGGCATCTTCGTCGGCATTATCGGGAGCAAGCGAAGCAGCCGCTTGCTGCGGGGCCTGGCCGAGTAGATCGACGCCCGATTCGAGTCCCTCGGCAATTAGGTCACGACTGGATTCTCCCGGTCGGGGTGATTCGCCAAGCACGATCTCTTCGTCGGCCAGCAGGTCGATGCTATGATCGGCGGCCAGAGGTGTGGCATCTGCTGGACGACGAGACGGTTCAACTGGTTGATCCGACTCATCGAAAGCGACGACATCCTCATCGAGCAAACTATCCTCACCCAAGTCGGTCTGGTCTGCTTTGTCGTGGAAGCTAGTGGCGACCGGTTCGGGCAGATCGATCGGTTCCTTTTGGAGGTCCCGCTCGGCCTCTTGGAGATTATCTGCCTCATAGTCGACTGCGTCGTTAGGCGCATTCGCCGACGGCGTTAAGACCGGTGGAGGCGCAGCGAGGGGCGAATCCTCTTGCAACGAGGCATAGTCGATCACCGGCAGTTCGTCGATGTTCATCTGACCGACAGAATCGGTTCCGGGAACAGAGGCTGACGAGTCCGCAGCAGTGCTTGGGGTGGCCTCGCTGAGCTCTTCGGCTTTGAGGGCTTCCTCTTCAACGAACTCGACGACCTCTTCTAAGTTATCGAAGTCGAAGAACTCGTCCTCGGGTTGGTTCGATTGCTGTTGATCGTCGCGATTTTTAGCCATGATACGCCTACTCTAGCTCGGGGAGAACAGCACAATCCGCGATCGGTACACTTCTTCTATCTTCCCGGTCTTACCGGGCCGAGGCAATCGTATTTTACGGATTTCTTCTCCGATTCTCTCTCCTAGCGAGTCTAGCCGCTAGAGCTGTTACAGGCGAGCGATTCGTTCGAGGCTGCTATCATGGAAAAGAACTCTAGAGATCCAGCCATGCGGTTCGCCGAGCTTTTTTATTCCATCCAGGGCGAAGGACTCCTCGCTGGAGTGCCCTCGGCCTTTGTTCGCACCACCGGTTGCCCGTTGCGTTGTGTGTGGTGTGATTCGCCGCATACCTCCTGGCAACCGGAAGGAGAGAACTGGACTCTCGATGCCGTCCTAGCACAATTGCAAGCCTGGCCGACCCGCCATGTGGTCGTTACCGGGGGCGAACCGGTGGTCGCGGCCGGTATCGAGGAACTTTGCCAACTATTACACGAGAGCGGTTATCACATCACCGTCGAAACAGCAGCGATCGCATTCAAACCGTTAGCCTGCGACTTGGCAAGTCTGAGTCCCAAGCTGAGCAATTCGACCCCCCATCAACGCGAGGGGGGCCGCTACGCTCTGCAGCATGATCAGCGGCGGCTGCGTCCGGAGGTGATTCGGGCCTTTATGGAACACACTGCCTACCAGTTGAAGTTTGTGGTCGATCAACCAAGTGACCTGGCTGAGATTTTGGCCCTGCTAGAGCAGTTGCCCCCTGTTCCACCCGACCGGGTACTCCTGATGCCCCAAGGCATCACTTCGGCCGAGTTGTACCAACGCGGGCCGTGGGTAGCTGAGTTGTGCAAGCAGCACGGCTTCCGATATTGTCCCCGTCTTCATATCGAACTGTATGGCAACACCCGTGGCACCTGAGCAAACCATGTCGTTCGCAGCGGTGCAGGGCATCGACTTCAGCGGGGCACGGCAGGCAGGATCAGCCTTATGGTGGGCAACGTTAGTTCCCGAGGCCCAACGCTGGCGTCTAGCTCGTTTGACCAGCTTGGCCGCTCTCGCCGGCACTACCGATCGCGCCAGGGTGTTGGCATCTTTGCGGCAGGCGATTGCTCTGAGCGAGGCGACCTTGTGGGCGTTCGATTTTTCCTTTGCGCTGCCAGCTGTTTTGCTCGGCGAGGCAACCAGCTGGCGAGCTTGGTTAGTGCAACTCGCCCAGCAACCGGACGATGCCCCAGCGTTTGGTCGATTTTGCGCGACGCGAGCGTTTCAGCAGACCGGCCGAAGCTGCGTGTTGCGCCAAACCGAGCAGGAGCAAGGCGCTCACCTGTGTGCCTATCATCCCCATTTGGTGTATCAGTTGTTTTATGGAGTGCGGGAAGTACTCAGACCGCTTAGCACGGATCCATCGACCGCTATTTTGCCCTTTGATTATGAGCGGTTGCCCCAGGCTCGGCGATTCTTGGTCGAGACGCTGCCCGCGGCCACCTTGCGACGCCTTGGCTGGCCCGATCGCGGCTACAAGGGCGGTGGCCGCAATACCCGGCGGCAGAGTCAACTGCGAGAAGAATTGGTGGGCCAGTTGGCAAAAGAGGTGGCGATCGAGTCGGAGTTTCAGGAAGTGATGCGGAGGCAATCGGGTGGCGACGCCCTAGACGCCGTGCTTGCTGCTTGGGGAGCGATTGCCGCTTGGAAACGAGTCAATCACGCGGCGCTAGCAAGCAATCCTACTTACCAGCGCGAGGGGTATGAATACTGCTAAGGCAGGTAGATAGCCTTATACCAATCGCTGAGGGCTTGGGTTAACTTCCGCGTGGGCCCCGCTTTCCCGGTCCGCCTTTGTCCTCGACTGGAGGCTTGCTGGCACGGATCAGCTTGATCTGGCTGATGCGGTACTCCTTGGGCTCTTCTGCCTGAATTGGTCCTTCGACGCTAATCGCGATCTCGCCATCGTAGCGCGGTATGGGAATCGAAGAATCGCGAACCAGCAGACGCATCTCGAAGACCAGCGTCACCTGGTCGTTCTCCACCCTATATCGCGGGGCGAATCGGCTGTTACGGGTGAACGAGTAAATGCTCATTGATGGCTGAAGCGCTGAACCACCGCTTCGATGG
>JBDNDE010000395.1:0-3674 GCA_046719305.1 Gemmataceae bacterium | reverse complement strand
ACTGCCATCCTCGCTGCCGGTGTCGGTTTTGCCATCCGAGGCGGTATCCTCGATAACTGGGGCCGTGAGTACGGCTTCAGCGGCGAGGAACTCGGCGCGATTACCGGCGCAGGCTTCACGAGCTTTTGCTTCGGTATCATCATCGGTGGCGTCGTCGCTGACAAAATTGGTTACGGCAGACTAGTCATTGCCGCCTTTCTCTTTCATCTGCTTTCGGCCGTGGTAACCTTTAGCGCGCCGCCGGCACCGGCTACAGGGACCGAGGCATCGGTGATCGCTGCCAACAAGGCGTTGGTTTATGTTGTGTTATTTTGGGGCACGTTTTTGTTTGGTCTAGCCAACGGCACCTTGGAGGCGGTAGCCAATCCGCTGGTGGCGACGCTGTTCCCGCAGAACCGCACGCACTACCTCAACATCCTGCACGCCAGCTGGCCGCTGGGTCTGGTGCTGGGTAGCGCCACAGGCTGGGTTCTGGACGACATGGTCAAGCTGGAATGGCGTTATCAACTCATGCTGTTTCTTCTTCCCACGTTGGCCTACGGCATCATGTTTTTTGGCCAGACGATGCCACGTTCCGAAGCGTCAAAGAGCGGTTTGAGTTTGGGCCAGATGTTCAAGGATGTGGGGATCCTGGGCGGTCTGGTGGTCTGTGCCTTGCTGGCGCTGTTCTCCGAGGGAGTGCTCAAGGACTTGCTCGGCTTGCTGAAACTGGATCCGAATTTAATCGCCCGGATTACCTTTATAGTGGCCTGGGGCAACGCCTTGGGATTGCTCCTGGTCATTGTGGTAATCACGCGATTTTCTTTAGGCTCACTTCTTCTCTTCATGCTCTTTATTACACACGCTCTTGTGGGTGCCGTTGAACTGGGCACCGATGCCTGGATTCAAAATATCACTGGCAACCTCCTCACTTCCGAACAGGGCAAGATTCTGTTTGTCTTTACCTCGATGGTGATGTTCCTGCTGCGCTTCTGTGCCGAATGGATCGAGAAGAATCTGGGCCTGACACCCATCAGCATCTTGCTGTGCAGCGCCTTGCTCGCGTGTGCCGGCTTGCTGTTAACTAGCTATGTCGAATCGTTCTTGATCGCTCTGCTAGCCCTGACGGTCTACGGCATCGGCAAAACGTTCTTCTGGCCCACCATGCTAGCGGTCGCCTCGGATCGGTTCCCCCGCACCGGGGCGGTGGCGATAAGCATCATGGGGGGCATCGGCATGATGTCGGCAGGGCTGCTGGGCTCGCCGGGGTTGGGCTATGCCAAGGACCGCTTCGCCGCCGAGGCGCTCCAGGCCGAGCGTCCAGGCCTTTTTGAGATGTATCGCGCCGAGAAACCGTCTACTTTCCTGTTTTTGCCCCAAACGCCGGCAATCGACGGTAAGAAGCTCGGGGAAATTACCAAGAAGCTAACCGAGGTCCGCGAAGAGCTAGCCAAAGAAGGAATCACTGACCCGGATCAAGCCTTGGCCAAGCTGACGGAGGAGGAACGCATCGTCTTCCAAGCCAGCATCACCGGCGACCGCCGCACCTTGCGAGCCGATGCTGCTATCCCTGCTGTGATGGCCGGGATCTACTTCCTACTGCTGGTGTTCTTCTGGAGGCAAGGTGGCTACAAGGTACTGAACATCGACGGCACGCCTAAAGAGAAAGCACACAGCTAGGTTCGCTGCCCAATTTGATTTTAACTAATGAGGATCATTTCATGTACCGATGGGTTATTGGCTTGATTCTGACCCTGTTGGGAACTCCCTTGCTAGCCGACGATTGGCCGCAATGGCTCGGGCCGCAACGTGACGGCGTGTGGCGTGAAAAAGGCATCCTGACGAAGTTTCCCAAAAGTGGGCCGAAGCAACTCTGGCGCGTGCCGATCGGTGGCGGTTACGCAGGGCCAGCCGTCGCCGATGGCATCGTTTATGTGGCCGATCGGCAATTGGCTGCAGGACAAAAAGACCCAGCCAATCCGTTTGCGCGGACCAATTCCAAGGGAAAGGAGCGGCTGGTGGCTCTGGACGCTCAGACCGGAAAGCAACTGTGGGTCCATGAATACCCCTGCACCTACACCCTATCGTACCCTGCCGGACCACGAGCCACTCCGGTGATTCAGGACGGCAAAGTCTGGTCGCTGGGTGCGATGGGCGATCTGGTCTGCTTGGATGCCAAAAACGGCACGTTGGTATGGTCCAAAAACTTGATGAAAGAGTACGAGGCCGGCGTCCCGGTGTGGGGCTTTGCCGCTCATCTGCTGGTCGAGGCTGACACCGTTATCTCCCTGGTCGGGAAAAAACCGGCCGTTGTCGCCTTCGACAAAAACACTGGCAAAGAAAAATGGCGTGCGCTACAGATCGAAAACGCTGAGATCGGCTATTGCCCGCCAACTCTGCTGATGCTGGGGGGCAAACGGCAGCTGATCATCTGGCATCCCGAGGCGGTCAATGGCCTGGACCCGGCCACGGGTAAACAGCTGTGGAGCTATCGCTGGAACATTCGCTCGAACCTGAGCGTGTCGACCCCTCGGGCAGTCGGCGACAATCGGCTGTTTTTGACCGCGTTTTACAACGGCTCGCGACTGCTGGAGGTCAAGGGCGACAAGGTAACGGAAGTATGGCGTAGCAAGGGGCGCGATGAAAAAGATACGCAAGCGATCCATAGCATCATGCCGACGCCATTTATCGAAGAGACCACAGCCTACGGAGTGTGCAGCTATGGACAGTTACGGGCGATCGACTTGCAGGCTGGTGGAAAACGGCTGTGGGAAGACCTGACAGCGACCGGGGCTATGAAGCCGGAACGCTGGGCCAACGCCTTCTTGACGCCCAACGGCGAGCGTTACTTCTTGTTCAACGAGAGGGGCGACTTGCTCATCGCCCGCTTGACCCCCAAAGGCTACCAGCCACTGGACAAAGCACACTTAATCGACCCAACAAGCCAGTTGGCCGGTGGTATCAGCAGTGCCCGCAAGGTAGTTTGGAGTCATCCAGCCTACGCCAACAAATGCATCTACGTTCGCAACGACAAAGAAATCGCTGCCTTCAGCCTAGCGGCAGAGACCGACTAGGCCGGTGTCGCGATCAAAACGGCCCTTTGTGCCAGGGGCCAGTGATCGCCACGGTGATACCGGGCGTTTGCAGGTTGGCGAACATCCATTTGCCATCGGGGCTGAAGCAGACGCCGGTCCATTCCGTGGCTCGGAAATCGCCCGCAAAGCCGTTCTTCTCGCCCTCTAGGCGCAAGTTGTTCTCTGCAAACGGGAAGATACGGCCGTCAGGGGTCACCCCCTGGATGCGTTGACCAACTCGGCTACCGTCTTCGCAGATGGCCAGGCAACCGTTAGGACTGACGCACAGGTTGTCGGGCATGTTTAGCACTTCCAGTGAAGGCGACTCGAACACCAGCCGCAACTTCTCTTCGCCAGGTGTATATTCCCAGACTTGACCCTGGTCGGCTTCGCCGCCGGAGGTGGCTGTCAGATAGGTGCGACCGTCGGCGTAGAAGATGCCTTCCAAGCGGGCGAACGACGCGGCGCCCTGCTCGGCCCCCTGGGAGAAGACCCCCTTGCCGTCGGTGGTGCCCGGTGTGTGAGCGCGGGTCGGCTCCTCGATCGGCACCCAGCGGACGCGAAATTCGGCGTTGGCCTGCACACCTTTACGCAGATCGGTTCGGCCTTCGACGGGCCAGC
>JBDNDE010000394.1:0-3696 GCA_046719305.1 Gemmataceae bacterium | reverse complement strand
CTTTTCTTCAACGACGCGGCGCTCGAGTTCGGCGCGGTTCTCCGGCATGAGCGGGTCGAGTCCGTGACCCCACCGACGGCACCGCCCACTCCCCCAGCAGCGGGGCCGCCTTCCTCAGCACCACCTGCAACAGGTTTGGCCTGCGCTAGCTTCTGATCATGCTCGTCAATCGCTTTTTCGATGGTCACATTCGAAATGTGTTGAAACTTCAAACGCGGCTCCGGCGTGGCCTGCAAGAACACACTCAGGGTTTTTTTACCGGCCGGCACCGGCAACGGTACTCCCCCACGACCATCAACAAGCAAAGCACGGATGCGAACACTGCTCCGGGTGTCGCTGGGTAGTTTGGCTGGTTTGGCAGCGATGAGGTTGATTTTGCCGTATTGGAAGAGATTCACGGCGGGGTTCCAACCAGGACCACCCGGCCCGCCGGCATTGGGTGGAACGGGGTCAACCGCAGCGCCCGGCACTCCGGGAGCAACGCCCGGTTCAGTTCCTCCACCGGCTGCTCCACCTTCGATCGGCTTTTCGTCAACAACGTTTTGCTCGCTGTCGCCGTTATCGTCGTCGCGTTTGTCGACTTCTTTTTTGCCCTCTTTTTTGTCTTCCATGGGTTCCACGATTCGGCGTTTGATGTCTTCCTTGAGCTTTTCTTTCACTTCCGGGGCAGGCGCGGGAGCCGGGGCTGGCGCAGGAGCCGGAGCCGGGGCTGGTACAATCACACCACCAAAGAGAGGAGCCCCTCCACCAAAACCAAATGCTGGGGGCGGCGGTACCAAGCCTGGCCCCCCCCCACCTGGCATCGGCGGCATCCGCATCAAGGTTCCGGGGTCGGCCTCCTCCAAGTCCGCGGCCACTTTGAACTTTTCCAACGCTTCCCAGAAGCTGACTTTGCCAGTGTCCAGGGTGATCTTCTTCGACTTGAGCTTTCCGGAAGGGTCGATCAGATTCAGCGGATAGCCGCTCTTGTTGCTGAAGTCGGCAATTGCCTCGGTGAGCGGAGTATCTTTATATTTCAGTTCGACCATCTTGGGGGCTAGGATCCGACTGGTAAGCGTGCGGGCCTCGATAGTGGCCACCAGAGTTGTTGCTCGCCGCCGCACTTCGGCATCGTTGGATTTCATAGCCTCACGAAGTGAATCCAGGGCCGGTGTACCGATCTCGTCCAATGCCTTGCTAGCCGCATTACGTTCGGCGAAGGAGTCACTGCCGAGTTGTTCCACCAGTTTGGTGATTTTTTCTGTTAGGGGCTTGTCGTCGCGAGCCACGCTTGGGATGGGTAGTAAAGCCAAGAGGGTCAGCGTTGCGGCCAGCGCAGAGACCGGCCAAAGATTCTTCCAGATCATAAACCGATTCCCTCGAAGTCACGAAGCAGGAAAGCAGACTCTATGATTCGGAACACCCGCGTACGGAGAATGTTGGCTCTCCAGGCAAAAATCTGTGAACAAGTGTAGCCGAGCGGCGACTTTTTCTTCTAGATGAGACGAAATGGCTGAGAAGAAAGTTTGTCACGAGTAAAAAATCCGGGCGGGCATCTTGCCCGCCCGGAAAACCCTTGCGCTGGGTGAATCGTTCATTACTCTGTGTGAATCGTTCGTTACTCGTTGTTGCGGAGCTTGGCTAAAAGCCGCAGCACTTCCAGGTACAGCCAGATCATGGTAACCAGGAGACCGAAGCCGAGGTACCACTCAAACCACTTCGGGGCCCGAGCCTCCCGAGCATCGACAATATTCTGGAAGTCCAGAGCAAAACTCAGCGTGGCAATCACGCACACAAAGCCGCTGAAGGCGATCGCCAACCAACCGCCCTTGAGCGAGACCATCTGATGCAGAAACGGCACCTGCACGCTGAAAAGACCAAACAGCAGCGTGATTAGGTACACGAAGAAGATGGCGAACATCGAGCCGATGATCACTGCCCGGAAGGTATCGTTAACCTTGATCACCCCGGTGCCATACAGTGCCAGTACGGCAAACAGGGCACCGAAGGTGATGCCGACAGCCTGAACCACGATAGCGGGATACATCAACTCAAACAGCGTGGACACCCCGCCAATGAACAACCCCTGACAGCAAGCATAGATGCATGAAGTCACCGGGCTGTGGGTCGGCACGAAGATCGTCCACAATGCCATCACCAGGCCACCAATCATGCCTGCCAGCATCAGGCCCATTAGCACCGGTGGAATCGCTCTAGTTTGTTGAATGACCGGAAGGAACGTGAGCATGATCGCTGCAGCGATGCCGATTACGATCCCGGCCAAAAGAGTGGTCTTCAGGGCGGCTCCCTCAACGGTGACGGTGTCGGGTGCCAGTGAATAGTCGTCATCGAAACCGCGGCGGCGTTCGATCAGCCCTCTCATCGCGGTGGTGCTGAACACCGGGTTGGAAGTCCGCGATTCTTGTATCGCCAAACGTGACATGGTGGTTAACTCTCCCTCTAAAAGGTATTTCCCCGAAGGGAATGGGCGGGTTGATCGTTCTCCCCATCTCTTCCATTATACGAATTACCCGCCGTGAAACGCCAAGAGATTTTTCGCTCGCCCCTGACAGTTCTTTCGACCTGTGCTGCATTTTCTTTGCTCTGTTCATCCAACTGCTTGCTGTTGGTCACTCTTTCCCTGCCGTCCATCGATAGCATGCGGCCCATTCACCGTTGCGAATTAGTAAGCGTTCGCCAGCTAATGCCGGATGATTCCAGGTCTTGCCCGAGATCCCCTCAATCTGGCCCAGCCGCTCGTGCTTAGTCGGATTGGCCTTGAGCAGGGCCACCCAGCCCCGTTCGCTCACTACGATCAGCACCCCTTGATCGGCCAACAGCAGCACTTGCCCGGCATCGTAGCCGCGTTGCCGCCATTTGCTTTCGCCGGTCGAAGCATCCAAACAGGTGAGAAAGCTGCCATCGATGCCGTAGATGAATCCGTCATGAACGACGTGATCGTTGAAGTATGGATTGAGCTTTTTCGACTCCCAGACCAGTTCGGCGACGAGCTTATCTTGTACCAAAGAAAACCGCACCCGCCGCGTCCCAATTCCGAAGCCAGCCCCGAAGACGACTTCATCGGTCGAAACCGGACTTACTTGACAGCAGCGGGCCATGCCTGGGGCCATCTTCCATTCGTACTCCAACAACTCGGATCCCGTTTTAGGGTCTAGCAGGGTTAATCCGTCCCCACTCGTCACGGCCAGCACTTCCCGACCCGCAAGCGTGAGGTACTGTGGAGAGGCGTAGCCGTATTGGCCTTGGCCAGCTGTCCAGGCCAGCTTGCCGGTCACGGCATCGTAAGCCACCACGGATTTGCCCGCGGGACCACCGGCGTAGACGCTCACCAAACCATCCGCGACCAACGGCGAGGATGAAAAGCCCCACTGTGGGATCTTGGCTCCGGTAGCCTCCTTGACATCTGCATGCCACAGCCGTTTGCCGGTACGTGCCTCCAAACAATTCAGCGTGCCACTGGCTGTCAAGGCGTAAATTTTTCCGTCGTGAAATGTGGGCGTGGCTCGCGGGCCACTCTTGGCCACTGGCTCGGAAAAGCGTTCGGCGTCGCTATGCTTCCAAACCAGCTTACCGGTTTCGACCTCCAGGCAAACGACCGCTTCTTCTTGTTCGGCGTATTGTTCTTGTGTGAAGGCATAATCCCCGACCACAGCGAACGACCCCCAGCCGGGGCCGATGCGGCGTTTCCATCGCAAC
>JBDNDE010000393.1:0-3702 GCA_046719305.1 Gemmataceae bacterium | reverse complement strand
GATTTCGACCATCCCAATGGTTTCAGCTACGGAGCGTGGATTCGTCCCACGGCTGCGAATTTGAACGGTGCGGTCTTTGCTCGTATGGATGAGGGCAATGACTACCGCGGCTGGGACTTATGGCTCGAAGGTGGTCGCATCGGTGCTCATGTGATCAATCGTTGGCCCAGCGATGCCGTCAAGGTCGTGGCCAATCGGCCACTGAAGGTCAACGCATGGCAACATGTGTTTGTTACCTACGATGGATCGGGCAAGGCTTCAGGCCTGAGAATTTACATCGATGGGGTCGAGATTACAGACCGCAACGTCCAGGCTGATAACCTCAAAAGCACCACTCGGACCACGGTGCCGTTCAAACTAGCCCAGCGAAACACCACCTCACGGGTCCACCAATTTGCCCTGCAAGACGTGCGGCTGTACAACCGCACCCTCTCGGGGCTGGAAGTTAACCAGATCGCCGGTGGCGGACGCATCGGAACCCTAGTGGCCAAGCCAGCGGACCAACGCACTGCTGCCGATAAAGAGGAGTTGCTGGGCTTTTACCTAAATCGATTCGATGCCGATTTCAAAAAAATCAATGACCGATTGACACAACTCAGCCAGGAAGAGGCTCGCTTGATTGCTCGGGGGACTATCGCTCATGTCATGAACGAACGACCCGGGATGATGCCTGAGGCCTATATCCTTTTCCGCGGTGAGTATGATCAACGCCGGGAGAAAGTCGCTCCGGGAGTACCAGCGGTGCTTCCGAAGTTTGACCCCAAGCTACCCAACAACCGATTGGGCCTAGCGCAATGGTTAATGCGAGAGGATCACCCCCTGACCGCTCGGGCCACCGTCAACCGCTTCTGGCAAGAGATCTTCGGCACCGGCTTGGTCCGCACTGCCGAGGATCTGGGTATCTCCGGCGAACTACCCAGCCATCCGGAATTACTCGATTGGTTAGCTGTGGAATTCCGAGACAGCGGCTGGGATATTAAACGCTTCTTTCGTCTGTTAGTGACCTCGGCCACCTATCGTCAAGCGGCTCTCACAACCGCCGAGAAGCGAGAGAAAGACCCCGCTAATCGTCTGCTGTCCAGGGGGCCTCGCTTCCGTATGGATGCCGAGATGATCCGCGACTATGCCTTGGCAGCGAGCGGCATTTTGGTGCCACATCTGGGTGGTGAGAGCGTCAAGCCGTATCAGCCCGATGGCGTTTGGGAAGCGGTGGCGATGATCGGCAGCAACACCCGCGAATACCGCCGCGATTCTGGTGAAAAGCTCTACCGCCGCAGTTTATACACCTTCTGGAAGCGATCAGCTCCGCCGGCAAGCCTGGAGATTTTCAATGCGCCCAACCGCGAGCTTTGTACGGTACGGCGTGAACGGACAAACACGCCGTTGCAGGCCCTTGTGACACTCAACGACCCCCAATTTGTCGAGGCGGCCCGCTACCTAGCCGAACGAGTCCTAAAAGAAGGCGGCAGCGACGACTCCGCCCGTCTGGAATTTTTGGCCCGCCGGGTCCTGGCCCGCAGCTTCACCGCCGAAGAACGGCCGATTGTTCTGGGCTTGCTCAACGATCTGTTGGCTGAGTACAAGGCCGACACCAGCGGCAGAGCGGCTAAGCTGTTGCGTGTCGGCGAGTGGAAGTCTGACCCCAGCCTGGATAGCGCGACGCTAGCAGGCTGGACGATGCTCATCAACGCGGTGATGAACATGGACGAAGTTTTGAATAAGTAATCGAATCGACTGCCGAACGAGGAGCAACACTGATGAATCTGTGGACACATTTGACGCGGCGGCAGTTTTTTGGCACCGGGCTCTCCAGCACCGTCGGCCTGGCCGCCCTTCATCATCTGATCGCTGCCGACTCCCCCCGAGGGGAGAAGCTCCCGGGGCTGGCCCACTTCGCCCCCAAGGCCAAACATGTCATCTATCTGCATCTAGTGGGTGGACCTTCGCAGATTGACCTCTTCGACTACAAACCGAAAATGAAGGACTGGTTCGGGAAGGAGGTGCCCAAGGAGGTCTTCGGCGGTCAACGCCTCACCACTATGACCAGCGGCCAGGGCAAGTTTCCCGTCGCGCCTTCCATGTACAAGTTCCGCCAGGTCGGCCAATGTGGCATGTGGATGAGCGAGTTGTGGAAATATCTGCCCAAAGTGGCCGATGACATTTGTTTCATCCGCTCGATGCATACCGAGGCCATCAATCACGAGCCGGCCATCACGAACATCCAAACGGGCAACCAAGTAACGGGTCGGCCCTGTCTGGGGGCATGGATGAGCTATGGGCTAGGTAGCTTGAACGAAAACCTGCCGACCTTTGTGGTAATGGTGGCGCGGCCAACCAATACCGAGCAGGTGCAAGCGATCAGTGCGCGGCTATGGCAAGCAGGCTATCTGCCGGGCGAACACGCCGGGGTGCCATTCCGAGCTGCAGGTGATCCAATCCTCTTCATCAATAACCCCGATGGCGTTACCGAGGCCACTCGACGTAGAACGCTCGATGGGCTGCGTGCCTTGAACGAGTTGACCTACAAGCAAGCTGGCGATTTTGAGACGCAGACCCGCATCGCCCAATACGAGATGGCCTTCCGGATGCAGCGAAGCGTCCCAGAGTTGGTCGATCTGAGCAAAGAACCCCGACGCATTTTCGAGTTGTACGGCGAGGAAGCCAAGAAACCCGGTACCTTTGCCAACGTAGCGTTGACGGCACGGCGTCTAGTGGAGCGCGGCGTCCGATTCGTGCAGGTCTATCACAATAATTGGGATACCCACGGCAACGTTGCCGGCCGGTTGCCTATGCAAGTCAAGGATGTCGACCAAGCCTGCTATGGCCTGATCACGGACCTCAAGCAGCGCGGCTTGCTGGATCAGACGCTGATCATCTGGGGCGGCGAATTTGGCCGGACGATTTACAGCCAAGGGGGCCTAAGCGATAAGAACTACGGTCGCGACCATCATCCGCGGTGCTTTACGATCTGGATGGCAGGCGGGGGGATCAAAGGCGGCACGATCTATGGCGAAACGGACGATTTTAGCTACAACATCATCAAGGATCCGGTGCATATCCGCGATTGGCATGCCACCATCCTGCACTTGATGGGCTTTGATCACAACCGCTTCACCTACCGTTATCAGGGGCTAGATCAACGCCTGACCGGAGTGGAAAAAGCCGAAGTCATCCAGGCCCTGCTCGCATGATCCTTTGAGGAGAAAAGCATGAAAATCGGCATCGTCGGCAGTGGTCTTGTCGGGTCCACCTCTGCTTATGCCCTCATTCAACAGGGTATCGGCAGTGAAATCGTCCTCGTGGACATCAACACTAGACGGGCTGCCGCCGAGGCTGCCGATTTGCTCCACGCCGTCCCATTCGCCCAAGCTCTGCGTGTCCGGGCCGGCTCGTATGCGGACCTCGCCGAGGCCCGCGTGGTGATCCTGGCCGCCGGCGTCTCGCAAATCCCTGGGGAGACCCGACCACAACTGCTTTCCCGCAATGAAGCGGTCTTCCGCGAGGTAGTCCCCCAAGTACTCCAAGCCACCTCGCGGGCGATCCTCGTGGTAGCTACCAACCCAGTGGATACCATGACGCATCTGGCCGCCCGCATTGCTGCCGAACAGGGGATCCCCTCGACGCGGGTGATCGGAACCGGAACGATGCTCGATACTGCTCGGTTCCGTTCGTTGGTCGCCCAGTGGGCATCGGTGGATTCCC
>JBDNDE010000392.1:0-3736 GCA_046719305.1 Gemmataceae bacterium | reverse complement strand
ATCGCGGCCTTGGGGGTCGCTGCTACCTTGAGTTGGCGTCCACATCGTTGAATCGCCGAAACGCCCATCAGCCCCGGCCGAGATGATCTGGAAACTGCCAGGATTGACAAACTGCGAGGGCGACAGTTTATAGGGCTGTACCGGCTGGTTATTGGGCTGTACTGTCTGGGCCGAATCGGAAGAACCGTACTTGGAATATACGTTCGTCGAGTAATCCGACAGGTAGACATATGCCTTGCGACCGACACCTTGGGGAGGATCGAAGGGGTCCAGATAGACGAAGAAACCGTTGGCCGCAGGACGGAGGCGATTCGATTTGAAGTCATAGAACGGACCACGACGAGTCCCACCGGGCTGCATGGGATTGGTAGGACTGCTGGAAAAGCCACGCACTCCAGGTGGCGTCGTATTTTTGGCTCCGCCCAGAAAGAAAACTAGGCACTGCTCTCCGGTCAGTTCGTATCGGCCCGCCGGTCCCGTTTGAATGGTGCCATCGTTATTCCAGTCGATTTGGTTTTGTAAGCGTCGGCCGAACATCATCCCAAGAAACGCGCGGGAATCTTCTTCCAACTTATCGTTGTTAATGTACGAGTTCATGTCCTCCCGCAGCACGATGCGGCTGGGCATCGTCTTGACGTTGAACTCTTGTTTGAAGGCCGAGATGGCCGCGGCTAGTTGTTGGATTTCGGACTGAGCCTGGATTTCGGGGCCTTTGAACAGCACGCGAAGCACGGCGGCACTGGTCAGGCCAACGAGTACAGCAATGATGGCGATGACTACCAGCAGTTCGATGAGGGTGAAGCCCCGGCGGACCTCACGCGGTAAACGGTTGCAAAGCATGGCAAGGGTTCTCCGGTTAGGTTCCGTGGTTATTTGCTCAATCCTTCCAGCAGTTTGATCAAGGGCAAGAACAACGCAATCACAATCGAGCCAATCACGAAGCCGAGGAACACGATCATCAACGGTTCGAGAAGGGAGATGAGGCTTTCGACCATGACATCGACTTCTTCGTCATACACGTCGGCAATTTTATAGAGCATGCTATCCAGATCACCGGTTTCCTCGCCGACGTCGATCATGTTGATGACCATGTCATCGACCAGTTTCGATTCTTTGAGCGGCTGCGCGATGGTATCGCCCTCGCGGATGGATTCATACACCCGCTGATACATCCGCTCGAAAACGGCGTTGGTACAGGTTTGCCGGACGATTGATAACGCTTCGAGGATGGGAACACCCGAGGCAACCAGAGTGCCCAGGGTTCGGGTTGTCTGGGCAACGGTGGTTTTTTCTATCAAGCCGCCGATGATCGGGATGAACAGGTAAACCCTGTCAACGGCGTAGTTACCGGTTTTGAACAGGCGGATGAGTTTGATCAACAACCAGAAGGCCAAGGGGAACAACGGCAGCGTGTACCAATAAAGGCTGAACCACTTGGAGACGGCCATGAGGGCGAGGGTCATCTCCGGCAGTTGCATATTGAAGTCTTTGAAGATCTTTTCGAATTTGGGGATGATATACAACATGATGAAGGTGAGGATCGCCACCGCGACGAGAATGACCACCACCGGGTAGACCATCGCGCCGGTAATCTTGCGTTTGAGGCTTTGGGCCTTTTCCTTGAAGTCGGCTAGGCGTTTGAGGATGACTTCCAGGGCACCACCGGCCTCACCGGCTTTGACCATATTCACATAGAGACGATCGAAGCAACGCGGATGTTTGGCGAACGCCTCGGAGAGGGTGCTGCCGGATTCCACATCATCCACGACATCGATCAAGGCGTTTTTGAGGACGCCGGGCTTCATCTGTCCTTCTAGAATGCGTAGGCTACGTAGCACCGGCAGACCGGCATCTTGCAAGGTGCTGAATTGCCGAGTGAAGGTACACAACGCCTTGCTGGAGACACCGCCGATGGTGAAGACTTGGCCTTTTTTGCGTTTGCCGGCGGCCTTTTTTCCTTTGCCCTTTTTGCTGGCTTGCTCCGTGATTTTGGTCACGAAATAGCCCATTTGGCGGATTTTCTGCTGGGCCTCTTCTTCATTGGTGGCTTCGATGGAATCTTTGACTTCCCCGCCCTGGGTGTCCATCGCTTCGTATTTGTAGGTTGGCATGGTCAGCCCTCACGATGTAGAGATCCGATAGATATTCGAGATAAAAACAAACCGATCAGTCATCCTCAAGGACGGTTTCACGCACGACTTCTTCAATCGTGGTCAATCCTTTGAACAACGCATTTAAGCCGCTCTCCCGTAGAGTCATCATGCCCTGAGCGCGGCAGGCGTTTCGCAGTTCATCCGTGGAGGTGCCGGCGCTGATCAGGTCGCGAATGTCGTCGGTCATCACCACCAACTCAAACAGACCCATTCGGCCACGGTGCCCGGTGTTGTTGCAGCGGTCACAGCCGCGACCATAGAAGACCTCTTTGCCGCGGATCATGTCCGGCGTCAGGTTCAGTTCCATCAGCAGTTCCGCTGAGGGTTCGAATTTGGTGCGGCAGTCGACACAGATTTTGCGTACCAACCGCTGGGCCAAAATCCCCTCCAGCGTAGCGGTGATGAGGAATGGCTCGACGCCCATATCTAGCAGACGTGTGATCGTGCTTGGGGCATCGTTGGTGTGCAGAGTACTGAACACCATATGGCCGGTGAGGGCCGCCTGAATGGCGATTTGGGCTGTTTCTAAGTCACGGATTTCGCCGACGAGAATTTTGTCGGGATCCTGACGGAGAATGGCGCGTAGAGCGGAAGCAAACGTCAGTCCAATTTCATGATTGATGGGTACCTGAATGATCCCATCGATATCATATTCCACTGGGTCTTCGGTGGTGATGATTTTATCGGTGATGACGTTCAACTCGTTGAGCGCCGAGTAGAGCGTGGTCGTTTTGCCCGAACCGGTCGGCCCCGTGACCAAGAAGATCCCGTTGGGCTTGGTAATGATCTGACGAAATTTTTCCAAGATGTCCGGGGACATGCCGACTTTATTGATGTCCAGCGAAACCACCGTGCGGTCCAACACCCGCACGACGATACTCTCGCCGAACATGGTGGGCAAAACGCTCACACGCAAGTCTACCTGGTTGCCACCCAGGTTTAACTCAATACGCCCGTCTTGGGGTAACCGCCGCTCCGCGATGTCTAGGTTGGCCATCACCTTGATACGGCTACTGATGGCGTTGGCCAAGTGGCGTGGGGGAGGCACCATTTCGTAGAGCACGCCATCGCAACGCATGCGGATCTTGTACTCGTCCTCGAATGGCTCAAAGTGAATGTCGGCCGCTTTGTCACGGATGCCCAAGAGGAAAACCATGTTGATCAGTTTGCGCACGGGGGCGGCATCGGCCATTTCCGAGAGTTCGGCGAGGTCGATACTGGTTTCCGCTTTCCGCTGGCCGAGTTTGGGGTTGTTTTCGATTTCGGAGAGGATGTCGAGAATGGACTCTTCTTTCCCCTTGTACACCCGAGCCAGTGCATTCTCCAACGCCTCGGGCGAGGCCAACAGCGGTACCACCTCGTTGACGCTCAGCATGTTCCGCAGGTCGTCCATCGCCGGCAAGTTGTTGGGATCGCCGATGGCGACTGTGAGGACTTTCTCTTTGATGCTGATGGGAACGACTTTGTAAACACTGGCCATGGTTTCGGGGACCAGGGTCAGCGCCTCGGGGGTTGGTTTGACCTCCGAGAGGTTCACGATCTTGAGATTGTGTTGCTCCGCCAAGGCACTGAGCAGCTGGTCT
>JBDNDE010000391.1:0-3749 GCA_046719305.1 Gemmataceae bacterium | reverse complement strand
GTACCGTGCTAGTGGTGGTGACGCTTGGTTTTAGTATTTACATGTTTATCGAGATCCGTCGATTGCCGGCCCACAAGTCGATGTTAGGGGTAGCGGACATCATTTACCAGACGTGCAAAACGTACTTGATCCAGCAGGGGAAATTCCTCTTTCTGCTGTTCCTGTTTATCGGGGCAGCGATGACCTACTACCAGCTGGGGTTTGCTCACCCCGACCCGGACAAGCCCGGTGAGTTCCACTCTCAGGAACACCAGATCAATACCCTGCTGTATGTCCTGTTCTTCGCCATCATCGGCATGCTGGGCTCTTACTCAGTCGCTTGGTATGGCATCCGGGTCAACACCTTGGCTAACTCGCGCACGGCGTTTGCCTCGCTGGCGGGTCGGCCGTGGGATGTGGTCAATATCCCGCTGCGGGCGGGGATGTCGATTGGGCTGTTCCTTATCTCCTTGGAACTGCTTATCATGATCCTCATCTTGCTCGCCCTGCCGCGTCACCTCATTGGCCCGTGCTTCCTCGGCTTTGCCATCGGCGAATCGCTAGCGGCCTCGGCTCTACGCATCGCCGGCGGTATTTTCACCAAGATTGCCGACATCGGCAGCGACCTGATGAAGATCGCCTTCAACATCAAGGAAGATGATCCGCGCAACCCCGGTGTCATTGCCGACTGCACCGGTGATAATGCCGGCGACTCGGTCGGACCGACCGCTGACGGCTTTGAAACCTATGGCGTGACGGGCGTGGCATTGATCGCCTTTATCACGCTGGCGTTGACGAGCCTCAACAGTGGCCCGAAGTTTGAGGAGTTCCAAGCCATCCTCATTGTGTGGTTGTTTGCCATGCGTATCCTCATGGGCTTCATGTCAGGCGTCAGCTATTACGTCAATCAGTCCCTCAGCGAACGGCGGTTCGGCGCGCTTAAGGAGTTCGATTTCGAGACGCCACTGACCACATTGATCTTCATCTCGTCGGGGTTGTGTATCAGTACCTCGTATCTGCTCAGTTGGCTGCTGCTGGGCAATCTGACGCTCAACGACAAAGCGTACCCGCATCTGTGGTGGCAATTGGCCTCGATTATAAGCTGTGGAACGCTAGCAGCGGTGTTGATTCCCGAATTTACCAAAGTGTTCACGAGTGCCAAGAGTGTGCATGTCCGGGAGATTGTCTCGGCCTCGCGCGAAGGCGGCGCGTCGCTGACCATTCTCTCTGGTCTCGTCGCGGGCAACTTCTCGGCTTTTTGGAAAGGGATGCTCATCGCCGCATTGATGGCTCTGTCGTACTTCATCGCCGTCACTAGCGAACTAGCAACGCTGATGGCGGTAACGCTGCCCAATGGCACGGTGTTGGCTGGCGGGCCGATCTTTGCCCTGGGTCTGGTGGCGTTTGGCTTTTTGTGCATGGGTCCGGTGAATATCGCGGTGGACAGCTACGGCCCGGTGACGGACAATGCGCAATCGGTCTTTGAGTTAGCCCGAACGGAGCATCTACCTGGTATCCAAGAGGAGATCCAACGCGACTTTGGCTTTACGCCCAACTTTGAAGAAGGCAAGCACTATCTTGAGGCCAACGACTCCGCGGGTAACACCTTCAAGGCGACGGCCAAACCGGTGCTGATCGGCACGGCGGTAGTGGGGGCGACCACGATGATTTTCAGCATTATCTTGATGCTGGGCAAAGATGGTCTGCTGTCGCTGAGTTTGACCGATGCGCCTGTGCTGTTTGGGTTTATCTGTGGCGGTGCAGTGATCTTCTGGTTTAGCGGGGCCTCGATGCAGGCTGTCACCACTGGGGCATATCGTGCCGTGGAATACATCCGCCAGAACCTCAATCTCGACAAAGCAGAGGCCGACATCGAAGACAGCAAAACGGTGGTCCGCATCTGCACGGAATATGCTCAAACCGGCATGTGGAATATCTTCGTGGCGTTGGTCGCCTTGACCTTGGCTTTTGCCTTCTTCAACCCTAACTTTTTCGTGGCTTATCTAATCTCGATCGCAGTGTTCGGCCTGTTCCAGGCGATCTACATGGCCAACGCCGGCGGCGCGTGGGACAACGCCAAGAAGTTAGTCGAGGTGGATCTGAAGGAAAAAGGCACGCCGTTGCATGCCGCTACTGTGGTGGGCGACACTGTGGGCGACCCATTCAAAGACACCACCAGCGTCGCGCTGAACCCCATCATCAAATTCTCGACGCTCTTCGGCCTGTTAGCTGTCGAAATCGCCGTGGAGATGGGCAAGCAGGCCAAGCAGGCAAAGACGCTTGACTACGCTCCGCTGGTCGGGGTGGTGCTGCTGCTGATCGGCCTGTTCTTCGTGTGGCGGTCGTTCTACGCGATGCTCATTCCCAGTCGGACAACAGCGATGGCGAGCAATGCTTCGGCGACGCCAACGCAAAAACCGACGACCTCCGTGAACGCGTAGCGATTAAGCGGATGGCCCGCGACGTGAGCAGAGGGGATGGATGCAAACCCGTTTGCTCGGGAGGCTTCTACATCTGAGAGCCGGTTGCAGGCGCGATGGGAGGCGATCCGAGTCTCCGCATAGCAGCGAGAGTTTGCCTCACCCGTAGCCTCTTTCCCGCTGGTGGGTGCGGGGACAGGACAGCCTCTCACCCCGCTCACCGCTCCCCCTCGTTGGGTGCAGGAAACCGAAGCTGATTTTTTGCTTGCCCCGACAGCTGCAGACCGCATATCGTAGCGAAAAATTGAGGTCACTGTCATGCTGCGTATCCTCAGTACCCCCAAACGGCTCTGCGATGGGCTGACGCGTCGCGAGGCCCTGCGCGTGGGTGGCTTGGGCTTTGCCGGTCTGTCTCTGGCGGACTTTTTCCGTCTGCGCGAGATGCAAGCCGCGGCGGCGGTGCCGCCCTCGTTCGGGCGAGCCAAATCGTGCATTTTGCTTTTCCTGTACGGCTCGCCAAGCCAACTGGAGACATTTGACCCCAAACCGGACGCCCCGGCAGAGGTACGCGGTACTCTGGGGGCCATTCGCTCCCGGCTGCCCGGCTGCCTGGTGGGTGAACTGTTGCCGCTTACCGCCCAGGTGATGGATCGGCTCACTGTGCTGCGTTCCGTTACGCATGCTTATCCCATCCATGGAGCGGCTTATGCTCTCACCGGGACTCCGGCCATCGACGTGCCGATGGAACTCAATCCACGCGATCCACGGCATCACCCGTTCATCGGTTCGGTGGTGGCCTATCTCGATCGCACTCGGCGACCAGTGCCAAGCAATCTGGCATTGCCGTTTCCGTTCTCGTCGCAACGTACCGGTGAGGTGCAGCGGGCCGGGCCTTACGCTGCCTTTCTTGGTTCCGCTTACAACCCTACCTGGACTCATTTCCGGGGTAGGGCGACAGCCAAGATGACTAAGACGCTTAATACCACCACTCTAGACGTAGAGGAGCCGTATATCGGCATCACGCCCGAGAGTCGGTTTGAGTTGCAAGGCGAGGGGGGCGAGATTCATCTGGATCGTCTAGAGCGTCGGCGTTCGCTGCTTGAGCAACTGGAAGACCGCCGACGGGATCTGGACCGCACCGAGGCCGGCCGTAGCCTGGATCGGCATCGGGCGATGGCAATGGATCTGGTGGGTTCGACTCTTATTCGCAAGGCCCTGGATCTGAGTCAGGAGCCGCGCAGCCTACGCGAATCGTATGGCCTGAGCCTCTTTGGCCAAGGCTGCCTAGCGGCTCGGCGATTGGTCGAGGCCGGCTCACGTTTTGTGAGCGTCTTCTGGCAAGATCACGGC
>JBDNDE010000390.1:0-3769 GCA_046719305.1 Gemmataceae bacterium | reverse complement strand
TACGTAAGGGCGACAACATCTATTTGACGCATCTACCGGGTACCGGATTGCATATCAGCGTGCCGGGCAAGGCCGACTTTTTGATCAAGAACACCAAGTTCTCGCAAGCCATCTGGGAGATCTACCTGGGCAAGAACAACCTCGGCGAGAACATCAAAAAGGGCTTGGTCAATCGTCTGTAACCCTCTCAACCCATTCTCGCCATCGACTTCTGCAAGCCGCTCGTCGAAAGGACAGGGCGGCTTGTACAATTTCTTGCCGATCTGCTCCAGCTTTTTCAACTTTCCCCGATGATCCCCTTTCTTTTCCGTGACTGTATGGTAGGCTCGTTTTATCACAGCTTTTCTGACTCTTGCGAAGATTCTCTCTAGGGCCAGCAATGCCCGATTGGTTGCCTAGTTCCGGTTCCGATTCGATCCTCTCCCCAACCGATGATGCCTGGGCTGAGGCATTGGCTCACTGTGCCAATGAGCCGATCCATCTTCCCGGTGGGGTGCAACCTTTTGGCCTACTACTCGCCTGGGATGAAACCGGCGAGATCTTACACGCTGGTGGCCTCACACCGCCCGGTTGGCCCTGGCCTGTGTCGGAACTGGTCCAGCGTCGCCTGGACCACTGTTTTGCCCGACCCTGGTTAGATGACCTCCTGGTACGTTTGCAACGCCAATCGCCCGGTCGTCGCCTGGTTGTCCCGTGGCCAGCTGAAAAGATCGAATCCCCTCCGAACTGGACTGCTCTGGTCCATCGACACGGCCCGCTTAGCTTTCTTGAACTTGTGCAACCAGCTGAACCCCTCGATGAGGCCAGTTGCTTAGATTGCCTAGAAGAATTGATCGCTGCCTGCGAAGAAATCCCGGATATCCCCAATATTGCTCAACGACTGGTCGATCGGCTCTATGGGTTGTCCGGCTATGAACGCGTGCTAGTATATTGTTTCGATGCCGATGGTCATGGTCAGGTCATCGCCGAGGCACGCCGGGATGGGTTGGAAGCGTTTTTGGGACTACACTACCCCGCGAGCGACATACCTCCCCAAGCACGTCAGTTATATCGGCTCAATCGCATTCGGATGTTGGTCGATTCTCAAGCTGAGAGTTTGCCCCTACAGAGTCGCAGCGGTGCGAGCGAACCGGTGGACTTGTCGCTAGCTGTGTTACGCCCGCTGTCGGCGGTGCATCGCGAATACTTGCGCAATATGGGCGTGCGTGGCACCTTGGTCGGTTCGATCTTGTGCGAAGGTAGATTATGGGGCCTGATCACCTGCCACCATAGTTCACCACGCCTGCCCAGCATCCGCTTGCAACGTGTTGTGGAAACCCTTGGTCACTTGCTCGGTCAAGCCATCCAACGGGCCGAATTCCGGCAACGAGAACACGGACGAATCCAGGCGCGGCGATTAATAGATTGCTTGTCCCAATCACTGCTTGATAACCGCGACTTCCAGCAACAAATCCTTGATCCCCACACTGGTTGGATGGAGATGGTGGCCGCCACGGGGCTTACGGTTTACTTCGAAGGGCGATTCTGGAGTCGTGGTACCGTTCCTTGCGAGGCGGACTTACAGAGGCTTGTCAGGTGGTTGCAACTACGCAACCAACGCTTTTTTGCTACTGCCTCACTGCCAACAGAGGTTCCCGAGTTCGCCGACCTCACTGAGGTGGCCAGCGGGTTGCTAGCATTGGCCTACACCCCAGAAAAGAAGGACTGGCTGATGTGGTTTCGCCCGGAGCAACCTGCAACAGTAGGATGGGCGGGCGACCCACGCAAGGGGTTGGTCATCAGCGATGAAGGTGTTCGACTCACACCGCGCAGCTCCTTTTCCACATGGTTGGAACAAGTTCGTGGCCGGTCACGCCCCTGGGAACTTCACGAGTTGGCCCTGATCCAAGATGTGGTGCAGCCGAGCTTAGTCGAGTTGGTGCTGGCCAGCAGTCTGCGACGCAACCGTGAGACTCAACGTGAACTGCAACTGATGCAGCGGGTGGTCGAATCCACCAACGATGCGATCGTGATCACACAAGGCTATGCGGATAACACAAACGAGCCAGCGATCGTTTATGCCAACCCGGCCTTCCTCCGTGAGACGGGTTACACCCCGGAAGAAATCCGTGGCCGCTCTCCCCGCATTCTTCACGGACCGAACACCTGCCCACAGACCGTCCGCCAACTCGTCGAGGCCGGCTCTCAACGACGCCCCTACGACACGGAACTCCTGCAGTATCGCAAAGATGGTTCGGAGTTCTGGGCCGAACTCTCCATCTTGCCTATCGAAATCTCTGGCGACCAATCCGCACAGTGGCTCATCATCCTACGCAATATCACCGATCGCAAACAATCTCAACGCGAACTGGCCGAACGCGAATCGAGTCTGCGGCTCATCCTGGAACAAATGCCCCTGGGCTGTCTAACCTTTGATCTGCAAAGCCGTATTCGCTCCTGGAATCCTGCATGCGAAGCAATCTTCGGCTGGAGCGCTGCAGAGGTGATCGGCCAGTCGATCTACGATACCATCGTTCCAGAAGAAGCGGCTGACTACGTCCGAGAGTTGATCCAACAATTGGCCAACGAGCGTCGTTCGCTGCACGGACATAATAGCAATCGCACCCGCTCGGGCAAGTTGATCTGGTGCCGCTGGAACAACTCTCCCTTGGTGGACGCCAACGGTCAACTGGTTGGATTTTTGTCGATGGCCCAGGACGTGACCCAACTCCACGAGGCCACTTTGGCCCTAGAAGAGAGTAACCAGCGTTACGCCCTGCTGGCCAACAGCATCCAGGACGTGGTATCGCTACATCGGCCTAATGGCCAGTTGATCTTCGTAACGCCGTCTACTCAGCGGATAAGCGGCTACACGACTGAAGAATGGACCACCATGGATACCCTATCTCTGGTTCATCCCGAGGACGTCGCGCGGGTGACGGAGACGCTATTACGCAATTTGAGCGGTGAGGTGACCAAGATCGAGTGGCGTTGTCGCAAAAAAGAGGGCGGTTATGTTTGGTTAGAAACCATCGCCAACCCAACCTTTGACGACCAGGGCAATGTGCTGACGTTGGTCTGTTGTTCACGCGACATCACCGACCGCAAGAACGCCGAGGCAGCCCGTCAAGTACTCGAAGAACAACTCCGCCAATCGCAGAAACTGGAAGCTGTCGGCCAACTAGCCGGCGGAGTGGCACACGATTTCAACAACTTACTCACGGTGATTGTCAATTGTGCAGAACTGTTTCTCAACCAACTCGACCCGTTGCATCCCGATCGGAAGCTTCTGATGGATATACTCGGGGCGGCCGAGCGGGGTTCTACTTTAACCCGGCAATTACTGACTTTCAGCCGGCAACAGACGGTGCAGAAGCAACGAATTGATCTCAACCCGTTGGTCGAGAGCATTTGCGAACTGCTGTCTCGAGTGATCGGTGAGCATATTAGCTTGCAGGTCAAGATGGTATCTCCTTCGCCCTACATCGAAGCAGACCGCGGGCAGATCGAACAAATTCTTATGAATCTCATGGTCAATGCGCGGGATGCTATGCCCGACGGCGGAACTCTGCTTATCCGCTGTGAAAGTGTACAGGTTGACCAGCACACGCCTCAACGGCCTCTCAGTTGTCCCCCTGGTCCTTATGCACGTCTTAGTGTTCAGGATAGCGGCATTGGTATGACGCCGGAGGTCCGCTCGCGCCTCTTCGAGCCATTTTTCACCACCAAGCCAGTCGGCAAGGGGACTGGTTTGGGACTCGCTACGGTACACGGGATCGTCACACAGAGC
>JBDNDE010000039.1:0-20319 GCA_046719305.1 Gemmataceae bacterium | reverse complement strand
GCCGCCCCTTCCAGGGTGTTGGCGACCATGAGATCAGCTTGACTTTGTAGACGGGAACGCTCGGCAATTCGGAGCAACTCCTGATTGGTACAACCAACTTCAAGTTTGAACTTGACCAACAAGCCACCAAAGCCCCACTGGGAGCGAACCCGATCGACCAGTTTCGGAGCACGCACTAGCCGTAACCACAACTCTGGCTCATCGCTTTTGACCTTGCCCGCAGCTCGGTCGAGCAGGCGCGAGGGCTGCCATTGCAACGTCTGCGGGTCGAAGGCGTCGGGCTGCTCCAACGCATAGACTCCCGCACACAGATAATCACTCACTGCTGCACTATGGATCACGGCCTCAGCAAGGGGTACTTGCTGCGCCATCAGGTCGTGTAGTTCTTCAAAGGTAGTGTATCCGATGGGGTCAAGTTCGGGAGCCGTCTCTGGGTGCGAGGTGAGCAAGGTCACGCGGTGGCCACGGGCGACCGCTTCGCGGGCGATGCTGGCTCCGGTCCGGCCGGTGAAAATATTAGTCAGGCAGCGAACCGCGTCGATGCGTGCCTGGGTGTTGCCAGCGGTTATCAATAGCTTCATCGGCCCGCTAACCGCTTCATCATTTCATAATACGACGATAGATTGTGAGCATCCAAGCGGCCACGAATGGCCTCCCACAGATCGTTGACCAGGCTGCCGCTGACGAGGCCATCGACGGCCTTGCCGGCGTAGCTTTGCAGCAGAGCCAGGCCAGTGGGTTCGTTGCTCTGGATGGGAGGGGCCACCTCAGTATCGCAATGGGCGTATTTGTTGGAAACTAAACTGAGCGTCGGCAGTTGGGGCACCGGGTCGAGAGTATTGACATAGCGGAAGATCTTGCCACCCAACTCGCGGTTGAACGCTTTGGCAACCTCTTCGTTACCGATCATCGGTCCGCCATAGGTGTAAATCTGATGTACGTTGATGGTTCGGCGGAGAAACATCCAGCCCGCTAGCAATGCCAAGGCACCACCCAAACTATGGCCCGTGATCCACAACGGCCGCTCGTTCTCTTTGAGCAAGGCAGCGGTAGCAGAGTAGACCGGCTCCCAGATGTCAGCCAGGGCGTTGACGAAGCCCTGATGGTAGCGTGCCCCGACGCCGGCAGCGGCCAGGTCGCTCCCGAGTTGGCCTTCGGGGATGATCAGTAAATTCATGGCATCGGTGAGAAACATATCTTTGAACCCGTCTAGCGAAGTGGGCGATTCGGTGCCCCGGAAGGCACACACGACGTGATCGTCGTTGTGGGCGACGTAGCACTGGGTGTTGCCGACACTGAACAGAGTAGCCTCCAGGCCGAGACGTTCCTTGAAGGCGGGCACCCCAGCATTACTTGGCAGGTAGGCCAACTCGCTGGCCAAACCCAGGAATTCGGCATTGCGAGGGTCGCCCTTTGCATCTTCGACTAATTCAGATGACATGATCGGGGGCTCCTTTTGGATGTATATTCCTTTAATTCACAAATCGCCGCTCAGGGTTGGCCTTCTTCCAGTCTCGTAGCGTTTTGCTCTTGATCCGTGTGCCTGTGGTCGTCACTTCCATCAAAGTGGGCTTATTCGCTAGATATTGGACAAACCCTTCGTCGGTGACCTGGGTTCGAGACAGATACAATACCCGCAGACGCGGCAAACTGCCCACGATCGCCAACCCCTCGTCGTCGATCGCCGTGTCGCGCAGGTCCAACACCTCCAGACGCTCGAACCCCTCGATCAGCCGCAGTGTCTGGTTGGTCACGTCGGGGTTGGCCATCTGCAACAAATACACGTCGGGTTTCTGCGCTAACAAGCTGTAGTCGTCTTTGTTCCAGCCGGTCAGCGTGAGGTGACGCTGTCCCTCTACCAGCTTCTCCCGCTCGCCAAAAGTGACGTACCTAGCCTGATAAGCATTCCAGGTGATCGTGCCCAAAATCAGCAGGCACCCCAAGACGATCAACGCTAGCGGGGCGCGATGCAGCGGTTTTCGGCCCTGGGCCGCTTCGCCACAGCGCGGTGCATGGGCTGACCAATACAGCACTAGCGGCGGAATCAACAGCGAGAGAAGCCCCCAATACCAGGCCTGGCGAAAGGCACGGATCAGGCACCAGAACAAGGCACCGGCCACAAGGAACAGGCCGGCCAGAACGAGAAAGACAAGATAATGTTCGCTGATGTACCCCACAGCCACCCGCCTAAGAGGAGGAACAGAACCAGTCAGTTGCAACTACTCTACGACAGCAAGGCTACGGTGCCCATCCTCCAAAATGAGGCAATCACCCGAACGCGCCACCAAGCGTTGCACCTGTTCTGGGGCCAGGATTGCTGAGGCAAAAAGTTCATCGGCAGCGGAGGCTTCTAAACCGCTCAAGAGGCTCAAGCGGGCATGCGTCACGGCGTTGATCCAGATGCGCAAAGAAGCGTCTGGGTTGTTCACTTCTTGTGGATCGCTCGCTTCTCGCAACGCCCGGAACCCCTCGGGTAGAGTCGGTTGACCGTCCATCAGCAGAATGATACGGCCGTTGGGCTGCACGACACGCGCGGCGTTGTCTAGGGCGGCGAGGATGCCTTGGGGAGTGGTCGTGACGACAACTGTATCTGGACGGCGGGGCACGCGTACCTGCCAAACGGCATTGCGTTGGCGTTCGCCTTCCCGAGCCGCCTCCGCCGCTCCGGCTAGCACGGCATGGAAGCCGCCCCCCGCCGCATCGATCAGTTGCACATGAAACGGCAACCCGAGCAGCCAAGCCACCTCGCGGGATTCCTCAATTTCAATCGTCTCAGCACGCGTAGCCGCATCGCTAAAGGTGGGAAACAAAGCAGACTCAGCTCCGGGCTGATGATACCGCCTAGCACTGATGACGATGACTTGATCGGCTTCGACCAACGGCCGCGCCAGGTAGATTCGTCGGCCAGCCTTGGTCGTGGCCAAATACGCCAACTCGGCACGGTCGTTGGGGTCGTGCTGGGGGCCTCGCAGCGTAGTGATGGCCTCTGGGGCGATCCCAGCGCTTTGCAGCGTTTCCCGCACTGCTCGAAGCAGCGGTTCGATCGCCTCCAGGTCGTCACCGATTAGCAAGGCGATGCGGTCATCGGGGGTTAACGCTTGGCGTAACGCCGGAAAGTCGAACGGCTCTTCCAAGGCGGCCAGAGTGGCAGCATGAAGATCGGCCAGTGCCGCAGGGCCGCGATGGTGCGTCACCCGCTGGTCGTCGGCCAATTCAATCGCCAAAGTCTGAGAGCCGAAAGCGAGCAGCATGAACACTTCTCCCAACCAGCCATAACAAACGAAACAAAAGACGATACGCCTGGCGGAGATCACCGAGCGTATCGCTCATTGTAGCTGAAAGGACAGGCCAGCGTTACTTGGCCTTCTTGGCCAGAATGAGGATGGCCGAGCCAGGCTGGTCGCAGAAGTAGACGCGTGAGCCATCCGGTGAGGCACCGATGCCGACGTTTTTACAGCCGCCCGTCAGGGGAGCATACCCCACGGTGCCTAGGAAGTCGCCCTTGGACGAGTAACGCTTGATGATACCTTCACTCTCTGCAGTGAATACCTCTCCCTGGGCGTTGGCTCGTAAATTCATCGGATTGCAACAGCCACCGAAGCATTCCGGATCGGTGTCTTGGCCCCGCTTGCCATGCCTGGCGATCTCCTTGCCCTCACGGTCGTAGCGTACCCAGGCGTGCATCGTGTTTTGGGCGATCAGCAACTCCTCGCCGTTGACCTGTATGTCGAATTGGCCACAGCAGCCACGCTGCCCGCTGAGAATCTCCTTGGCCTCCTTGAAGTCTGGCGTCATCCGCCAGACGGCATAGCCGAATCCCTTGGCTTCGCCGCAGGCAATGAACACATCTCTTTTCGAGATAGCAATGCCATTGATGACCCGCAACCGGGCGAGGGTTTGCCCAACGAGGTCATCGACTTTGCGAGCTTCGTAAAATTTGCGAGTCTGGTCCAGGTTTTGGACGATCTGTTCATACTGCTTGAGTTGGTTCTTCTGCAGCGCGGTCCGCTTCTCCTCGGGAATCTCTCGCAGCTTCTTGAGCATCTCTTCGAATCGCTTGACGCTGGCCTCGAAACTCTTCTTCTGTTCGTCGAGTTGCTTTTGTGCCTCTTTGCGGATCCCCTCGGTGTCGGCCAGCAACTTCTTCAGATGGGGCAACTCGCTCTGGACCAACAGCTTACCGTCCTTGTCGAACTTGGCCACCTTGCCCTCACCGGCCACGTAAATGGTGCCCTGGGCGTCGGTGTTGATGCAGTGGGCATGGAACGAAACCGGCACGGTGTGTCGTAACTTGCCCTCGGGGCTGAATATCTGAACCTCGCTACTGGCCTTGGCGGTCGAGACCCCATAAGTGCGTGGCGGTGCAACCAAACCGAGAACGCGACCAGCCGGGTCCACCGTGAGGGTTTGTAGACGCAGTTTTCCGTCGGTGCTCTTGACTGGTATCGACGCTTCCTTGATGTGGCTTCCCTGAGCAGCAGCGTGGTCCTGGGCCGGGGTGGTCTTAGGTGTAGCTGCTCTAACCGCAGCGTGATCTGCGGGGACGACACGCACTGCCGGGACCAACCCCGCCGCGGGTTGGGCTGGATCCTGAGCGGGCAACAGCGAAACGAGGCCCAATGAGAGGGCAAGACACAACGAACGCATAAAAGGCGTCCTCTATCAAAAGGGGGAAAAGGAGTTAAAGCCGATCCTCACGCAGCAGACGGATGGGTAAGTGAAAACTAACCCTAATCTACAAACTCACAAAGTCAGTGTCGAATCTCTTTCGCATACCCACCACAGGGGATCGACCGACAGACTCGTTAGCACATCGCTGAGCATCCCCTGCAGTTGCCCCCAAATCTAGCAGGGACACCCTACTCCGATGCAACCCCACTGCCGACCCTTGCCCCGTTCCCCAGGCTCCGCCGTCACAAACCAACGGCCTGATGTCACCTTGCCGAGGTCTGTGGCGATGACAATGTGGCGATGGCTACTGGTTGCAAATACGGCAAGCGCAGCACTTCGGGGTTGTATCCCTGCTTGCACAACGGCACCGTATCCAACGTTAAGAGCAAAGGCCCCCCTAGGCTGTGGATCAGAGGCACACTCGTCAAGGGGTAGGATAGCCTCCCCCTTACTCGCCGAGCAACTGCCTCTGCTTCGCCAACCGACTGCCACCGCCTCGCGGTACAAGCTCGGCCGTTGCCGGGCCGGGGTCTCGTCGGCTGGTACGTCGTTGCAGAAGCTTATGGTTGCAGAAGCTAATCGGGTAGCTATTGGCGTCGATGGTGGTTTCGTGACCATGGGCAACGACAAGAAACTAATCCGGTGCGAGGCGATGACCGGAGAACATCTGCCAACCGAAGCAAGTAGGGCGCGGCTGGCTAAGCTGAATGCAAGAGAACGAGCGATTGCATCCCCAGTAGGAGGCTAAAGGAGCCAAGGTCTGCTGAAATCGCCCTGGACGAGGAGTGGTTTTCTACCGTCATCTCAGCTTAATATGCTTTTGAGTCCCCAGCCGGCTGGCCAAGGGACAAGGCTCTTGACAGGCCTGCTTAGCTACATTACGGTGAGCAAGCCGTCCACGAATGGATGATTGGCCTGCATCCGAGAAAGGAAGCTCTCATGGATACCTGCCGTGGCGCGGTCTTGATCGTCGAGGATGAACCGGCGGTCCGACAAGTCCTGCAACTGCTCTGCGAACGTCTAGGGTTTACTGCTTTTGCGACCGACTCCGGCTATGAGGCTGTAAATCTTTATCAAATGCACCGATCGGACATTCGCTTAGTTTTACTAGATGTTCATATGCCGATCCTTGATGGGCCTGCCACCCTAACTCGCCTCCGTGATGTCGGCCTGAATGCCAAAGTCGTGTTCATGTCGGCCCACACGGGATGCTACAGCATTGAAAGTTTGCTTGCTTTCGGGGCCGATCGGTTTTTCGAGAAACCGTTTTCGCTGGAAACCTTGGCTCACCACTTACTCGCCCTGACCCAGCAAACCCGGGCGGCTGCCTGAACTGCCTCACGCCATCTCGGCCGCAGGATCAGCCAGCCGAGCCAGTTCGGTTTCGTCCACGAACTCAAGCGATTCGGAGTTCACACAGTGCCGCTCTCCAGTAGGAGGCGGCCCATCGGGAAAAACGTGGCCTAAATGGGCATCACAGCGGGCACAGAGAATTTCTACCCGCCGCATGCCATAACCGAAGTCCATCTCCGTTGCTATGTTCTCGGCAGCAATTGGCTGGAAGAAACTCGGCCACCCTGAACCGGAATCGAACTTCGCCGCCGAGGAAAACAACGGCAGCCGACAACAAACACACACATACACCCCCGCGCGTTTGTTGTCGAGCAAGTTACCACAAAAGGCTCGTTCGGTGCCTTTGCGTCGAGTGATGGTGTATTGCATTGGCGTGAGCCGCTCCCGCCATTGTTCGTCACTCAGGACGAGTTTTTGTCCTTCGATCGGTACTAGTTGCCCAGCCTGGTTGTACACCCGCAGTTTCATGGCATGCGTTCCTCCTGCGAGCATTGTAGGCACCACCCCCCGCCTAGCGTCGTGCCAAATATCACCGACTGCAGCCAGGGAGGCGACCTCAGCTTCTGGGCCAACCGGCGTGGTATTTAAGCTCCACGGATTCGCTCATCGCTCGTGAGCAACTCACGAGAAGTAAACAGCGAGTTGCTTGCGGCCTGTTCGGAGCCAAGTTGCTGCAGGGTCGAGTAGATCCCGTAGAGGACCATTAGCCCGGGGTAAAAATTTCGCGCTTCGGTTGTCTGCTGCATGGCTACCTTGGACTGCCCTTGCACATACAAATCTATACGATCGACAAATAAGTAGAACGAGAGTTGCTGATACGGCACCCGCTGTGGATCCTTGCTTCCAAGAAGCGTCTTTTGGGGGATATATTCCAGTTCCTCTGAGTGAAACACCAGCCGCTTCGTCCAGCGGACTGACTGCCGTTCGCTCAATCGCTGCCACCACCGTTTGGCAATCAGGCTGGCAATGTAGTCGCGGATGACGATCAGATTCAAATGAAACAACGGAAAGTTCACCTGGTAGTTAATCTGTTGGCTTGCGTCACCCGGGAGTGGTTCGAAACGAATTGAAGTACAATCCGTTGACCAAGTCATCGCCTCGATCTGCTCGAAAGGCAGCAAGCGTTGACGATTCGGCTGGCACAGTCCAAATTGGTGGTAATCCAACTGCATCGTCCAACCGCGCCAGATCAGCCATAGCCCTAGCGTAGCGCCCAGTAGGCACAAGGGCAACAGGAGAAAAAACTCCGTCCCGAGGCGGTTCCGCAAGGAGAAATTTGACAGAACAAATCCACATATAAATAAAATTGATATTATTGAGCCAATGAACGCATCTCGGTTCTTAAATGTGTACATCCATCGGCCTAGTGGATGCGTGTGGATCGGATCATTCAACCCGGGGCGTGTCTGCATCTGGCCCCAGAGGAGGTGTGCCAACACATCGGCATTGCGAGAGCCTTGCGGAATTGAGAAAAACGGTCGAAACTCTTGATCGCGATAAATCTGGATCTGATCGTTGAACCACGCCACGTAGGTTAACTGTTCGATCGGATACACACCAATCACAGGGCCGCGCTGGATGTGGAGTCCCTTGTGATCATAGTACCAACCATCCCCCCCGAGGCCAGCCCCTTGGGCCAGGGCCGCCTGAGTGCGTTGGATCAGGGCTCGCATGTTCCGATCCACCAGCGGATTCAAGGAATCGACTTCTCCATCCTTTAGGACATAGAAACACTCGATCCGTTGGAGTCGCTCGTTGTTTTGCACTTCTAAAACTACTCGGCGTTTGACACTCCCCAAGCGATTGGGAATCGTCTGCTGGGCAAGAGCCACGATTTGCTGATCGTTGTACACCACACGGCTGCCATCACGTCTCGTGAGTACAAAGCCATCTAAAGTGACCTCCAACCAGCGCCGCCGTGCCAGTTGCACCAGCGCTGCCAGTAACGTGATGCCGCCTAGAACCGGCATTGCCGAGAGGGCAATCGTAACCAGCGGCCACTCTTTGCGAACGATACCGTTCAGAACCATAAAACCGGCGGCCAAGAGAAAGCAACTCGGGACCACCACCCAACCGCTGGTCAGGGTGCCGCCCACGAGAATCGGTTTGGTGAGCGGTTTGCTACCAGAGGGCAATGGCAGTGGAGCATCTGGTAGAGCCATCGATTCCTCCTAGGACAGCAAAGGGCATTTCTCGTGGTGAGGGATAACTTAGCGATGCTCCGCTGGCTGGACATGCTGCGATCGCTGATCTAGTTCGACAGGCAGCGCGGTCTGAGTCAGTTCACTGGAGGTAATCCAGTCAGGTCGTTGGCTCAGCCATTCCAGCAGCAACCAACCGACGAAGAAATTGGGCGTGTGGTAGCGTTCGCTGCCCAAAACCCGTTGCGAGGCCACTTCAAAAAAATGGACTTGATAGGGTTGCTCGACCATCGCCACCGAGGCGTAGGGCACTCGCTGCCCCGTAGGCGAACCTAACCAGGGAGCCGACAGCACCTCTAAGCCGTTGTGATGAAAAATCAGCCGGCCTGTCCAAGGCAGCAGGCCCGCCGTCCGCAATTGCTGCAACCATTGCGAGGCAAGCGGCTGCACCATCAGGCGCAACAGCAACAGATTATCTCGATGTCCGGGGGCGGCGGTAGCCCAAAACCGGATCGGCGTTTGCGACGAATCGCGGGGATGCAGCGTCAGCCGGCTCAGGCTGCGATTAGCTTGCACGGCGGCCAGTTGATCGTAACGCAGGGTGCGCCCCCGTCGCGGTTGGGTTACGCCCCGCTCGTAAAGCTCCAGCCGCGAGAGAATGCTATATACGCCCAGCCAGAAACACCACAGAGCTCCCAGGGCAAAGATCGTGGCTCCGAGATGAAAGCCCCACATTTTCCAGCCGTTGAAATAGGCTCCCGTGGCCAAAAAGAGACTCAGTCCAGCAAACGGCCAGGTGGTCAGGAGATGAATCCAATCGCGACTGATGAGCGAATGGAGATGCCGCCCTAGATGGCCGCGAAGGGATTGCTCTGTAGTCGAAGTTGGTTTGCCGGCGATGGCTAAGACCCGCTCCAGCACGTAGACATTTCGCCGCTGAGCGGGCAAAGTGGCCCACGGCTCCGCCTGGTCGTCGAGATAGATACGCAAGCGGCCGTACAGGACGCCCCAGACGCTCAAACGCGATAACGGCATGACCTGACCACGATAATGCAAGCCCTGAGCGTCGAGGTGCCAGTTGTCGCCATCGAGGCGGCCGCCCTGCGGCAACTGAGCCAGGGTCCTCGTGGCCAAGTTGTTGATCAAGCGACGCAGGAATGCATCCAGGGCAAGCGGAGCTTCGGGGCGATTGCGATAACGCCACCTCAGCTGTCGCAGGCCTTGCGTCAGATGCACCACCAGATGAATGTCATACCGTTCGGCATCAGATCCAAAATCGAAACTGGCTCGCCTCTGCCAGGTAATCTCGCCGACTTGATCGTCTCGGAAGTAGCAGTGCTCCCCATTGGCCCGCCGCAGCGAGAACCCCTCGCGGCCGATCTCTAACCAAGTGCTACGACGCCAACCAAGCAAAAACAAGCCGACCATGCCGAACGGCAGCGTCAACCATAGCCATTGCCATGGCTCGAACCGATCGCCGCGCAAAAAACGTCCGCAGAGGATCAGCAGCACCACCGCCGAGGCTAGCCACAAAAGCGTACGGACACTAAGTGGTAAGCTCCAGCCAGCCACCAAGATCGGCAGGGTCAGCGGTCGATCGGGTAGCTCTGCCGCAGATGGCTCGGCATTCGGATTCGTTGCGGAAAACATTGGCGATGACTCCCTGAGCCACAACAACGGCCACTAGGCCACGATCTCCTGGATCACCCGAGGATGCCCCTCGGTGGGTCCGGTCTGAGGCTGACAACCACGCCAAAGCAATGCGGCCCAATTTACTGCCCAAGGTCCAGAACCGCTCAAGCCGATTCTCTGCTTACTTTTTCTTGCTTATGCTCACTTCTTCTTAAACGGGGCCTGGGCGGCTTCGCGTAACGGATCGTGGTGCTTGCTGAAATAATACAACGATTTGGTCACGCTACGCTCACCCAAGGCAAACGTCAGCTCGATCCGATAGCCGCCCCGCGGCCACTCCGGCCCATGCAGGCTCAAGGCATTGACCACGGTGGAAACGCTTTCCCCAGGCTCAAGCGTCAGCGATTTCGTCTCGGCTGGTAACGGTTTCGCTCCGGGCAGAGGATAGGCGACATTCTGACAAACGATGACCAGACTCTCGGCCCAGCGGATCGCTTTGCCATCCGTCAACAAGGCCGGCACCATGATGGCTTGCTTGGTGGAGTTGGTGAGGGTGATCTTGTACAGGCCATCCCCATCGGGGTTGCGGAACTCGAACTTGACCTTCGGCGGCACCGCTTCGACGGAGAATTCAACGCCCGGACCAACCATCAACGCAGGCCGTCCCGTTGCCGAACAGATTGGGCCACCGCTCCCTTTGAAGCCGGCAGGCCAAAACTCCTGGCCCAGCGAGGCCCACGGCGAACGCCACTTGCCCTTGCTTACTGTCCAGCCCAGGGGTACTGCCAGCACCGCACGAATCTCCTTGAGGGTTTTCTCGTCGAACTCGTTGACAATCACAGCCACATTAGTGCCGCGCATATCACGCATGCCAAGAATCACCTTTTTGCCCTTGGGAAAGGTCGGCTCGTCTGGTTGACGAACGGTGTGGCTAAACGTCTGCTTGCCGTTGTTCAGCTTGCCGACCAGCACCTGCTCGACATCGACGGTCAGACGGTGGTTGTACAGCGGTGGAAACGACGGCGCAACCGGGCCGGCCATTACCTCGGTGAGCTTGCCGACGACTACAGCCGACAGACCGCTCCATTTCTTGAGCATCTCTTCCGATGGAGGCGGGGTCGGTTCGGGATCTGCCGAACGCACGACAGCCACGGCCAACAACACCCAAAGACAGGAAAATCGCACTTCAATCATGATTGCACTCGATTGAGCAGAGATTGGCTAGCCGGAAGTCGGCTGGCACTTGGTCGGTGTAGCGGAATAGGGTCGCTTGCCCAGACCGCAGAGCGGCCCGAAAGGCTAAAATAGCCGCAGGAGGCCAATCGCATGAACGACGACGCACGGATCTGTTATTGCTTTCATGTCACGCGGCGGAAGTTGCTCAACTTCATCCGTTTGGAGCGGCCGCGCGTTGCCAGTCAACTGTCACAATGCAACGGTGCAGGAACGGGATGCGGCTGGTGCGTACCCTATTTGAAAAAGTTGTTCGATGGCGAGATGCAAGCCATCAACGCGGAGGAATACGCCGCCGGACGCGAAGCGTACTTAGCTGCGGGCAAGCAACGCCCCCCAGACTCACCCGAGTAGGGCCAGCGGTGTCGGGCTAAAAAACAGACAGTAGAACAGCGCACCGCTCAGGCCGCTCGGCGGACCTCGCGAACGTGAATAGCATCCAGGACGCGGCTGGCCACCTCCAACGCCGCCAGACCGGCGACCCCATCGACGCGCGGATGGGCACCAGTTCGCACACAATCGACAAACTCTCTTAGTTCTCGTGTGAGTTGGTCCTGAGCATGATGAGTCGAACACTCGATGGTTTCAGTAGCAAGATATTTCCCGAACAAGTTTGCCTTCAGATCTGCCACCCGTTCCGGTGAAAGCCGCCGTGAATCCACTCCGTGCAATTCATGTGTCGGCCGATAAACGCACAGCGATTTGCTGGCCCAATCGACTGTCGCCGCCCCTTGGACGCCAATTAGATGCATAGACCGCCGGACCTCAGGGCTGACGCGGCATACGGCCAGATCCGCCACGCAGCCGCTTGGGAAGCTGAGGCGAGCCTGAGCGAGGTCTTCATGCCCGCCCAGGACCGTGGCCCCGATCGCCTCGACGCGGTGAACCGGCTCACCGAGAAGGTTCAGAATCAGGTCAATGTCGTGAATCATCAGATCGAGGACTGCGCCGACATCGCCAGAGCGGCCAGTGAAACCACCGAGCCGTTCGCAGCGGATGTAACGCGGTATGAGGTGTTGGCGAAGCAGTTCCTCATAGGCGGGGTTGTAGCGTTCGATGTGACCAACCTGCAACAAGACGTTGTGACGGCGAGCCAGGGCGACCATCTCCGCGCCTTGATCGCGGGAGTTAGCCAGCGGTTTTTCCACTAAGAGAGGGATTGCCGCACGCAGCAGATCACAGGCGATAGCGTGATGGTAGGCGGTGGGTGCTGCCACCACAACAGCTTGCACCCGGCCAAGCAGCGGGCGATAGTCTTCAAAGGCACGCGTGCCTAGGCGTTGTGCGACCGATTGAGCCTGTGCAACATCAGGATCGACTACACCGATCAATTCCACATCAGGCAAATGCGACAGAATACGAGCATGTTCTTTGCCTAGATGGCCGACACCTATCACCGCTACGGGGAGCTTCATCCGTGAACCTCTTTTGCTTTGTGGAGCCATCCGTGGCTCAGGCTGCCACTCGGCTGAGGGCAGCGACCAATCGGCGATGCAGCACTTCTGCCAGTTCAACATTCAAGGGGTGGCCACTGCGGTAGGCGACGACATGACCACACAAATCAACACCCAGAAGCGATAAATCGCCCACCATATCGAGTACCTTGTGTCGAGCCGGCTCGTTGGCAAAACGCAGTGCGTTGCCGATCGGACCTCGGGATCCAAACACAAGCAGATCTCGTTCCGTCAGGTGGGTACCCAGTCCCGCATGGCGAAGTGCGGCCGCTTCGCTCTCCAGGACGAAGGTCCGACAGGGGGCCAACTCGCGTGCGAAACAGCGCGGCAAAAGTTCCTGAGTATGAACCTGGCGAGCGATGGGCGAATAGGGGCCGTAATCCAGGAAATAGCTGAGATGCAGGCCCGGTTGACTCGGTGGGTGCAGCGTGAGGATGGCGCCGGCACTGCGAACGCTCAATGGCTCCTGAACCTGCCAGACCGAGCGTAAAGCGGTTTGTGTCTGGATGCCAGCCTCTTCCAGAGCAGCGACGAAGGCGGCCGCAGAGCCATCCAATCCCGGCGGTTCGGGACCATCCAGTTCGACCAAGCAGTTGTCAATGCGAAGACCGGACAAGGCAGCTAAGACATGCTCGACCAGTGTGACCGAAACGCGATCACGGCCTAGGGTCGTGCGACGGGTGGTCCCACTGACCCGGCTAATATGTGCTGGGATTCGCGGGTGGCCCGCCAAATCGCGGCGAACAAACACCACTCCTGTTGATGCCGCCGCTGGCACAAACCGTGCGTGAATCATTCGGCCGGTGAGCATGCCCGGCCCAACAACCTCGGCAGCCCGGCACAGCGTGCGTTGGGCACGGTAGGAGTGGCGTCTCACGATCGTTCCTCGATTCGCCTGATGAAGTCTGGTGTTCGATTTCTTCTTGGGCGGAGGGGACTTGATGGTACTGCCTTACCCGGCCTGTCCCCACCGACCGGGTAACGCCATCCTCCAGTAAGCTTAGCGGCCACCAGCCGGAGCGGGAGCCGAGTTAGCGGCAGCCTGGTTGAGCGCTTGGACAATTTCGTAACTGACATCAACCCCCTTAGCCATGTAGATGGGCATTAGAGCGCCGGCCTGCATCTTGCGGCTAATGTTTGGTTCACTGTTGTAGTCGGCTTCGGTGATGGCATCGTTGTAATGAAGCACCATGTCGATGCCATGAGCAGCGGCATAGCGGTAAGCAGCCATGCGGATATCGTTGTAAAGGATCTTGAGTTGCTCCCCCTGCTTTTTGTTGAGGATCTTGCTGGCCTCAACTTTGTTGTCCTCGATTTTGCGTTGTAGGTCTTTGAGCTTCGTCTCGATCTCTTCACGCTTCTGCTGGGTAGTGCCGGGAGCTTGTGATTCCTTGACCAAGGCTTCGCCTTCTTTTTTCCAGGCGGTATCCTTGGCCTGGTAGGGATCAACGGCGGCCTTGAGTTCTTCCTGGAAGGTTTTGAACTTAGTGTAGTTTTTCACCACATAGGTCAAGTTGAGCAGGGCAACCCGACTCCTATTGGTGGGTGCCGAGTTGCCCGGCGTCTGGGCCGTCACTTGGCTGCTGATGAAGACGGCGAGGCCCAACACCGCTGCCCCCGCCATCACAAGTACCGTCTTCTTCACTGTTCGACTCTCCTGCTCCTTGGAAGACCGACGAGTCAGTCATCGGCCGGGATGCAAAATGAATCCACGGGAAGTGCGTCCCAGTCGTGATAACGGTCATACTCGGCCAGGCAAAAACGGTCAAGGGGAACCCGAAGGGGGGCAGTTGGTTAGCGCGACACAGACCTAGGACCCGAGCGAGTAACCAAGGCGAGTCACCACGCATGAGAGAAAAGCTTGAGGGGTACGGCACGGTAGGAATTCTGCTGGGCTGGCTCTTGCTCGACAGGAAGAATTGGGTATAGTAAAGATTGTTTAGGAAGTCACCCACCTGGTTCTTCCCGTCGGAGTCCTCCCATGCATACCTCACAATTCTGTGGCCGTACTCGTCGTGAGTTCCTCTGGGAAACGGGGGGCGGCTTCACCGGATTGGCCCTTACCGGCTTGCTGTCGGCTGATGGTTTCTTCGCTAAGCAGGTCCGGGGCAGTAGCCAGGCCACCAACCCGGCCATCAACCCGATGGCCCCCAAGAAGCCCCATTTCCCGGCTAAAGCCAAGAGCGTGATTTTTCTGTTCATGTATGGTGGGCCGAGCCAGGTCGATACCTTTGACTACAAGCCGAAGCTCTATCCGTTGGATGGCAAAACGATTGCGGTTAAGACCTTCGGCCGGGCCGGGCATCGCAATCAGGGCCGGATTGTCGGGCCGAAGTGGTCGTTTCAACGCTACGGCAAATGTGGCAAGTGGGTCAGCGATCTATTTCCGCATGTGGGCAGTTGTGTCGATGATATTGCTTTCATCCACTCGATGTATGCCGACAGCCCGATTCACGGAAGCGCGATGTTGATGATGAATTCCGGGCGGATTCTCAGCGGGCATCCGTGCTTGGGATCGTGGGTGACCTACGGCCTAGGGAGCGTCAACCAGAACATGCCCGGCTTTGTGGTCATGCTCGACAAGACCGGCGGTCCGATCAGTGGCCCGAAAAACTGGTCGTCGGGCTACATGCCCGCTGCCTATCAGGGCGTGGTGATCCAGGCTAGTGGCACGCCGATCCATAATCTCGATCTGCCTGCGGGCATGACTCCGACCGCCCAGCGGAAGTTACTCGACCGCCTGAAGGCAAAGAATCTGGAGCATCTAGAGCCACGCTCCGACAATAGCGAATTGGCTGCCCGCATCGCCAGTTACGAGTTGGCCTACAAAATGCAGGCCGCCGCTCCCGAAGCCGTGGACCTCCGCAAGGAATCACCCAAAACCTTGGAACTCTACGGCATCAACGAAAAACGCACCGAGGATTTCGGCCGCAAGTGCCTGCTAGCACGGCGGCTGGTAGAGCGTGGCGTGCGATTTATTCAGATCTATTCCGGCGGCGCGCACAACGATGACAACTGGGACGCCCACACCGACATGGTCAAGAACCACTCCAAACATGCCGGTAACACCGACAAGCCGATCGCCGGCCTACTCAAAGACCTCAAGCAACGCGGACTGCTCGACGAGACGTTGGTGGTCTGGGGCGGCGAGTTCGGCCGACAACCCACAGCAGAGTACGCCGTCGGCAGTGGCCGCGACCACAATGCCTACGGTTTCACCATGTGGTTGGCCGGTGGTGGAGTCAAAGGAGGCGTAAGCGTCGGCGAGACAGATGAGCTAGGGGCCAATGCTATCAAAGATCGTTTTCATGTCAAAAACTTGCATGCAACAATTTTAACCCAAATGGGCCTGGACCCCAACCACCTGGCCTATTTCTACAACGGCCTGGATCAAAAACTCGTCGGCGTAGAAGGAGCCGAGCCGATCCGACAGATTATTTAACCACGAAGATCCTGACTGCTTAATCGGGTCAGCTGGTTGAACAAGAACGACCTCCTACACTGCCTTAGCGGCTGGGCCAGCTGTGTAGGATGCTGTCTTGGGAGAGGCTCAGAAGCCCCCCGGTACAGAAACCCACCCAGCGGACCCCGCCGTTGTGCCCGCTCAGGCTCAGTCGTTCTTGTTGACTGGATAAATCCCACAGATGAACACTCCGGCCAGTACCCACTGCGAGGGTCTGGCTCTCCGGACTGAGGCTCAGACAGGTCACGTCACGGGTGTTAGCATCCAGCCGGATAGGCTCGGTGGCAACGTCGAAGCGACCGAACCATACCCCTTGATCACCGCCTACATACCAGTTTGAAGCGTTGGCCGCCAGATAGCGCATTGGATGGGGCAAGGCGAATCGAGCCTGGAGACGCCCGCCTTCGTCAAACCATAACAACTGACGTTCTCCGAGGATCAGCACGCGATCGTTCTGATAGTCAATGGCTCGTGGGGCTTGCTCCAGCACGTATTCCCAGAGCAACCGCCCCCCCTCCAATCGCCAGCTGCGTAGGGTGCCGTCCTGGCAACCGCTTACTACCCGTGACCCATCGGCGGCACAGGCCACCGCCACCACAGCGCTACGGTGGCCCGGCAAGGACTGAATCGGCCGGCCGAGTTGAACATCCCAGATTAACAGTTCACCGGGTTCACCGAGGTTGCCGCTGCCGCTGACTACGAAGCGTGCGTCGCTGGGTAGAGCCAGCGCGCGGAGAGTGCGACCCGGAGAACGCAGCAAGCGGCGGCTGCCCTGAGCGAGATCCTGCACCACTAGCGTTTCCGGCTCGCCGGCTCGCCGTGCCAACCAGGCTAAATGCTGCGGCCCACAGGTGATCAAGGGGGCATCGGCTACGACGCCACGCAAGGGGGTTCGGCTCCGCGGGGCGGGAAAATCCCAGTGTTTGACGGTGCGATCGGCCCCAGCCGTCCAGAAACTCCCCTCATCAACGAAGCCAACGGCCACGGTGCCGCCATGGGCACGCAACGGCTCGGAAGTACGACGGTCGTTGTAGTCCCAAAGTTGCAGATCACAGGGAAACTCGTCGCCGTGACGCCCCTGTCCGGCCACGGCTAAGACTGCTCGGGTGGGATGAAAAGCCAGTGCGTGTACCACGCCGATTTCGCCGGAGAGCCGCTCGCGTTCACGGCCGGTGTTTAGATCCCAGAGCCGAACTACCCCATCGCTCGCCCCAGCGGCGAAAAGCGTCGCACGAGGAGAAAAGGCCATAGCAGTGATCGGAGCGTCAAAGCCGGTCAATGTGACCAGTGGACTTCCAGTTCGGGTGTCCCATATTTGGATACTTTCATCTTGCAAGGCACATGCAACCCAGATGTCATCGGTCGAAAAGACTACCGGCGAGTGTGGATTGGTCGGCTCCTTGAAGATGCGACGTCGTTTGCCGGTCCGTGACTCGTGCAACGACAGCGTTCCCGCTTTGCCAATCTGGCCACCGTTGATGGCCACGATGCGACCATCGCTCTGGAGGGCCAAGCCGCCCAACGGACGATCCAGGTTCCAGTCGCCGCTTTGTCGGTCGAACTGATCGTACCAGTAGATGCGTCCGGTGGGTTGGCCGAACACAAGTGTCGTAGCTTTGGGGGCGACACTCAGCAAGGTCGCCTCGGCCCAGGTACCGATGCTCGTCTGGGGACCGATTTGTACCCGGCCAGCCTGATCAAGGGTTACCATTTCGCCGTTGCTGGTCAAAGCGGCGGCTCGGATAGGCGAGCTTAGTTCCCGCTCGATAGAGCGATACGGATGGCATTGCCGCCAGAGCAGTTGCCAGGAAAAACACCGCAGTTCGGGCGGACAGACACGCGGGTCTTCTAGTCTTCGTAGGGCTGCAGCTGGGTCGGAATCTCGCAGGGCCGCCACCCGCAGCAATTCGGCTGTGTAAAGCAGCGAACGGGTTTCCGTGAGACGTTGTTGCAATTCACGGGCCTGTCGCACTGCCACATCACGTTCGGCTCGCAGCATCTGGCCCACCACCACCGTTCCGAGCAGTAATCCGGCTGTGACTAAGAAACTCAAGCCGACAAAGGTAGCGGTCAAGGGCCGACGCCGTGCCGCTTTCCACATCCGTTCGAGCAATCCCACCGGCCGAGCGCGAATCGGTTCGCCGGCTTGCAAGCGGCGCAGGTCATCGGCCAACTCGCCAGCCGAGGTGTAGCGGCGATGAGGGAGCTTGTGCAAGCATTTCAAACAGATGATTTCTAGATCGCGCGGTACGCTAGGGTTCAGTTCGCGGGGCGGCACAGGCTCTTGTGTCCGCACCAGTTCCAGCGTGTCGAGCATGCCTTGGCCCAGAAATGGCGGTCGACCAGTGAGACACTCGTATAAAATCGCCCCCAGGGCATACAGATCGGCCGCCGGCCCCACCTCACGGACGGCTCCACTAGCTTGCTCGGGAGCCATATAGGACGGGGTGCCCAGAATATCGCTGGTGCGAGTCAAGTGGGGGCTATCTTCGATGAGTTTGGCTAGACCGAAATCGCTGATCTTGGGGGTACAACGCGACAACGGAGCATCAGGGCCGCCGGAGAGCAAAATATTCGACGGCTTCAGGTCGCGATGGATCACGCCGCGTGTGTGGGCATACTCCATCGCCCGCGCTAACACCTCGACGAAATGAGCCGCTTCGGTCGGGGCCACCGGTTTGCCGGCCAGCTTTTGAGCCAAGTTGCCCGATTCCACATATTCAAATACCAGAGCAGTACGGCCTTCATGCTCCTTGACTTCATAGACGCCCACGATGTTGGGGTGATGCAATCGACTAACGGCTTGAACTTCATTGCGAACCCGGCCCAGGGGCACATCGGGGGGCAACAGCTTGACTGCAACGGGGCGTTTGGCCGCTCGTTGCCAACCACGGTAGACGATCCCCATCGCACCGCGCCCCAATTCATCCAGTAGATCGCACCCCTCTAACCGAGGCAATGGCTCGGCCGTGTCGTCGGAGCGATGGTGTGTGCGGACTGTCGAAGGTTGCACCTCAGGCGACTCGGCCGCTTGCGGACGCAAAACCGTCATGGCCGCGTCCAGTTCAAATTGCATCCGAAGTTGCTCGGCCAAATCGGGAAAACGCGGCAAGTAGTCGTTTAGAGTGGGGTGTTCGCCGATTTGCTCGCGTAGGACTACTTCGTTGTAGATCAGATCGAGCAACGCATCCGGATCCGTTTTCAGATGCGGATAGGCTTGTAAAAGCATTTCGATCGTTGGCCGTTGCCCCAACTGCCAGGCTCGACGCTGTCGCAACAACACCTCCGTGAGGGTCGGCGGACGGGGAGGTTCATTCATCGTCGCCGCTCTCCAGGCCGAACTCCCGGCTGAGCCGTTCCAGGGCACGATGTAACTTTTGCCGTAGAGCCGCTGCATTGCCCCCCACTTGAGCGGCAATGCTGTTCCAGTCGTGGCCTTGGTTGCGCAGTTCGACTAGTTGGCGTTCCTCGGGCGTCAGCCGCCGATGCACTTCCGCCAGCATCTCGCGGGCCTCCGCCTGTTGTGGCGGCGAGGGAGCCGTCGCGGCCACCTCTTGCTGGGCGAGATCCTCGGCCACGAGACGATTATCGCGGCGTGCGGCGTGTTCCTGGCGGGCCTGGTTGAGTAGCTTATTCCGCGCCATAGTGGTCAACAGACGCAACAATTGCTCCGGGGATTCCAAATCATATTGGCCCGAGGCGGCCCGCACGAAAAACGAGGCCAACACCGATTGGCAGACATCCATCGAATCACAGGTTCGCCGCAACCGCGGATCGGTTAGGCGAAAACGCACCGCGCGACGGATGACTGGTTCGTAGCGGCGAACGAGTTCGGCGGCAGCGTGATCGTCGCCTTGACGTACTCGCTTGATCAACTCACCAAACGCTAACTCGGCCATAGCGCGGACCCTCCGGTTGCATTATGACGTGGTAATAGATGGCTGGGAAGGGGCCAGACCAGAACGGGCTTACCTGTCGGAAAAACACCAGCAGGCAGAACGGCCTTAGAACCTACGACGGCGCAATCGCCCCTTGACCTGCTGCCGCAAACGCTGAGCCGAACGCTGGCAGCGTGGCAATGGCCCCGATACTTCCAAGCTAAGACGATGCACTTGGAGGCGGCCCAACGTCAAGCTCTCGGGTCGTCGCCTTCCCGGATAGATCAGGTAAGCCGCATCGAGATTCAACGCAGTGGCATACGTCACGGCTTGGTAGAGGTCAGCCGGTTCTAGGGGCCAGCGTTTCCACTTGGCATCGGCAACAGCGAGCGGCTCTGCCCGGTGCAGTAGTGTCACATCGGGGCGGAGGGTTAGTTTCGGGCACGGGGAGAACGAGTATTGGGACTCGCCCTTTAAGCATCGAGCTAAGATCG
>JBDNDE010000389.1:0-3786 GCA_046719305.1 Gemmataceae bacterium | reverse complement strand
GGCGCCGATCGTCTCTTTCTTGACGGGCAGGATCGCCTGATCGCCGATACGATCGACCAAGCTCGATGGGGAGCATCGGCTCCAAAGGTGTCCCCTTCCAATCCAGTCCAAAGCTGTTGTAGCCACCATAAAGAAGCAATCCCGAGCCGCGACCGACCAGGCGAGCGAGATGAGGGAGGGAGTTTGGGTCGAGTTGCGTCAGTTGAGTGGCCCCAAGATCGCCCAGCAGGATGACATCAAAAGGCGTCGGGGTATCGAGTTGCAGGGGGTCTTTTGTTCCGGACGCGGTAGCTCCGCGTATCCAGAACGGTGTCACCTGAACGCCGGCCCCACGCAACGCATCGACAATGAAGACTGGCTCGAAACGTGGTCGATCGACGAGAAGAACACGTAAACCTTCTTTGGAAACCTGTACAAAGGTTTCAATCTGATTGTTTGCTGGGATTGGATCGACCTCGGCAGGGGTCATTTCTACCCGCAAGCGATATTCGCCTGGCTCCGCTGGAGCTTCGATCATCAGGGTCAACTCGTTGCCTGTCGAAAGGGGCAAACGGTCTTCACGTCGCATCACTTCGCGTTGCCCACCCGTTGCTTTATCCTCAAGAGAAATAACTGTCTGGATGGGCTGATTCTCATAACCCCGGGCGTCGGCTGTCAGTCGAATGCTCAACGGGGCCTTCATCGCCACACTCGGCTGGGGGGTGGTGGTTATCGAAGTAATAGCCACATCTTTCACGCGTAGGGATGTGTTTTCTTTCCCACAGGCAAACGTATACAACGGACAAGGCAAAGCCCGCCAGCGACCCGCCTCCGCTAGTGCTGTCGTTCCTAAATCAGTGCCATCGCCGACCAGCAGCAAAGCGCGGGGGGGCAAAGAGGGATCGCGTGCTTCAAACAGTTCACGTAGCGACGCGCCGTAGTCAGTGTAGTTGCCGTCGGGTTCGCGACCGGCTTCCCAGGGGTGGGTACGATCACTAAAGCAAAACCGTTGCACCTCGGTACCCTGTTCGCGTAGACGCTCAATCAACGGCTGTACCGCTTCTAGTTGATCCATCGCCGCTTGCCATCGCGAACGGTCCCCTTCTTCGTCACGAACCCTCATGCTTTGACTCGCATCGACTGCCAGCAGCACCACCGATCGCGATTCCCGACGCTCACTCCACCCAAGTGCAGGCCGCGCCAATGCCACCATTACCAACCCAAACACCAACAACCGAAGGGTCAGTACAATCCCTCGCCGACCACTCGAAACCGGCGCACAAAGGTAACTCCCTGCCGACAGTCCGGCCATCAAAGGCAACACAAGCAACAACAAGAAAACCAGCAGCACTGCACCGAGGACCAATCGACCTCGAAGGAAATTAGACTCCTGCAGTGAATCCGCAACAGGTTCATAAGCATGTCGTGCAAAAAGAATGAACACTCCCAGGAATGCTACCACCACGATCCCTAGCGTCCGGCGAGAAAAGTGACCCGATGCGTACCAGGCGGCTAGTCCCCCTAATGCTACCGCGGCGACTACGCTCAGAAAGCCGACACCCGCCGGTAGGGAACGCAGCACCTGCCAGACCCAGTCCCAAGGCCAAACCGGATCGAGGACCAGATTCATGCTGCTTGAGCCTCCCTCGTGGTTACGGCGTTGGGACCATAAAACCGATTAGCGAACAGCCCCTCAAGAGTTAGAATTACAACCAAAATCAGTAATAAATAGGGCAGCAACTCTTGCGGAGCCGATCCAGCCGCTAACACCTCTCGAAGATTGGCATTCGATTCCGGTCGGACAACGGCATTGGGCCCAAAGACTGCGGCCCACTCCTCTGCTTCGATCGGGGTCAGGTCCGATTCCATGCCAGCGATGTTCAGACTGACAGCAGCTACCGCTTGCTGTCGTCCATCACGGACAACATAAACGCCTGGTTGGCGAGCCTGCGGCAGCGTTAACTCGCCACTCGCCGTGGGCGGTTTCACATCGAGTTCACTGTTGCTTAGGCCCGGTCCCTCGATGCGGTAGGGTGGTAGTAAGGGGCTAGGTACTCGCACGCTTGGTTCGACCCCACAGCGAAACGACGTTTGACTCACGGCCGTTTCTCCGGCTAAATAACGCGTCGAGCGATCGATCAATACCAGTCCGAAGGACGAATATTGCCAATAATTGGTCCATTGATCGAGCCGCGTAGCTTCAAGACGGCGGGCATCCAGTGGGGTAGTAAACAGCAACACCCGACCGCGACCTTCCAGGCGTTCCACTAACGCCGGTTGATTATTCTCGTAGGCGGCTACTACGGTCGCCCCCTTGGTGAGAGGGCCGAGTTGCCAGTAGCGACGCACAAAGGGACGCAAATTGTCCTGGGCAAAATCTGGGTTGGCCTCACGACTCCAGGCGGCAAACGGCTCCAGGAGCGGATGTCCACCGACGAAACGACGCCAATATAGCGGTTGATCGGGGGGCAACTCGGCTAGGCGCTCCAATGGTGCGGGCATGAGCCGAGGGTCGCGGTAGTCGTCCAGAGTGGCCTCATTGCCGGCCGGCAGAATAGCAAGGCCTCCCCCCTCCCGCACGAAAGTTTGCAGGCGATGCCAAAGAGTTCCCGGAACGCGAGGCAGATGCCCCAGTGCGATCACGGAGTAGTCGCTAAACGTTTCACGTTCCGATTCGTCGATAGTCCGCACGGTGTTTTCAAAGGCCCCAAGCGAATCAATGGCGAGCTCCCACAATCGCGTCGATTCTCCCTGGCGAAGGGTAAGCATCCGGGCCTTTCGTCGCACCGTAAGCACTGCATAGCGAACATCATCTGCCTTCAACTCGTCTCGGGCCGCTAATTGAAATGTAAGAGGATACGGCCCCGGTTCACGAGGAGCCATCAGATCGAAACTCACGGTCGTTTCCTTCTGCCCCGAGACCAGAACCACTGGTTGCCGTTCCGGTGTTCCATCGCCCAGCTGTGCGATCAGTTCGTTCTCGTGGCCGTTAGGTGTCCCGAGAAGCCGAACGCGAGCCTCGAAGCGGCGACCGGGCACCACATTAGCCGGCACGAGTTCGACGGCTTCGATGCCTAGGTTGTGCGGGCGGGCGACCCCTAGATCAAACAGCAGAGGTCGCACGCCCTCGGGGAGGTGCGGGGACGGGCCGTGCGGATCCCAAGCTCCACGCGTTGCATCAGTGAAAATGAGAAGCAAATGAGAAGGGGGGCCGGCCTCGTTGCCATCCTTGCCATTTAGGAGGTTTTGGTGGAGCAGATCGCAGGCACGTTCGACGGCACGGTTGATGGTTCCACCAGAAGGTCGTATCGACAGTTTTTGCAATCGGGCGCGTGCGTCATTTACCGAAACAAACGGTTCTTGAAGTATCTCGCTTGCATCCACAATTGCAACCCGGCTGGAGGGAGGAAAATCATCAAGAAGCTCTTGTGCCCGCATGCACGCCCGATCCAGTCGGGTTACCCCCCCGGGACCGTAACTCATACTCGGGCTGGTATCCATCACAAATACAGCCACAACCGGCTGGTCCACAGCGGCCCCTAGAGCGTTCCCCATCAACCGAGGCCGGGCTAATGCCAGGACAATAGCAAGGATAACCCCAATGCGTAAAAGCAGTAAAAGCCAGTGACGCACCTGCATTCGCCGGTGATTCGTCTGCTGTCGTGCGACTAAAAATCGCAGGGCCGGAAACACCACGCGCCGCGGCTTCTGTTGCAATAGCAGGTGCAGCAAAACCGATCGCCTGCGCAGACCACCACATCGGTCGCAGTGTCGGGGATGTGGGGGAGGGCTTGCATACAGGCATGC
>JBDNDE010000388.1:0-3789 GCA_046719305.1 Gemmataceae bacterium | reverse complement strand
CGTGAGGTAATCCTGCGGGATTTGCTAGCCCAGGACGATATGGTCTATGATTTTGTGTTTATGGATTGCGGCCCTTCCTTGGGTGTGCTCACGCTCAACGCCCTGTCGTCGGCCAACGAGGTATTCATCCCTTTGCAACCGCACTTCCTGGCGTTGCATGGGATGGGCAAACTGCTGGAGACGACGGCATTAGTAGCACGCCGGATCAATCCGACACTCAAAGTAACCGGCATCGTGCTGACCTTGCACGAGAGCAACTCGCGCTTGGGCCGTGAGGTCATTCAGGACTTGGCCGATTTCTTCGAGAAAGCCCGCACGGGCAACACTCCTTGGGCCGGGGCACGGGTGTTTGAGTCTCGCATTCGCCGCAACATTAAACTTGCCGAGTGCCCGAGCTTCGGCCAGTCAATCTTTGCTTACGCGCCGACTTGTCACGGAGCGGAAGATTACGCCGCCTTGGCCCGCGAGGTTTTAGGCGAACCGTCACCAACGGTCTTTGCTGCTCGGGTAGCGGTCGAGGAGGGCCAAGTGCGTGTGCTGCCTGCGCCCCCTCCGGTTTTAGCTGGCGTCGTCGACTGAGCAATCCATCGGCAGGGCCTCGCAAGCCTAAATGCCGAGGCAAAAGCAAATAGCAGGGCAGTTCAGCGACTTCCCTGCTGCCTGTCGAGTTACTTCTTGGTCTGGAGCCGAGCGCGTGCAGCCATCTTCTTATTGCGTAGATATTTTTTCCGCTTCAGGGCTTTAGGTGTCGGATGATTCAACGCTTTGCGGCGACGCTTGGCCGCCGTACGCAAATGTTTCGCTCGCATGGTCTTTATTCCCATAGAATGACAAACAGCCGGACCATCCCGGCTCGATTGATGATCATCCTAGCAGAGATCCGCCCATTCTGCTGCCCCGAAATTTCTCTTTCGCTTGCCAAATGTCGGCGCACGGAGGTCAGATGGACAAGACAGCCAAACGCTCTGGCCGTCCACTAAGCAATCGCTCAGCGAGCTTTGCGGGTGCCGGGCGGGGGAAATCTCTTCTCGGCGTTGTCCAACACTAGCACCCAGTCGAGTTGCTCACCCAGCGTCGGCGGAGTGAATCGTCGGGTGCCCGTCCGCTCGAAGGTGTCGATTTTAGTCGCCTCGCCAGTGCGCGGATTGTACCACCAGGCCGTCACCTGCTTGCCCTGGAGCTTGTCCAGTCGGACTGTGAACGGTTTGCTCACCGGCGCGTATACCATCGCATAGCTGCCCTCACTGCAGCGGGTGGCAACAAATCGCCGTGCGCCGGCCCCTGGCACGCTAAGCTCGACGGCGTCGGGTACGATGACTCCATCATCAGGGATGCGACTCAAGTATGGCCGCGACTCCAGCAACCAGCGGCCATACTGCATCTGGTCGGCCCCAGGTTGCTTGAGGGCCTGGTGCCAATACAGGGGGGGATGGTTGACCGGTTTGCGGCCTTTGTCGACCATCTGCCAGACGCAGTGGTTGCCATAGGTGTGGCCGCAAGCACCACTAAACAGATTCCAATACAGAGGCCGTCGCACGTCGGCAGCCACGGAGTAACCTAGCTCTTTGGGCTTAAAGCTAAGCGGGTGATCTTCATAGATCGGTTCCCCATCCAGGACCGGTTTAATGGGCGTGCGGTCGTAGTCAGCCCGCGTCTTGTCATAGCGGCCAGTGTATTCGGCCTGATGACCATTCTGACGCATATTGAAATCGAGCCAGTCGGCGTCATGAAAATATTGGGCGGAACCTTGCCCTCCTTGAGGATGAAACGTAATCAGATGTTGGCCGCCGTCGCCTTTGCGCAACCCTTTGGCCATGGCCGTGACGATGGCGCGATGGCGGTCGGACTCGATGGGTCGGTCGCCGCCTACGATCCAGATCACGCCGCGATCCTTGTAACGTCGGCCAAGCCATTCGCCGTAGGAAGCGGCGTTTTCAGGGGTGAAGATTTCTGGACCGACGCCCCATTTTTTGTGCCACTTATCGCCCCAGGTGGGCAACACACCGATGATCAGGCCGAGTTGATTGGCACGAGTGATCACCCAATCGACATGAGCAAAGTATTTTTCATTGGGTTTGGTCGGGTCGTTGTCCTTCAGCGGCACCTCTCCAAACGCGTTGGGAGTTCCCAAGCCGTCTAGCTCAGCGAGGAGGACAGCCTGGATGACGGTGTACCCGCGTGCGGCGCGGTCTTTGAGATAGGTCTCGGTTTGCTCGCGGTTGAGCCGATGAAACAACTCCCAGGCGGTGTCGGCCAGGTAGAAAAACGGCTGATCATCCTGAGTGACGAGAAAGCGTTTGTTCGCGCTGACCTTCGGCCGGGGCACCTCGGCGAGGACCGGAGCAACAACCATTGTCGCCAGCAACAAACCTATCCACCAACGCATGCGTCCACCTCTTTCATCGAACGTCCTCAACCAGATCGGGTTGCTTGCTCACGGATGGTATCTTCAAGCCGCGATCGGACTACACGGCAGGCTGAAGGTCTCCGCGACGGCAGGATTCGTAATTTGGCCGCGGTGGATGTTGACGCCGTGACGCAGAGCAGGACTCTCGGCCAAGGCATGCTCTAGCCCTTTGCGGGCCAATTGCAGCAGATAGGGCAGCGTGACGTTGGTCAGGGCGTAGGTGCTAGTGCGGCCGACGGCACCGGGCATGTTGGTCACGCAGTAATGGACGATGTCATCAACAATAAACACCGGAGAGTTGTGCGTGGTCGGTCGACTGGTTTCGACACAGCCGCCCTGGTCGATAGCCACGTCGATGATGACGCTGCGGTTGGGCATGCGGGCGAGGTCTTCGCGACGAACCAGACGGGGCGTTTTCGCACCTGGGATCAAGACCGCACCAATCAACAGATCGGCTCGGCTGATGGCGTCGAGAATGTTGTGGCGATCGGAGTATAGGGTCGTCACATTTTTGGGCATCACATCATCCAGATAACGCAGGCGATCCAGGTTGATGTCCAGGATCGTCACGTTGGCCCCCAAACCGGCAGCGACTTTGGCTGCGTTGGCTCCGACCACCCCCCCGCCCAACACAACGACGTTGGCCGGCAACACTCCGGGCACCCCGCCTAGCAAGATGCCGCGGCCCTCGAAGGGTCGTTCGAGATATTTGGCTCCTTCTTGGATGCTCATGCGCCCGGCTACTTCACTCATCGGCGTGAGCAATGGCAGCGTGCCTTTGGCGTCCTGGATGGTTTCGTAGGCCACGGCCGAGATGCCTGAATCCATCACGGCACGTGTCAGCGCCTCGTCAGCGGCGAAGTGGAAATAGGTAAAGACCACCTGACCGGGTCGCATGAGCGGCCATTCTACAGGGAGAGGTTCTTTCACCTTGACGATCAGATCAGCGTTGGCCCAGACTTCCTCGGCAGTGGGGACGATTTCGGCTCCGTGGGCGCGATACTGATCGTCGCTGATGCCGCTGCCCTGACCGGCCCCCGATTGGATTAGGACTTTGTTGCCGCTGCGTTGGAGTTCTTCGACGCCCACCGGCGTAAGGGCGACACGGGATTCGTGGGTTTTGATTTCATTGGGTACACCAACCACGGCGCGACCGGCTTTGGAGACGGGGAAGGACATGCGACGACCTCAAGCACCAAGAGCGGGCGGAACAGGGGTTATTTTCGTCGCAGGCTGGGAGAAAAGCAAGCGGCGGGGTTAGCTCCTGAGGCGACACCCGCCGATGGCTCAAACAAGATTGCTAGGCTCAACAGCAATCTTGCCCCGCCACGTATCACCTCACCCTTTAGGTTTCAGTTGCTTTCGTAGTTCCTCGACTTAGA
>JBDNDE010000387.1:0-3811 GCA_046719305.1 Gemmataceae bacterium | reverse complement strand
GAAAGAGCCCCCCCCCGCCGATCATCCCCTTTTGGCGCATCCGGCTGTGGTAGCCACGCCGCACTTGGGAGCCTCGACCGTCGAGGCACAACTGAGCGTTGCCCGCGAGGCAGGCCAACTGATGGTCGACTATTTAACGCGCGGCGTAGTTGGTTTCGCAGTGAATATGCCAGCTCTGGATCGAGCCGAACGCGAGGAGATGCGTTTGTATGTCGATCTGGCTCGGCGACTAGGTTTGTTGCTGGGTCAACTCGCCCCGGCAGCTGCCAACAAGGTCCAACTGTTGTATCGCGGCGAGGTGGCCAAGCGACCGACACGGCTGTTGACGGCGGCATTCGCAGCGGGTTTGTTGGAGAATCATGTCGATCAGGTGAACATTGTCAACGCGCCTTTACTCGCTGCGGAACGTGGCATCGAGATTGTTGAGCAACAGTCGTCGGTCAAGGGTGATTTTGCCACGCTCCTGGAAGCAGAGTTATCCACAGTTCGCGGCTGCGTCAGTGCCGCTGGTACCCTGTTCGGCAACGAGTATTTGCGTTTAGTGAGGCTAGGGCCGTATTTGCTCGATGCATATCTAGATGGGGTGACGCTCATGTTTCACCATCAGGATGCGCCGGGGTTGATTGGGTTTATCGGCACCATTTTCGGCAAGCACGGTGTGAACATTGCCCAGATGAACGTGGGGCGACAATCGCCCGGCGGAGCGGCGATTGCAGTATTGAACCTCGACAGCCCACCGCCCGAAGAAGCGTTGCGTGAGGTGGCTAGCCATCCCAAAATCAGCACCACCCAGGTCGTGAAGCTGCCCCCGGCCGGCGTAATGCCCGCCTGGTTTGGGTGAGAGTAGCTGCACCTGTCCTGTACCGGGGGGGAGAGGGGCGCGGGGTGGGTAGCAATAGCTGAAGAGGTTGCCCACGTCTACTGATCGACTTGAATTAACCTCCCAGCGTTCCCAGATTCCTCGACCGCCACCGCCTGTTGAGCCTTGTCCTCATGTGGTGTCGATCCGAGGTGCTGCCTAAGTCGTCAAACGAGCCTCGGCCTCCAAGATAGTGACGTGTGCCTCGGATGCTTCTTGGGCTTCGCGAAGGCGATCGAGAAAGCCTTCCGTTTGGAACAAACGCCCCAAACGAGCCAGCACGCGTAGATGCGTCTGGTCTGTGGTGCAGGCTACGAGAAAAAACAGATCCGTCCGTTCGCCGTCTGGTCCCCCATAGCCGATACCACTGCCCGTGCGGCCAAAAGCTACGACACAATCTCCCAAGACGGCCGGACCAACCGGTCGGTGGGGGTGGGGAATCGCCACCCCGCCGGGCAACGCCGTCGGAGCCATCTTCTCCCGTTGTTGCAAGGCCCTTAGCAGGCCCGGCGAATCGTAGACCAAACACGACGCCTCGGCCAGGCGGACCAATTCGCGTAAAACGCTGGGTCGAGTGTTGGCCAGCAGTGGCACCGCAACGCACTCCGGCCGCAACAGCTTAGCTAGCAGAGGCTCGGGGACATCCACGACATGAGCATCCTCGATCCGCGTGAGTTCGGCATGGGTCATCTCATGTAAGCGCGTGGAGAGCCAGTGATGGACCTCGGCTTTGGCGAATCGCCACACGCCATTCACCTTGCGTGCAGGCAACAGCCCACGGCTGGCCAGCTTGTCCAGGTCGCGGACATCGCGGCAGAGGTAGTCCGCAAGTTGATCGATGTCCATTGTCTCCATCGTTCCTTTACTCCTTGGGTCCGCTCAAGCCTGGTAGGTCGAACCCTTTGCCTTCCTTGAGCAACTGCAAGTTCGCTTGTGTCTGTTGGCTCAGACCCCACAAACGGATGAACCCCTTAGCCGCATCGTGGTCAAACTGGTCGCCCTGATCGTAGGTGGCCAACTGTTTGTTATACAGGCTGTATTCGCTCTTGCGTCCAACGACTGTGGCGTTGCCCTTAAAGAGCTTGACACGGACTTGACCGGTGACAAAGCGTTGATTGCTAGCCACGAAGGCGAACAAATCTTGATGGAAAGCGCTAAACCATAGTCCGTTATAAATCAGATCAGCATATTCCTGAGCTACAATTGTTTTGAAGCGAGCGGCCTGCTTGCTCAGGCACAGCGTCTCCAATTCGTTGTGGGCCTGATGAAGCACCACACCCGCTGGGGCTTCGTACACTTCTCGCGACTTGATGCCCACTAGGCGGTTTTCCACATGATCGATCCGGCCGACTCCGTGCGCGCCGGCCAGGGTATTGAGCTTCTCGATCAGCGGCACGCCATCCATGCGGACGCCATCTAGGGCGACGGGTTTACCTTGCTCAAAGTCAATTGTGACGTAGGCCGGCGTGTCGGGCGCTTGCTCGGGAGCCACTGTCCAGCCATAGGCATCGGCCGGCGGTTCCTCCCAGGGATCTTCCAACACCCCGGCTTCGCAGCTGCGACCATAAAGGTTCAGATCCAGCGAGTAAGGACTCTCCTTGGTCGCCTCGACTTCAATGCCATGCTTGGCGGCGTATTGCAGCGCTTCGGGTCGGCTCATTTTCCACTCTCGCACCGGAGCGATGATCTTCAGATCCGGGGCCAACGTCTGGAAGGTCACGTCAAAGCGGACTTGATCGTTTCCTTTGCCCGTGCAGCCGTGCGCGACTGCCTTGGCTCCGTATTGCCGGGCCGCGTCGACCATCAGTTTGGCAATCAGCGGACGCCCCAGCGCGGTCGCTAAAGGATACTTGCTCTCGTAAACAGCCCCGGCCATCAGTGCTGGGAAGACAAAGTAATCGACGAACAAGTTTTTGGCATCAATGGCGATGGCATCTACGGCTCCAGTTCGTAACGCCTTTTGGCGAATCTTCTCGATATCCTCGCCTTGGCCCAGGTCTGCCGTGAACGTCACTACATCGAGGTTGTACTTTTCGCTGATCCACGGCACCATAACGGAAGTATCCAGACCACCGGAGTAGGCTAGGATCACCCGATCCCGCTGGGAAGAAGCCATCGAACGCCTCACAATTCCTAAAATAACTCCACGACCGACAATACACAGGATTATAGCAACTCGGGAGCAATCGCCGAATGGATTTCCGCCTCAAAGTCCCGCGTGCCATCTATGAACAAATGCTTGACCATGCCTTCGCCGAAAACCCCTTAGAATGTTGTGGCCTGTTGGCTGGGTTTATCGAGGCCGGACGTGGCGAGGTGAAACGACTGTATCGGCTGGTAAACGAGTTGGCCAGCCCGGTGGAATATCGCTCCAGCCCACGCAGCATGTTAGATGCCTGCCGCGATTTCACGGCTCAAGGCTGGGAGGTGCTGGCAGTCTATCACAGTCATCCCACCACCGCCCCGTTACCCAGTGCCAAGGACCGCGCCGCCAACTACAGCGAAAAAGTCGTCAACCTGATTGTCTCTCTCGCCGAGCCGCTTGGCGTGGCCGGTTGGTGGTTGACAGCCGAGAGCTATCGCCCTGCGGAATGGGAGATTAGCGACTGAGCAAGGCACTTGAACCGCGAACCGAATCTGCGTAAAGTATTCCTTACTCAGGATCTTGCTCCCTGACTTGGGAGGGATGGCAGAGCGGCCGATTGCTGCGGTCTTGAAAACCGCCGTACAGGAAACTGTACCGTGGGTTCGAATCCCACTCCCTCCGCTCGGTGCTGTTGCCTATCAAGGCAAAGACGGCACAACGCGTCGTAATTCGATACCCTCAAGGACTTGTGCCGAAACCTGCCGCTGCGTACGGTCATCTGCTGCATCAGATGTTATGTCAATATCGCAGGCGACGTAGATTTTCTCGTCCCGGTCGCTGCGTACGATCATTTGCTGCATCAGATG
>JBDNDE010000386.1:0-3854 GCA_046719305.1 Gemmataceae bacterium | reverse complement strand
AGGATGAACAGGCTGCCAGCCAGGACGATTACGAGCGACAGGCAAGTCGCGAAGATCGGGCGATCGATAAAGAAGCGCGCGAACATGCCAGTAGTCTCAAGAGATCCATAGATTACAATACAACGACATTAGTGGGTGCGGCGGTTCTGTTCGGATTGGTGAGCGCGTTGGGCGATGACTTCCGGCGAAAGGGGCGTGACGGTAATGCCTTCCCGCACGCGCTGCAGACCGGTCACAATCACCCGTTCGCCGGCTTGCAGGCCAACCTTTTGTGTCTTGCTGGTCGGAGTGGGTGTTTTGATGACTCGGTAGCTTTCGCCGTCGATAAGTTCGTGTTGACCAAGAAGGACGCGACGAGCTTCCACTTGGTTATCGGAATTTAAGACAAACAAAAACTTGTTGCCCTGATCGCTTACTAAGGCAGCTTCGGGCACCAGCAGGCTCTCTTGTGGTGTGCCCACCGGCAGTTGCACCCGCACGAACATATTGGGCGACAAAGTGTAGGTGCCATTGATCGGTGGGTTCTCCAGAGTGGCACGCACCCGCAGCGAGCCGGTTCCTTGATCAAGTTGGTTGTCGATGAAATCAATCGTGCCGCTACGCGAGTAACCGTCCTCATCAGCCAGACCGATCTTGACTTGAATGGGACGGTGCCGGGCGGAGTCGATCTTCTTCTCCTGGATCATACGGCGAAGTTTGAGCACCGTACGTTCATCAATATCGAAATAGGCGTGGATGGGATTCAACGAGACGATCGTGGTCAACACGGTGTCATCAGCCTTGACCAAGTTGCCTGGATCAACCAAACGGCGGCTCAGTCGGCCAGTGATGGGGGCAGTTACGCGGGTGAAGGCAAGGTTGAGCTTAGCCGATTCCATCGCAGCGCGAGCGGCTTTAACGGCCGCATCAGCTTCATTGCGGTTACCGCGGATTTTGTCGATCTCCTCAAGGGAGATTGCCCGTCCAGGCATCATCGCCTGAGCACGACGGTAGTCGGCTGTCAGGCGTTCGAGTGTAGCTTCGTTTTGCTGGAGCGTGGCCTCGGCCTTGTCGAATTCAGCTTTGTAGGTGCGTGGGTCGATAAGGAACAACGGAGTGCCTTCTTCGACATCTTTGCCGTCTTGGAAGAAAACTTTATCGAGGTAGCCAGTGACGCGAGCGCGGATTTCGATAGTTTGGACAGCGCGAGTGACGCCGGTGAACTCTTCGGTTTCGGTGATCTTTTGCACCAACGGGGTGCGGACGACGACTTCCGGTGGGGCAGGGGGCGGAGGTTTCTCGGGCTTGCGGGCACAACCAACCGTCCAAAGCAGGCCAGCTAGGAGGAAGAGTAGCGCTCGCGTGCCGATCATAAGTCAAGAACTCCGATGCGTGGGCCATGCGGGCGTGATCATTTCAGTGTATGCGAGGAGAGGCTCTTCGGTCAACGGGATAGTTGATATTTCAAGCATGCAGGCATCAAGTGTCCCCCCAACGCCGAGTTGCTCTTGGTGTCAACCACTTGTCCGCGTTAGACTAAACTTCTCACTCGCTCAGTCATCCCAATGAGGTTCTCGCGTGTCCTCGGTTCCTGATGAGGCTTCCTTAGCCGCTCGGCGGTGGCGAGCCTCCCTGCCTCGTGCCTGGCGGCAAAGCAGCACCTTGCACGGCACCGTGCGTGCCTTGACCGCCCTAACCCTTTATGTCGCTCTGTTCGCTGGCTACTTCCTGCTACCGTGGTGGCCGACTCGGCTGGCGTGTCTGTTTGGCCTACCGATGGTGATGGGCTCGTTATTCGTGTTGGGGCATGATGCGGCCCACAACGCGCTCACACCGATTGGCTGGCTGAACCGCCTGCTAGGGCGGCTGTTGTTTCTGCCGGCGTATCATCCCTATACGTCGTGGGTGTATGCACACAACACGCTTCATCATGGCTGGACGTGTTTCAAAGGACGGCAGCCCGATTTTTCCCCGCTGACCAAGGCCGAATATGACGCCTTGCCCGCTTGGCGTCGGGCAGTGGTGCGGTTTTTTCGCTCGCCGTTAGGTGTCGGGCCGTACTACGCGGTCGAGTTTTGGCTGGGCGTATTGCTGTTTCCGCCACGTGAGCGCCGCTCGCCCTACACGCTCTGGTTCCATCTCGATCGACTGCTGATCCTAGGGTTTCTTCTCGCTCAGGTGTGCGTGTCCGGCTGGCTGGCCTGGCAATTGCACGGCGAGGGGCTGCGTGCGACACTCCATGCTGTGGCTGGATTGGTGGTCCCGTTTAGCCTGTGGATCTGGTTCATGGGGTTTGTGTCGTACATCCAGCATACCCACCCGTTATGTGCCTGGTACAACAACGAGTCCGAATGGACGTTTCATCATGTGCAGCTGAAAAGCACCACACATGTTCGGTTCCCATGGCCTATCGAGCCGATGCTGAACAACATCATGGATCATGCGGCCCATCATCTGGATCCGGCGATTCCGCTGTATCACTTGCCGCAATCGCAGAAACTGCTGGAAGCAACGGCCCCCGAGCATGCGTTGGTAATTCGCTGGACATTAGCGGAATACCTGCGCACCTGTGCCGCGTGCAAGTTATACGACTTCGAGCGGCACTGCTGGACCGATTGGCAGGGCAAACCCACCTCGCCGCTGGATCTGCCGAACTATCGGGTTGGCGAACTCTCACCGGAGCAACCGCTTAGCCCGTCAGTGTGAGGAGGAAACGGCGGCAGAGGCGCGGCTGCTACGCGACGACGTAGAAAGCGGTCGCCCAACCATGTGCCGATCAGGTCGTCTAGAGCCAAAAGCGGACCAACGAAAGCCGGCAACAGCGTTTCAGGCCAGCGGCGTTCGATGAGTTGGACAATTTTGTCAACCACCAACTCGACGGGCCAGATACGGAAGGGAGCCTGAATAGGGGAGGGCCAGGGGGTGCCATCAGGGGCCAGCACCCGCTCACGCAGGGGGGTGGCGACGTGCCCGGGCGAGACGAGGCCGACATGGACGCCCTCGGGGGCCAACTCGACCCGCAAGGCCTCATAGAGTCCCTGGACGGCAAACTTGCTGGCGCCATAGACGCTATAGGTCGGTGTACCGCGTTTTCCCACTAGGCTGCTGATGGCGACGAGCGAGCCACGCCGGGCGCGGATGTGTGGCAGGGCAAAATGGGTGGGATAAAGGGTGCCCCAGAAGTTGACCTGCATAACCTGTTCGATCGCCGCCAAGGAGGTGTCGGCGAATCGGCCACGCATCGACACGCCTGCAGAACAGATGAGCAGATCCAATTGACCGAAGGTGTCCAGAGCGTGTTGGACCGCCCGCTGACAGTCGGCTTGGTTGGTGACATCGGTAAGCACGACCGTGGCACGGCCGCCCGTGCGTTGGATATCGTTTGCAACAGACTGCAGACGTTCAGCGGAGCGAGCAGCAAGTACTACTGCAGCCCCAAAGCTTCCGAGGCGGCGAGCCAAAGCGGCCCCGATACCCGACGAAGCTCCCGTGATCAAAATGACTTGTTGCTTCCAGTCCATCGAGCCAGATTATCCCGGCCCGAGAGGAACGGCTAGAGGGGAATCGAGGCGGCGTCGGCCATGCAGCCGATCCGTGAGAGAGCGCATCCACGGGGGCAAGCAGCGGTGCAGTCGCCAGCGATGGGTCTGCGCTAGGTAAACGCGATCGAACGGTGCTAGGCGAATGTTGGTTTGGGCATCTTTTTTGAGCAGAATCGCTTCTAGGTCTACTTCAAAGACCTCAGGTGCCAAGCCCTCGGCGACGTGAGCCCGAACGACGGTTACTTCATCCAGGTCGGCCCCTTCCAAACCGCCGACGCGTTGAAGGAACTCTACAACCGTCTCGGGGCCGCGATACGGCACGGCCCGTTGGGT
>JBDNDE010000385.1:0-3869 GCA_046719305.1 Gemmataceae bacterium | reverse complement strand
CTCGTGGCGGCCGGACGCACCCTGTTCGGGGCCAAACCACCTAAAGGCCAAGAATTGGAGGACCAATACTTTGGCTCCATCCCCGAACGGGTCTTGGCCTACATGGCCGATGTCGAGGCCCAGTTGTTCCAGTTAGGGGTGCCGGTGAAAACCCGACACAACGAGGTAGCCCCGGCGCAATATGAGATTGCCCCGGTGTTCGAAGACAGTAATCTGGGCACCGACCACCAGATGCTCACGATGGAGGTACTTCGCAAGACAGCACCGAAATATGGCATGGTCTGTCTGTTGCACGAAAAACCGTTCGCCGGTATCAACGGCTCGGGCAAGCATAACAACTGGTCGATGTCCACCGACACGGGTGAAAACCTACTGGAACCCGGCGACACGCCCCATGAAAATACCCAATTCCTGGTCTTCTGTGCCGCTGTCATCCGTGCCGTGAACAAATATGCCAAACTGCTGCGCGTCAGTGTGGCGAGTGCCGGTAACGACCACCGCCTTGGGGCCAATGAAGCGCCTCCGGCTATCATCAGCATCTTTTTGGGCGATCAGCTTCAAGATGTTCTCGATCAGATTGCCGAGGCCGGCTCGGCCAAGAGCAGCAAGCAGGGCGGCTTCATGGACATAGGAGCGGCAGTACTGCCCAAGCTCCCCAAGCATGCCGGCGACCGCAACCGTACTAGCCCGTTCGCTTTCACTGGCAACAAGTTTGAGTTTCGCGCCGTCGGCAGTTCGTTCAGCATCGCTGGCCCCAACACCGTGTTGAACACCATCGTGGCCGAATCGCTGGACTACATTGCCACCGAGTTGGAGAAGGCCAAAGCGGCGGGCAAAGAGTTGTATCAGTCGATCGGCGAATTGCTGCCCAGCATCATCAAGGAAAACCGCCGCATCCTTTTTCTGGGCGACAACTACTCGGCCGAGTGGCACGCCGAGGCCGAGCGTCGCGGATTACCAAATCTGCGTACCACCCCTGATGCGTTGGCAGTCATTCTGGAGAAAGAGTCGATCGACCTGTTCACCAAGTACAAAGTTTACTCCGAACGCGAGTTGCACAGCCGTTTCGCCATCCTGTGCGAAGGCTACATCAAGACCTTGACCATCGAGGGCAACTGCACTGCTTTGATCGCTAAAACGATGATCCTGCCGGCGGCATTAAAGTATCAAGAGCAGGTCGCCCGCAGCATAACCGCCCTCAAAGAGGCTGGGGCTAAGGTGCCGTCGCGGCAGACGGTCTTGCTCGACAGCCTGAGCGGCACTATCGACCAGTTCCAGGCCGCCATCGAAAAGCTGGAAGCGGCCCTGAGCCACCATGCCGAAGGGGGATTGCTAGACCACTGCAAGCATGCCCGAGATCAGGTCATGGGGGCTATGAATGAAGTCCGCAAGTTCGGCGACCAACTTGAAACCATGGTGGCCGACGAATTGTGGCCATTGCCAACCTATCGAGAGATGTTGTTCTTCAAATGAGAGGGGTACTGCTCCGGGCATAGACCGTTCTCGCTAGCGATCGGCATCGGGTGGACGCTCTCGCCCGCGGACATCCTACAAATAGGCTAGCTTCAGCGGTTGGCCAGGTGTAGCCGACCGCGTGGCCTGCCGACACAAGGAGTTTGCTATGGTTCGATTAACCCTCGTTGCCCTTTTGGCCCTGGGCCTAGGGCTGGGAGTGATGCCGATGAGCGAAACCGCTGCCGCCGACAAAAAAGTCCCCGCGGCTCTGGACTTCACCATGAAGGACATCAACGGCAAGGATGTCAACTTGGCCACCTATCATGGCAAGGTCATCCTGATCGTCAACGTGGCCAGCGAGTGCGGCCTGACCCCACAATACAAGCAGTTGCAAGAACTCTACGAGAAATATAGCAAAGATGGCTTGGTGGTTATCGGTGTGCCCGCTAATGAGTTTGGCGCACAGGAACCTGGTACGAATGAAGAGATCAAGGCCTTCTGCGAAAAGAACTACAAGGTGACGTTCCCCATGATGGCCAAGGTGGTTGTCAAAGGGAAAGATATCTGCCCACTGTATGACTACCTGACCAACAAAACCGACAAGAAGTTCCAAGGTCCGATCAGCTGGAATTTTGCCAAGTTCCTCATCGGCCGCAACGGCGAAGTGGTGGGTCGCTTCGAGCCGCGTACTTCACCCACAGACAAAAGCATCGTCGAGGCCATCGAACGGGAACTGAACGCCAAGTAATCACCCCGATCGTAGAGCCGAACGCTACGGGCCACCCAGCAAGCAGTGACGGTGGCCCGTCGTTGTTGGACGACTCCATTCTTCCCAGTGCCGAGGGACTTCTTGCGAGGGAACGTTTTCCGACGTAGTTTAACAGAAACTTTGCGGAGAACGCGATCATGTGGGTCTGCCTGTTTCTTCTTAGTTCGGTTGCCCCGCCTCATTCGGTCTTGCCTCTGACAAATTCTGAGCCGCTGACAGCCGAGCAGCAGTTGCGGAGCTTTGCTTTGCCCCCGGGCTTTCGGATGGAGTTGGTGGCAAAGGAACCGCAGGTCATTGACCCCGTCGCCCTGGCTTTCGACCAATACGGGCGGCTCTACGTTGCGGAGATGTCCGGCTACCCTAATGAAGGCCGGGCCACTGGCGTGATCACCTCGGGGCGGATACGGCGGCTAGAGGATCGCGACGGCGACGGGGTCTATGAACATAGCACAGTATATGCCGAGGGGTTGCGTTTTCCCACAGCAGTGTTGCCGTGGCGCGACGGGCTATTGGTGGCCAACGCTCCGGAGTTGCTCTATTTCCCCGGTGAGGGAGCCAAACCGCGTGTCCTGTACACTGGCTTCGATGTCAAGAACATCCAACAGCTGCTCAATAGCTTCGTGCTCGGACCAGATGGCTTGGTCTATGCCAATGCCGGCGGGGCCGGCGGGACCATCACCTGCCCCGAAAGGCCGGACTTCGCGCCGGTGAGTTTGCGGGGACGGGGTATCCGCTTCGACCCCGATCGGCCCGGCAGTCTGGAACCCACCTCAGGGGGCGGCCAATTCGGCCTGACTTGTGATGCCTTTGGCCGCTGGTTCACAGCTACCAACAGTCAGCATCTGCGACACATCGTTTTAGCTGACGAAGATCTAAGGCGCAATGCCTTGGTGAGTGTGCGAGCCACCACGCACGACATTCCTGAACACGGAGCGGCTTGTCGGGTCTTTCGCCGCAGCCCCTTCGAGGCTTGGCGATTGGAGCGGACGGCTCGGCGAGCCAGCAGTGCCGACGCCAAGCGGTTTCCCTCCACCGAGCTTGTTGCCGGTGGGTATGTGACTTCGGCCTGTTCCCCTTTGGTGATCGATCCCCCAGCGTTTCCGCCGGAATATCGCGGCAGCGTGTTGGTGTGTGATCCGGCCAACAATCTGATCCTGCGGGACACCTTGCATCCACAGGGAGCGACATTTATTGCCCGTCGAGGCCACGCCGATACTGAGTTTCTCACGAGTACTGATAATTGGTTTCGACCTGTAGCCTTGGCTCATGGACCCGATGGGGCGATCTATGTGGCCGACTTTTACCGTGAAGTGATCGAAACGCCCCTCTCGCTGCCGGAGGACATCAAACGACGCGTCAATCTCAATAGTCGGGCACGCGGTCGCCTCTGGCGGGTTACCACGGTGAAGGAGGGCCAGCGGCCCAAGCTGCCTTCGTTCGCTGCCGAGAGTTTGCCGCGTCTGCTCAACGATGCCAACCCTTGGACGCGGACGACGGCGTTTCGTCTACTGTTGCACCAAGACTCGCTCTCGAAAGCCCAACGGGACGCCATTTACGCAATCGGCACTTCGGGAACTCCAGCCGGTCGTGTGTTGGCGATGACCCTGTTGCGTTCGCCCTTAGAAAATGCTCGACATGCCGAGCC
>JBDNDE010000384.1:0-3886 GCA_046719305.1 Gemmataceae bacterium | reverse complement strand
CTGAAATGCTTGCTCAATATCATCAATTGTACCTGTTTCATCCCAAATTCCTTGGAAGGAAGGCCGGGATGCTGCTAATGGCTTAGGTGGGATAGAAATGGATCCAGAGAGTCGATAACACAACGAATCATCGTTCATCCAAAACAGCATCCATCGAGATTCATTCTTAAATGCCCCAGAATCCGCATGAAGGAATTGGCCAATGTCCACTCCGAACTTTGACGCACGGTCAAGCAACTGATTTGCGATGATTTTAAATGAACTAAGCGTCTCCACTTCTGACATCCTTTTCAATGAATCACAAATATCACTCGATCCAAATCCGTCGTGGTCTTCGATTACCAGCTGTATTTCCCACGGCTGCTGCTAAGCAGTTACATGGGCGGAGCCGATCGTGGTTCACATGAGCAAGGGAGAATCGTATCTGCCTCAGGCAACCATTTTAGTGTTTATTTGGCTGACTGCCTTTTTGCTTTATCCAGAAATGTTTAGCTCGTTGTGGGATTCTTCCTCAACGAATCAAGAAGAGTCTGGCAGGTGGTGAAGTGGAGCAGAAGGGGATCGAACCCTCAACCTCAGCATTGCGAACGCTGCGCTCTCCCAATTGAGCTACTGCCCCGTCAAGATAGGTTAATTATAACTTTACCAAGGCATCTGACAAGGCCAGTCCCCTGGGCTGGCTACCAGCAGAACGGATCCCAACCATGGGCGGAACAACTCCCGGAACTAAGAGGGTTCAGGTTCAGGCGGCGACAGCAGTCGAAGATGCAGCAGAGGGCGCATCGAGCAAAGCGCGAACGATCCGCTCCAACTCCTCACGCACCTGTTTCAATTCCCGCTGCAGCAGACCGTAGCGCATTTGCAGTTGACGCAACTCCTCGCGGTGGGCATCCGGTTCGCCCAGTCGATGTTCTACCTTGGTAAATTCGCACAACTGTTTGGCCAATTCAGACTCCCGACGCGCCAACTCCGCAGCGCGTTCATCGAGCAATTGACGTTCTTCTCGCAGAATCGCTCGATCATCCGTCCGCGGAGCATCTTGTCCGTGGATCAACTTCTCGCGTAATCGCTCACAATCCATCCAAAGATCTGAATATCGCCTTCGACTTTCTTCTAAACGACTAATCCATTCTTGGATACAAGCTGTCTCCCGCTGACGCAAGGCATCCCGGCGTTGCTTGACCGCTTCGGCTTGTTCGAGTTGATGCATCAGTTCGGCTTGCAAGTTCTCTAGTCGGGTGACGGTCTCCGCCTCGTGCAGAGTGAATTGGGCGCGTTCGGCCTCCAACGCTGCTTGTTGTTTGTGCAAGATTTCCCAGGCTTGCGCTAATTCGTATCGACGGGAATCGAGATCGTGTTCGATGTGGTTCAGGGCATGTTCGCGTTCCACGAGCCGTTGCGCCAATGTTTCGATTTCTAGCTGTGCAGCCGAACGCTCCTGCTCCCATTGCTCTTGGACGCTGAGCAATTGCTGCCATTGTTCGATGAGATGGGCCCGTTGATCATCTAACAGCCGCGCTACCTCCTGAAGGGTCTCCGGCCAAGAGGGCGGTTCTTGATTGGTGGCGGCAGCAGCAGGTTGCTCCCACTCCAAGGGCACCACAGGTAAAGGAACCGACACCGCGTGATGATGAGCCAACTCCTTCCGTTGGGCGGCGATGCGAGCCTCCAACCCCTTGGTTTCGCGTTGGAGCCATTCGTGATACTGCAGCCACTGTTGTTGCTTTTGGTGAAAAGCAGTACGTTCCGCCTCTAAACGAGCATGCTGGGCCTGCAACTCCTCGACGACCCGTTTGCGTCGGGATTCCTCTTCGTTGAGCGCAGCCTCCCAGGTTTGTTGATCCAGGGCGAGTTCTTGTTCACGTTCAGTCAGTTGACGTTGACGCAATTCCTGTTCGCCGTTGACTTTTTCGTACCACTCTCGAAGACGCTGCCGTTCTAGCTCGTGTTGTCGGAGCTGCTGGGCAAGAGTTTCGCGTTGCTGGGCGCAGGATTGCCGCCATCGGACCACCTGACGGCGAAAGCGTCGCCGGGCACGCATCAACACCCGTTGTCTCACTTCAAGTTCTGCTTGCTCCGTAGCTTGATTCTCGCGGAAGGCCGTTTCGGCCGCTTCTAGTTCGGCCAAACGGTGGTCGAGATGGCGTTCGCGACTGCTAAGGACCGCCTCGCGTGTTTCTAACTCATTGCGGCGAGCTTCGAGATGGGCGGCCAACTGCTCCTCGTGGTGACGCAGATGATCCATCTGCTGTTCCAGTTGGATCTCTTGTTCGGTCAATGCGGCCTGCTGGGCCATCACAGCTGCCACTTGAATGCGTGTTGCTTCCACCTCGGCGAGCACCTGGGTTGAAACTTCCGCCGTGGGCGGCGGGGGGGCTTCAAAGCGAAAGCGATATGGCCCGATCGATAACCGATCGCCCCCATTCAGATGCACGGCCTCGACTGGTTGATCGTTGACGCGTAGATCGGCCTCGGGCGAGAGTGACCGCAACAGATACACCCCATGTTCGAGCAAAATAGCACAGTGGAACGGAGCAATACTATCGCCCTGCAGACGGATTTGACAACCGGAGGCCTGGCCGATGAGCGTGAAGGCACCAGGCAGGGCACGGCGCTGGTTCGGCAAGCGGCCATTTTCCAGCACGAGTTCGGCCTGAGGCGAAGCCGCCAAGGGCAATTGAGAGACCAGATCCATCCGCACACTCCCCGCAAGACTTTAGAAGATCAGATCGACCAGGGGAGAAAAAAACTTGAATGGAACGGTTGTTAGGGTTAGAGCAGTTTTGGGGTTCATGTAGCGTCTTGTTGACTGCCGGCCTAGTCTTCCATACCCACAGCCCGCTACTCCAGCCTGGAAACCGCTCTGAGAGGCGGCTCCAACGCACAAGCCGATCATACAGAGCAACCAATCGGAAAAAAACATATCGAGAGAAGGAAGCCGAATACCTGGCATCCTTCTCTCGTCGATCCGAGGGCCGTTTGCCCTGGTGATTAGTTACTTCTGTTCCGGCTTGCGCAGGTCGGCGAGTTCTTCCTTCACCGGGGCGTAGTGGCTCGGTTCCATGGTGAACGAAGCGGTACCGCTGGTGGCGTTGCGTAGGTCGGAGGTGTAGCCGAACAACTGAGCCAGCGGCACAAAGGCGAAGATCTGACAACGGCCGCCTTCGCTGGTCATGTTTTCAATCACGCCGCGCCGGCGATTCACATCACCGGCCAAAGTGCCCTGGTATTTTTCCGGGGCCACGATCATGACCTTCATAATTGGTTCTAGCAGAGTGATGCCAGCTTGCGTCTGCGCATCCCGGGTACACTCCTGAGCCGCCAATCGGAAGGCGTCCTGCGAACTGTCGACATCGTGGTACTTGCCGTCGGACAGCGTGCAGACCATATCAACACACTGGAAGCCGTACTTGGCCCCCTTGGCACAAGCGAGGCGGAAGCCTTCTTCGACGCTGGGGATGAACTCTCGCGGCACCACACCGCCGACGATCTTATCAACGAAGTAAAGGTTGTTGGGGTCAGGCTTCTTGCCCAATTCCTCCATTTTCACCTTCCACTCTTCGGCCTGTTCCTTGGTTAGCGGCTCGAATTCGCAGTAGATGACTGCGTACTTGCCGCTACCGCCAGTCTGCTTGATGTAGCGCGTCTCGATCTGAACCGGCTTGCTGATGGTTTGGCGATAGGCGACCATCGGCTTACCGGTGGTGACCTTGACGCCCGGCGTGCGCTGCAGTTTTTCGACGGAGACTTCGAGGTGCAGTTCGCCCATCCCCGAAAGAATCAGTTGCTTGGTCTCGGGGTCCGTCTTGAACTTCAGTGTTGGATCATCCCGAACCAACTTCGCCAGGGCGTCGGCCAACTTAGTTTCGTCGGTCCATACCGCCTG
>JBDNDE010000383.1:0-3889 GCA_046719305.1 Gemmataceae bacterium | reverse complement strand
ATCTCAATGCTGACTCCGGCGCGAATATCGGTACCGTCGGTCTTGCGCGGTTGGCAGCCCGTGAGAAACGCAGCCAAGGCCCGCGCATGGTCGCCACCGCCGTCGCCGTTAGCGCGGGCTTTGTCGGCGGTTAGGCCGGTCAAGACGGTGAGGTATTCCTTGACGTTGGCCAATGGTTTCAGAATGGGGGTAAGCTCAAAGTCGGCCCCTTCCTTCTTGGGCGTCCAGTCCACCATGTTTTTGCCGTTGGGCACATAGAGAAAGGCCATGCGGTTGGGAGCGGGGGTCTCGCCCTTGGCTGGAGCGGCCCAGGCGACCATCGGACCCATTGCTTCCAGCCAAGGAAGAGCAATGGTGGCTCCAAGACCTTTCAACACTGTTCGACGAGAAATGGGAGTCATCGCGAAACCTCCGAAACGCCCTGCTGGGCACGTTGATGGCGGAAGGGGAAACTCTTGACAATTTCGGTAATCAGCGTCGACATCCGATAATCGTTCTTGGCTGTCGCCGCCACAATCTGATCAATGGGACGTTTGTCGTAGTATTCCAGGCCGCGGCCTAGGGCATAGGTGAGCATCTTTTCGGCCAGGTTGCGAGCAATCAGGTCTTTGTTTTCCTTGAGAATCTTTTTCAACTCGTTGGGTCCATTGAATTTGCGTCCATCGGGCAGTTCTCCCGAAGCGTCGATGGGTTGGCCGGCCTCCTTCCAACGATACGCCCCCACAGCATCGAAATTCTCAAAGGCAAACCCCAACGGATCCATCTTGGCATGACACGAGGCACAGGCCGGATTCTGCCGGTGCTGCTCCATCTGCTGGCGCAAACTGCCGGTGAGAACTTTCTTTTCATCCAGTTCTGGCACATCCGGCGGAGCAGGAGGCGGCGGCGTACCGAGGATTTGCTCCAGTACCCAGCGGCCGCGTTTTACTGGACTGGTACGTGTGGGGTTGCTGGTGACAGTTAGGATGCTGCCCTGCGTGAGCAGACCGCCCCGAACCTCTCCGGGTTGCAACTGCACGCGGACAAATTCCTTGCCTTTGATCGGCTTGCCGGGCACCTTGGCCTTCTTACTCCAGGTACTGCCATTGGTGTCGAGAATGCCATAGTGCCACGTTAGCCGTTCGTTCAGGAAGGTAAAGTCGGCATCAATCAGTTCGAGGATGCTGCGATCCTCGCGAACAATAGCATCAAAGAATAGTTCAGTCTCTTTGAGAAGCGACGCCAGCAGATACCCATCTGCCTTGGGGAACAGCTTCGGGTCAGGCATGTGTGCCTTGAGCCGACGCAACTGTAACCATTGCATCGCGAAATTCTCGGTCAACGCCTTGCTCTTGGGATCTTTAAGCATCCGTTTGACCTGTGCTTCCAAGTTAGCCGTCAGTTGCCCCTTAGCAGCCAGGTCGAACAGTTCCTGATCGGGCATGCTGGACCACAAGAAATAGCTCAAGCGCGACGCCAAGGCATACTCGTCCAATGGAACGACCCCGTCTTTGGCCCCACTGGCCGGGACGCGGTCGTTCAGTTCCAAGCGGAACAGAAACTTCGGTGATACCAAGATCGCCTGGAACGCCACCTGGATCGACCCTTCCCAGTTGGCCCCTTCCTTGCGGACCCTCTCGGCCAAGGCCACTAGCCGGTCCAACTCCTCCTTCGTCACCGGCCGACGGTATGCCCGGCTGGCGAAGCGGCCGATCACCTCACGGGTACGTTCGGCCTCGGTGGTTGCTTTGCTGTCGAGGAGCATCTTGTGGCTGGGCGGGCGGGTGTCCATCGGCCCTTTGAGGTAGAACCATTCCACATGTAGGTTGCGATCCCCAGAGGGATTGAGCAGCTTCACGAAAAAGCGGTGGTCGCCTACCCCCAGATGCACCGGTACTTCAAACACTTCTGGCTTCTTCTCCGGTGCTGTGATCTCGAAACGCTTTAGCTCTTTGTCGTTGTCATAAACGGCTACTTTGACCGGCTCGTTGTCGATCATCTTTGCATACGCTCGGAAGCGGAACAGATAGTCGCCTTCCAAACTTAGCCGATAGGGCGTGTTGAGTTGATTGCCCCGCTTGTCCAGCGGCCGGAATTTGAACGGTTTGTCTTGGCCAGGTTCCAAATAACGGCTGCCCATCCAGCGTTCGGGCGGGTTGGGTGGGGAAACCAAAATGGCCCGTTCGACGATGCTCTCGGCCGCTGCTAGGTAGCGTTCCATCAGCACGGGGGACAGCGTCAGTACGTCACCGATGTTGTCGAAGCCGTGGCCGATATCGTCGCTGGGGAAGTCTTCGGCGGGGGCGAAATCGACACCAACTAGGTCGCGGATGGTGTTGTTGTACTCAGTGCGATTGAGCCGCCGGACCGTGACCCGTCCGGGGTCAGGCTTGGCGTTGCGGTCGTGCTGGTCGTAGATAGCAGTGATAGCGTTCTTGAAGGCGTCGAGTTCAGCGACAGCAGGGCGTGGCTTGGTGTTGGGCGGCATCTCGCCCGATTGCACGACTCGCAGGGCTGTTTCGACCAGCTTGCGGTGCTTGAGCAAATCCTCAGGTGTCTTGAGAAAGTGCAACGATACGTCGGCCCGTTTGGTCTTTTCGTTGTGACAGGCCACGCAATGCTTTTGCAAGAAGGCCACCCCTTCTTTCTCGAAGGTCGGGCTAGGCGACGACCCAGCAGATGGCGACCCAGCAGGTAGGGGACTTGCAGGGGGTGCGGCCCGCGAGGGCAAGAAAGCTAACAATCCCACGAAGGGAAGGAGCAGCAAGCAACGCCAAAACATCGCGTAACCTCAACAGGTGGGCAAGGTGGGCAGGAAGCAGACAAAATTATTCTAAAGCCCCCGTTAGGCAAAGGAAAGAGAAAACCTGACCCGGCCGTCGGGTTTGTAAGAAACTTGTTCTCTTGGCACTGCTTTTCACTGTCCGTCGTTTCGGGTATACTCCCTCGGCAGGATACCTTCTCCACGCGGAGCCACCCCACCCCGCCGCTAGCCTTGGAGCAATCATGCTCTCTTTGTGTGTACTAGTAAGTCTGTGGACTCCGGGCGTCGATTTCGTCCGCGACGTGAAACCGATCCTTGACAAACACTGTCTGGCCTGCCACGGCCCCGAGAAACAACGCGCCTCGCTACGGACCGATTCGGCCCGTGCCTTGCGAGAGGGCGGCTCCAGTGGTCCGGCCATCGTGCCTGGCAGATCGGCACAAAGCCTGATCATTCGTGCCATGCAAGCAGGTGATGAGCAAGTCAAAGCCATGCCCCCCACAGGACCGCGCGTGCCCGAGGCAGAGATCGTTGTCGTGCGCCGCTGGATCGACGCCGGGGCCGTTATCCCCGCAGGCGACACGCTCACGCACATCCGCCGCACCAGCACCCATTGGGCCTTCCAGCCTGTCAAACCGCCCGAGGTGCCGGCCGTTCGCGAGGTGGCTTGGCCGCGTAATCCCATCGACCGCTTTATCCTGGCTCGGCTCGAACGCCATCACCTCCGCCCTTCACCCCCGGCCGATTCGCTTACGTTGTTGCGGCGAGTCACGCTCGATCTGACCGGATTGCCGCCCACCCCTGAGGAAATTGTCGACTTTGAAACAAACCCGGATTACGATCGCGTCGTCGAGCGTCTCCTGGCCAGCCCGGCCTACGGCGAACGCTGGGGCCGAATCTGGCTCGACGCTGCCCGCTATGCCGACAGCAACGGCTATTCCATTGATGCGGCCCGGTCGATCTGGAAGTATCGCGACTATGTGATCGACGCCCTTAACCGCGATGTACCGTTTGATCAGTTCACCGTTGAACAATTGGCCGGCGACCTGCTACCCGGCGCAACGCTGGAACAACGCATCGCCACCGGCTTCCATCGCAACACACAAATCAACGAGGAGGGCGGCATCGACCGCGAACAATTCCGCG
>JBDNDE010000382.1:0-3907 GCA_046719305.1 Gemmataceae bacterium | reverse complement strand
CATGGGCAAGCCCCCGGTAGCGTACTGGTGCGGATGGGACGGACGACCGTCCTGTGTACCTGCACAGTTGAAGCTAGTGTGCCGCCTTTTCTTGTGGGCACCGGCAAAGGGTGGTTGACCGCCGAATACGCCATGTTGCCTGGTAGCACGCAGACCCGCAAAGCCCGCGATCGCAGCGGTAAAGTCGATGGCCGAGGTATCGAAATTCAACGGCTCATCGGTCGGGCTATCCGTGCCGTGGTGGATCTGACCGCCCTAGGCGAACGTACACTGTATCTGGATTGTGATGTGCTGGAGGCCGACGGTGGCACGCGGACGGCGGCAATCAATGGAGCGTTCGTGGCTTTGATCGATGCCTTGCATAGCCCGCCACCGTTGCCCCCCGATGCGCCGCCATGGCCCAAGCCGCGCAGCGTGATTCGAGACAGCGTGGCCGCGGTGAGTGTCGGCCTGCTAGGTGAGACGGTCCTACTGGACCTATGCTACACCGAGGATCGCGATGCAGCTGTCGATCTGAACCTGATTGCCACGGGCAGCGGGGCATTAGTTGAAGTCCAGGCTGGCGGTGAGGAGGCGACCTTCCGCCGTGACCAACTCGACGCCCTAATCACGCTGGGCTTGCAAGGCATCGGTCAGATTTACGAGGCCCAACGTGCCGCCCTGGGTGAACGCTGGTTGGAGTGCAGCTGAAGCAGCTCAGATTTTGCCGGCAAGTGGAGCCTCGTCGATCAACTCATAGAAGACGTTACGCTGGCGTGGCACATACCCCAACTCGCGGATCGATTGCTTGATCTGCTCCAGCGTCAGGTGGTAGACCGTGCCCGCCTTGCTGACCACGTTCTCCTCGATCATCAGGCTACCCATGTCGTTGGCTCCGTACAACAACGCCAACTGGCCGATCTTCGGCCCCTGAGTCACCCACGAGGATTGGATGTTGGCGATATTGTCGAGATACAGGCGAGCAATCGCTTGTGTCTTCAGATATTCATACGAGCCGGCCGGTTGAATGTGGGCCATCTCGGTGTTATCCGGCTGGAAGGTCCAGCAGATAAAGGCCGTGAACCCGCCCGTCTCGTCTTGCAGTTGCCGTAGCCGCTCCAAATGTTCAACCCGCTCGGCAAGGGTTTCGATGTGGCCGAACATCATGGTGCAAGTGGAGCGTCCGCCCAGGCGATGCCAAACGCGATGACACTGGAGCCACTCTTCGGTCATGACTTTGTTTTTGGTCATGGCGGCACGAACCCGATCGACGAGAATCTCGGCCCCACCGCCCGGCAAGCTCCCCAGGCCGGCTTCTTTGAGTCGGCTCAGGACTGTCTCCAGGGGCAATTTGTTGAGTTTGTGGAAGTGCCAGACCTCGCTAGCACTGAAGGCATGCAAATTCACTTGTGGGTAGCGCGAACGCAAGTCACGTAGCAGATCCTCGTACCACTCCAGCTTCAACGAAGGGTGATTGCCGCCCTGCAACAGAATCTGGTCACCGCCCAGCGCCACGGTTTCCTCGATCTTCTGATACAACTGCTCCCGCGTCAGCACATATGCATCTGGATCGCTGCTCTTGCGATAAAACGCGCAAAAATCACAAACGGCCGCGCAGACATTGGTGTAATTGATGTTGCGGTCGATGTTGAAAGTGCGGTAGTTCTCCGGGTGCAGACGACGGCAGACGGAATCCGCGGCGCGGCCCAGAGCGTTGAGGTCGGGACAGTCGAACAAGGCGATGCCCTCCGACGGAGTCAGTCGCTGGCCGGCTACGGCTTTATCTAGGATGGCTTGCCAGGCAAGAGTCATGGCGCTGCCCCTCCAACGGAGGCGAGGGTCGTGGCGTTCTGGTAGTCGCGTAGCACCACGCCACGCGGCGCCAGTCCCAACTCGCTCGCCAAGGTGTAATAGTGCATCAGGCCGGCTCGCTCGCGCGGCCCTAGATCATAATGCAAGATATCGGTCAAATACCGCCGACAGAAGCCGGCATCCAGATGCAGCCCGGCCGCCTCGCGTTGAGCGATCAGGCCAGCCCGACGCAGGCCACGGCGTTTACATTCCTGCAACACCCAGGCGACATGGCCTAGATCAACGCCGGGACGCACCGCCCAGACAGCGAAGACGAACGGTAGGTTGGTCCACTCATACCACTCGCGGCCCAGGTCGAAGGCATAATCGTAGCCGGGCAAGCAGGCCCGCATGGCTCGATCGCCGATCAGCAACACGGCGTCGGTGTCAAGGTCGTCGGCAGGGGTATCCAGCGGCAAGGGTTGCAGCCGGGGCGTGACGCCGTAGCGTTTGCGGAGCAACAGTTGCGTCAGGGCGGCACTAGATCGCGAGCCGACATCCAGGGCCACGCTTTGGATCTCGGCCCAGTGCTTGCGGCTAAAGAGCGTCACACTCAGCACGGGGCCACGCGTCGCAATGGAAATATCGGGGACGATGCAATAGTCCCCAGCGCGGAAGTATTCGATGACCGGAATCAGAGCAACATCTAGGTCGCCGCTGGCAAGTTGATCCGCGAGGCGCGAAGGCAGATCGAGGACGAGTTCGGCCTCCGGCGCGAGTGTCTCGAAATCGTAGATTAGCGGTTTCGTATTAAGATAATTCACCGCTCCGACGCGGATCGTCATAACGGCTCCTTTCCAGCGATCTAGCGATTATACCCAGCTGGGGCCGGGGTACAACGCCTTCGCCATTTCAAGAACCGCAGTCACCCGCCGTAGACAACGCACTGGCCGACCATTGCCAATTGCCCCTGGAGAACCGAAACTAGGGACAACTGGCTCTGCGGGGGCCGGGTCGTTACCCGTTTATCGAGGGCTTCTCTCCATGCTGCGTTACGCTGCTGTGCTGGTTTTGCTCGTTTTGGTTGCAGTGGGTTCCGTCGGTGCCCAGGACAAAGACAAACCGTTTATCCCGGCCGACTTTGAGGGTTGGGAAGGACTGATCAAGGAACACTGGAGCGTCCAGGATGGGGCCTTGATCGGCACCACCGGGGAGAAAGGCATCAAGTTCAATACCTTTCTCTGCTCGAAAAAGAAGTACAAAGATTTTGAATTGTCGTTCCAAGTGAAGCTGGAGAAAGGGGCAGGCAACAGCGGCGTGCAGATCCGCTCCAAGTTGGTCGATACCAAGCAATACCCTGTGTCCGGCCCCCAGGCAGACATTGGCCAGGGGTTCTGGGGCAGCCTATATGGCGAGCGGTTCGGCGGCATGATGCAGCAGGCCCCCAAGGAGACGCAGAAAGTGATCAAGCCGGCCGACTTTAACGAGTATGTGATTCGTTGCGTCGGCAAGCAGGTGACGATCACCATCAACGGCACGACCATGATTGATGGGGAGTTTCCCACGATGCCCGACGAAGGGATCATCGCCTTTCAACTGCATGCCGGACCGAGCATGAAGGTGATCTTCAAGGACATTCACTTCAAGGATTTGTCGAAGTGAGGGAGTCGACCACGGGAGAACCTGCGCCGCGGCGATCGCCCGTGGTACGTCTGTTGTTCGTGGGCCTAGGCCTGATTTTCGTTAGTTTGGGCTTTCTTGGGGCCATCCTTCCAGGGTTGCCGGCCACCCCATTTTTTCTGCTGGCAGCCTTCTTCTTCGCACGCTCCTCGGATCGACTACACCGTTGGCTGTTGAAATCTCCCGTGGCTGGGCCCCTGATCCGCGATTGGCAGCGGCCCGGGGGCGGGGTGCGTTGGCAGGTCAAGGCGGTCACCCTGGTGATGCTGCCGTGTGTCATTGCATCGAGTATTTATCTGGCTGGCCTAAGCGGCTGGCGGATGTTCGGCCTGATTGGACTGGGGCTGATCGGGGCGACCGTGGTGATCCTGTTACCGCTGGCTAAGCCGGTGGTCGGTGTCACCCCGACTCAACACGACCGCAACCAACCCCAGACCCCCTCCTAAGCCGAGTAGGC
>JBDNDE010000381.1:0-3915 GCA_046719305.1 Gemmataceae bacterium | reverse complement strand
GCGATAGCTATGCTGTCCGCAAAGCCTATGAGACAGTACGAAAGAATCCGCCTACGTCACCCGGAGGCCCGAACCCTGGCATGCCTGGAGGGGTGCCCGGCTTCCCAGGCGGTGTTCCGGGCAGTCCCGGCGGTGGGGTTCCCGGTTTCCCTGGTGGTGTGGGGGGGCCGCCAAATTAACGGTGTGTCACCTAACCGAAGTGGCTTAACCGCAGGATAAACCTATCGTTTCCCGAGTCGTGTGGGCACGGCTCGGGAATTTGAGTATGGACACCTCCTTCCCTGTTGGGTCAGCGGGCCAGACGGCTCCGATTCGATCCCATCCACCTGGGGCCAGTAGCTGATCCAGGCTGAGTTCTCCACCGCGATGGTTGATCTGGCAGCCTCTGCTGAGCTAAGATGACTGCATCGCTCCTTAACCGCTGGATTGCAGATATGGCGATGCCGATTAAGAGCCTGCCGGTGGTTCAACGCTGGGATTGTCATGCCACGGGGTCTTGCTGCAAAGAATACCGCATCGAACTGAGCCAAGACGAGGCCGCCCGTATCGCTGCTCAGGGCTGGACTAAAGAAGAACTCGGCGGCCTGGAACCTGTGGTCCGCTCCACCACCTTTGGCAAGGGGCTGCAGCTGAACCATCGGGCCGATGGAGCGTGTGTCTTTCTCGATCCCGAAGGCAAGTGCCGCATTCATGCCCGCTTCGGCTACGAAACCAAGCCGTTGCCCTGCCGGCTTTTTCCCTTCATACTCATCCCGGCAGGGACGGAATGGCGAGTAGGCATGCGTTTTGCTTGCCCATCTGTCGCGACAAACAAGGGCCGCACTCTACCCGAACACGACGCCGATCTACGCAGCTTTGCCATGGAATTGGTCCAACGAGAAAAGCTCGATCGCCGCGAGGATGGCTCGCTGGTACCGCCTCCGCGTCAGGATGGCGGCGAGTCGCTGGATTGGCCCGATACCCTGCGTCTGGTGGATGGTCTGCTCGGCTTGATCCGAAAGACGAAGGAACCCATCGAGTATCGCTGGCGCAAACTACTGCACCTAGCGGCCAGTATGAAACAGGCCAAGCTCAAGCACATCCGCGGCAAACGCCTCAGCGAATTGTTAGAACTGCTGGCCGTGGCCGCCGATCAGGAAGTGCCTCGCGAGCCGACCCAAGAGAAGCGGCCCAGTTGGGTGGCGCGGATTTTGTTTCGGCAGACAGCGGCCTTGTTCACACGCAAGGACCACGGGCCGTATCGCGGCGAAGGGCTGCGAAGTCCGCTGTCGCGGTTAAGCGCGGCTTGGCGGTTTGCTCGGGGCGTTGGGCAGATTCCTCGGTTGCATAAGCGATTACCCCTGGCTAGCTTCGAGGACGCCGAGCAACCGCGTGGTCCGTTGCCCTCCGAGGCCGACGAGGTGCTGACCCGCTACTACGCCATCAAGATCGGCTCGTTGCAATTTTGCGGGGCGACCTCGTTCGGCTTGCCGTTCTGGCGAGGGCTAGAGTTTCTGGGCCTGACGCTGCCGTTGCTGTTGTGGGCATCGCGGCTTTTTCCCCGCGAGGTGCCACGCGATCAGGCCTTATGCGACGCTCTGACCGTCATCGACGACCACTACGGCTTCAACCGGGTCTTAGCCAGCTTCCGCCAGCAATGGAGCTTTACCCTACTGGCAGGCGAGTTGCCACGCCTGGTCGCCTGGTACGCACGATGAGCAGGAGCATGATCTCGCCAAGCGGGAAGCCTACCACTAGAATCGCGACTACAGCGATTTACCGTATCCATCCGCGAGATGTGTACCCATGCTCGATATCCAAGTCATACGACAAAATCCCGAAGCCATCAAGCAAAATTGTCGGAATCGAAACGTCCAAGCAGATGTGGATGCGGTAGTGCGACTCGATGCGGAACGGGCACGACTGATCACCCAAGGGCAGCAACTACAGCAGCGGGCCAACGAAATCTCCAAACAAATTCCCACCGAAAAAGATCCCGACGCTCGGCAGGCTCTGGTCGCCGAAGGCAAACACCTCAAGGCCAAAGTCAGTGAATTTGAACAGCAGCTGAAGCAGGTCGAGGCCGACCTTCACGCCGCGCTGTTGTTGCTGCCCAATTTGACTCACCCCGACGCGCCAGTCGGCCAGACTGCCGAGGCCAACAAGGTGCTACGGCGCTGGGGCCAGCCGCGGCAATTTGACTTTGCGCCTAAGGATCATGTTGCTCTGTGTGAGGCGTTGCAACTGGCCGATTTTGAGGCCGGCGCGTCAGTTGCTGGGCAAAAGTTTTATTATTTGAAAAATGAAGGGGCGCTACTCGAACAAGCGCTCGTGCAATATGCCCTGACCACGTTGGTAAAGAAAGGTTTCACTCCTGTCATCACACCGGATTTGGCCCGTGTGGAAGTGTTGGAGGGGATCGGCTTCCAACCCCGCGATCCAAACGCCCAAACCCGCCAGGTGTATCTCGTGCAGGATACAGATTTATGCCTAGTGGGCACGGCTGAAATCACCCTGGGCGGCATGCACCGCGACCAGATTCTTGATGCAGCTCAGCTGCCGTTGCGCTATGTGGGCTTGTCGCATTGTTTCCGTACGGAGGCCGGAGCGGCCGGCCGTGACACGCGGGGTCTGTACCGCGTACATCAATTCACCAAAGTTGAGATGTTTGGTTTTTGCACTCCTGAGCAATCAGAAGCTCTGCATTTGGAGATCTTGGCCATCGAGGAAGAAATCTTTCAAGGGCTAGGCGTCCCCTATCAAGTGATCGACACTTGCACGGGCGATCTGGGCGGGCCAGCCTATCGCAAGTATGATTTGGAAGCCTGGATGCCCGGCCGAGGCAACGGCGGTGAATATGGCGAGGTTACAAGCACGAGTAACTGTACCGATTTTCAAGCACGACGCCTCAACATCCGTTATAAATCCCCTGGTCAAAAAGGTACGCATATCGCCCATACCCTTAATGGTACAGCCATCTCCTGCGCTCGGGCCATCGTCGCTCTGCTGGAAAATTACCAGCAGGCCGACGGTAGCGTGACCGTGCCTGAAGTGTTGCGGCCGTGGATGATGGGTATCGAACGCATCCACCGTTGAGCAGCAGCGGATGCTGGTTTGCTCACTCTAACCGCAAAATGTCGCCGTAGCGCAGTTCGGGCACAATCACGCGTATGCCACGTTCTGTCGGCTCAATCTTCAAGTCGCCGGCAAATGCGCTGCGGGCGCTCTTGGCCTTGATAGCTATGTCGAGTGTGACGCGCTCGCGTTCTTGACCGGTGTAGCTGGCCAAGGGAAGCAGGTAGCCTTTGGGGGTCCGCAGGAGGCGAGCGTCGATCCACTGGGGCGAGGTTTTCAGTAGGGGCGGCGCATTCACGAAGGCATCAAGCAGTTTTAGTACGTTGCGATCCCAGTTCGTGGGAATCGAGTGGGTCACAGGGCCGCGATCTGGGGCGACAGGCGGTTGCAAGCCCGCATGCAGAAATGCCAGCCCCGGATGCGCTGCCAGATATACAATTTTGCCTTTACCCAGGCTTCGCTCGGTCAGCATCCCACTGCAGCGCTCCTTCGTCCCTGCTGCCGCTACCACCCGCTCATGTGTCGCCAGCACTGGCAACTTCCAGCCTTCAGCTTCGATGGTACCCAAGGGCTGCAGATGTGGCAATTCCATTCGCGGTCGCAAAAAAGTGGTCTGGGGGCGGCTCTCGACCTTGCTCAGGCCGGCCAGCTGGTGGAAGGCATCAGTCGGTTGGCCATAAGCGTCGCGTGAACCGGCGCTGGCGGTGGCCAAGATCGTGCCCCCGGCTTGAACCCATTTTTCGAGGGCAGGCACCAGTTTGGCGTTCCAGCAATCGCCCACCACGATCAGATGCGTTGCAGGAGCCAGTTGGCCATCGAGGATATCCTCTTCGGTGACCAGATCGGGCGAATGGCCTAGGA
>JBDNDE010000380.1:0-3921 GCA_046719305.1 Gemmataceae bacterium | reverse complement strand
CTAGCCGATCGTCCGCCCCAGGGCGTGGGCAACCAGACGGCATTGCTTCATCATGTGCTCATACGCTGTGGGGGTGAGCGCCTGATAGCCATCCGATAAGGCTCGCTCCGGTTCGGCGTGGATCTCGACCATGAGTCCGTCCGCACCCGCCGCCACCGCTGCCACGGCCATCGGCGGCACCAGTTCGGCCTTGCCGGTGCCGTGGCTGGGATCGACGATCACCGGCAGATGAGTGCGTGATTGCAGGTAGGGCACACTCGCCAACGGCAGCGTGAAGCGCACGTGATCCTCAAACGTGCGGATGCCGCGCTCGCACAGAATCACCTGCCCGTTGCCCGTGCGCAGGATGTACTCGGCCGCCAGGAGAAATTCATCGAGCGTGGCCGAGGGACCGCGCTTGAGTAGCACCGGTTTGCCCGCCGCGCCGACGGCCTCCAGCAGCGGGTAGTTTTGCATGTTGCGGGCACCGATCTGGAGCACGTCGGCATAACGGGCCACGAGATCGACCTGCTCGGTGGCCATCACTTCGGTGACGATGGCCAGCCCGGTGACCTCGCGGGCCTCGGCAAGCAGTTCCAGGCCAGCCTCACCCAGGCCACGAAAGCTGTAGGGGCTGGTGCGCGGCTTGAACGCGCCGCCGCGCAGTCCCGTGGCACCGGAGGCGCGGACGATCTCGGCTAAGTCGAGGAGTTGCGTTCGGCTCTCTACCGAGCAAGGCCCGGCAATTATGCCGATGTGGCCGTCCCCGATGATGAGCGAGCGGGACCGGACGACGGTCGGCTGTGTCTGAGCGGATCGTGCGGCCAATTTGTAGGGCACCAGGTTCGAGACCACCGGCTCCCCCTGTTCGGGCGGTTGTTGCAAGGTCCGCATCCCTCCCCGGTTTGCAACGAGCCAACCGCCGGGCCAGCGGCACCTCATCCGCCGCTATTGTAGCAACCGAGGAAAGGAACCTTGGGGCAACCGCCTTGGTGGGCCTTGAGGATCCGACGCGATGGAGCCGGAGTGGTGAATCGGAGGTTCGGCCCTTGCTCGCGCCTCGGGTTATCGGAATGGCGGTGGCCCTTGCGCTGCTTCCTCCGGTAGCCCGCGGCGCGAGCAAGGGATTCTTCTGTTCCAAAGATGGGGTGAATGTCCCAGGCGGTTTGGCCCTTGTTTGCGCGGCGGGCTATCGGACTATCGGAAGAAGAAGCTGTTTACTGGCTTCTGACGCACAGCGAACTAGCAATTGAGGATGTAAGTGCAGATTGATCTCAGAAAAAAAACGCCTGTTGACACGTCAAAAAGCCATCGATAACTTTAAGTTCGGTGCAACCTAATCGCCCAATCAGAGGAGTGACAACAATGCGTCCTACTGTCCTCAAGTTTGTGATGATTCTGACTCTCTAGGCCTGCATCGTCGGCGTGTCATTCGCTGCGGACATCACCCCGGACATGACCCCAACCCCTGGTCCGAGTAAGATCACCTCGACCGGGAAATGGTCCGTTAACCTCCTGAAGAACGAGAGCGCCACCCGCGTTCGCGTAATCGCGACTCCTGCGGGCGGCGGCGGTGGTACCGGCGGTATCGAGGCATCACCTGCGTTGAACGGTGCTGATGGCAACTACGCTATCACAGTCGAGAATCTCGCGGCCAACACGGAGTACGACGTTGTCGTGATTCTCGAATACACAGAGAATGGAAAGACGAAAACCAAGGTTAGCCAGACCTACACAAAAGTGAAAACCAAGTGAGCCACTGCCATCGCCCACGTATTTTTCACGGAGGAACCATCACGATGACGGGATACCAGAATCGCTGGCACAGGGGCTTCACGCTGATCGAACTGCTGGTGGTGATTGCTATCCTCGCCGTGCTGATCGGCCTGTTGCTGCCGGCCATCCAGAAGGTGCGCGAGGCCGCGGCGCGGATGCAGAGCGCCAACAACCTCAAACAGATCGGCATCGCCGTGCATGGCTTCGCGGCCACCCACAATGGAGCGCTGCCCACCATCGAGGGAAGCAAGACCAGTTCCAACCCGGACAAGTCGTTCTGGCACGCCCTGCTCCCTCATCTGGAGCAGCAGTACCTCGCGGCGAGCGAGAACCTGTGGAATGGGACTGTCGACCATCGCGTCAAAGTTTTCGTCAGCCCCGCCGACCCGAGCATGTCGCAACTGACCAAGATCGAGTCTGCGAGCATGAGCTACGGGGCAAACGCCAAGGCGTTTCACGGTAGCCCGAATCTCTCCTGGACCTTCGGCGACGGGACCTCGAACACGCTGGCCATCGCGGAGAACTACGCCGTATGCGGCGAACGCAGGTCCGACTGGAGGCAGACGACACATGACCATCGGGCAGTATTTGCCGGCGGCGGCGGCAACAGCTATCCAAACCCGGGGTACGATGATTACCAGGATTGGCCGCACACCTCGGGTCAGCCTGCTGTATCGACCTCTGGCTACTGTTTCTACAAGAAGTTGACGCCACGAACGTTCCAGGCCGCACCGAGGGTCGCGGATTGCGATCCGCTGTGGCCGAGCACGCCCCATTCGGGCGGGATGCTGGTGGGCGTGGCCGACGGCAGTGTTCGCACGCTGCATCCGGGGATTCACCACCACACCTTCTGGGGCGCGGTGACGCCCGGAGCGGGTGAATTGCCCGGCAGCGATTGGTAATCGCTCAGCGGGCCTCGGTGTAACGGTACGTTGGCACCGGGCGGCCGGGGCGGAAGCTTTGCATCGAGACCTCGTGGGCCGTCGCCCCGTGCCAGACGGCGATTGCCGGGACGACGCGGCGGACCACCTCTTGCAGGGCCTCCGGGGCCAGGGCGACGCGGGCGTTGACGATCAGGTCGATCTCCCGCGTCCGCTCGTTGGACGCCAGCGATAGCTCCGCCTGGCCGTCGCTCGACACCAGGTTCGCCACGCCGAACAGTCCCTCGCTCAGGCCGATCGCCTTCAAATGTGCCACCTCGCTCGCCGGGCCGAGTTCCGCCTGGATGCCGCGAATCACCTCCAGTAGCAATGCGTCCAACTCCAGCGGCTGCGTCGCCTCCAGCCGATAGCCCGCGTTCAGCCAGCCCAACTCGGCCTCGCCCTCGGCGTAGGTGTCGTAGTCGATGCTCAGGATCTTGCGACCAAACGCGCCTTGTTGATCGAGCAACTCGGTGAGCGCCTCGAACCCCTGGCCGGTCTTGGCCGACAGCGTGACCAACGGCGTGCCGGGGAAACGCTCGCGCACCCGGCGCGTCAGTTCGTCCACCTGTTCGGGCGATAGTTCGTCCAGCCGATTGAGTACGATGGCGTCGGCCTCTTCGAGTTGCTTCTCGAAGATGTAGGCCGCCTTGGGCGAGAAACCGCCCGCCGGTTCGCCGCGCAGGATCTTCAGCCCGTGCGACGGCTTGAACAGCACGGCATACGGCGCGATCTCGAAGCGGTTGCCGTACAGGTCGCGCAACGGCTGCACGATGGTGGCCACCAGATCGGTGCAGCTACCCACCGGTTCGGCGAGGATGATGTCCGGTCGGCTCGCCTCCTCGAGTCGGCCGACGCGATCGACCAGATCGTCGAAACGGCAGCAGAAACAGGCCCCGGCCACCTCCTCGACGGCGTGGCCCTGGCTCCGCAGGTTGTTGGTGTCGACCAGGTCGGCGGCCTGATCGTTGGTGACGATGCCGACCTTTAGGCCGCGTGATTGATACTCGCGTGCCAGTCGGGCCACCGTCGTTGTTTTTCCGGCTCCGAGGAAGCCACCGATCATAACGAAGCGGAGCCGTTTCATCGCGCAATCTCCCGACTCGGGGCCGTCACGTGGGGCGGTTGGTTAGGGCGGGGCGAGGCCGTGTTTGAGCAGCAGGTCGTGCTGATCGGGGTGAGTGGCAAATTCTAGGAAGGCTTTGACCCGAGCGGGGGGGGTCGGCCTGGTCACCCAGACAGCCAA
>JBDNDE010000038.1:0-20397 GCA_046719305.1 Gemmataceae bacterium | reverse complement strand
GTGCAAACCAACAGGCCGTCCAGCCCGTGCTGTTCGACAATCCCATAAACGATGACGACGAACGCCCCAGTTGGCCCGCTGATCTGGGTTTTCGAGCCGCCCAACGCTGAGACGAGGAACCCGGCCACTACGGCACAGTACAACCCTGCTTCCGGTTTGACGCCAGAGGAGATAGCAAAAGCCATTGCCAACGGCAGGGCAACGAGGCCGACCGTCACTCCAGCGGTCAAATCCGAGACGAAGGTTTTGAGGTTGTAGGATCGCAACGATTCCAGCAGTTTCGGCATCCTGCCCTGACTCATCGTTTAGCCTCCCGTCGGATCTTCTTGGCTTGCTTCATCTCCTGACGCAGCATCTCGGTTGCTTCGCTCATGTGGGCAAAGAAATACTCGCGCATTTTCGCCAGCACCTCTCCTAGAAGCGGGTCACGTAACCGGTAAAAGATCTGGTTGCCTTCTTTACGGGTGTCAACGAGGTACTTGTTTCGCAGCACGGCAAGATGCTGCGAGGCATTGGCCTGTTCGATCCCGATCTTCTCACACAACTGGCTCACCGACAACTCGCCGTGGCTCAGGAACTCCACCATAGCGACCCGAGTGGGATGGCCAAGGGCTTGAAAAATTCCCGCCTTGAATTGCCGCATGGTGTTTAACATCCCTGGCCCTCAGCATGCAATTGATCTCTAATTTTCTTACATTCGTATACTCGAATATAGCAGATCTTGGCCTCTTCATCAAGTCCTGGGTCGCTCTCGACACCTTCTCTCGTTAAGCCAACGCCTGGCCAACGAGGCAACGCCCGATCAAACCGACAGCAGCAAAGCTCAAGGCGGGGCTAGCCCCTGGGCTACTGCTTCGGGGAGAAAATAACCCGAGCAGCCAAGCCCCCCAACTAAGCTGTTCGCTATAAGCTCCGCCCAGGTCAACTCCTTCCATGCCCCTAGATGCCTTGTCCTCGCCGACAGCAGCCTACCGAAGCCCAGGCTTTCCTCCGCTTGCATTGCAACCTGCTCTTGATTTCGAGCCGGGCCGTGTTATTAGGACGGCCATGAAAACTCTATTTTGCATTTCTCTGTACGCCGGGCTGTTGCTCGGCCTGGCGGGCCTGTGCGCTCAGACGCCCTCGGCCCCTCTCGTCAAAGGCCGTGTCCTGGTGCTGGAAAATGGCCGCACCATGACTGGCGAGATCGAACGGGATGGCGATCGCTATCGCATTCGACGGCTAACTGGGGAAACGACCGTACCTGCGGTTGGAGTGTTGCGTCTATGCAACTCTTTGGACGAGGCGCTCGCGTTCCTTCGCTCGCGCAGTAATCTGCAAGACCCCGATGAACGGCTGCGTTTGGCGGACTGGTGCGCTCATCACTCGCTACGCGAGCAACAACTCGCCGAGGTGGAGGCGGCCTTGAAACTACGGCCCGAGGACGCCCGAATTAAGCGATTGCATCGCGGCTTGGTGGAATCCAAACGCCGCGCCGAGGCACCCGTGCCTGCACTGCCCCCCCAGCCGAGCTTGCCGCGTGTCGAGGCGAGCCTGGAAACACTCAGCGCCTTTGCTACCAAGGTGCAACCGATTCTGCTCAATGCTTGTGCCAAGTGCCACAACCCTGCACGGCAGTCGCAGTTGCAACTCCGCACCCCCGTGAGTCCCGGCCTAGCCGACCGCCGTACCATCGACCACAACCTCGCCTCGTTGGCTGCTCTAGTCGATCCGGCACGCCCTTCGGCCAGTCCGTTACTGACCAAGGCGGTAACAATCCACGGTCCCGGTATGGTGGCCCCGCCGCTGAGCAGCAAGACCCACGCAGCCGCCCTCCGCACGCTGGAGGGCTGGGTCCATCAACTGGTCAGCACCACGCCGAGTTTACGCCCCACAGCACCGAGCACGGCTGTGGTCAGCACGCCGGCCATGCCAAGTGGATTTGCAGCGTTGACCCATCCCTCGCCGGCAACCCCAGCACAGGGATCGTCCCAAAAATCGTTGCCCCCGGCAGGCCCTGCAATGAGTTCCGCGTCAAGTCGTTCACCCAACTCCTCCCCGATGGGAGATTTTGGGGCGGATCGCCCGCAGGAAAAGCACAAAGAGGTCGAAGACCCGCTAGGACCAGACGAATTCAACCGCCAAGTACACCCGGGCAAAAAGCCGAGCGAAACCCCCTCGTTACCGCCCAGTTAAAGGGGCGAGGCAGGGGGGCGTGGGTTGTGTTCCTGAGAAACCGTTTTGGGCCTTGTTCCATCGAGTGAGCCATGCCAAGTCAGCCATGCATCGTAACCAGCACGCTTGCTGGGGAGGGAATGCAATGAGACGCCTGCGTTGGGGGGTCAGTCTGGCGGTGCTGGGGGCAGCTTTAGGCGTCATCAGTGCCGGGCCGGTACCCACCGCTAAGTTGTCTGATGCCCCCCTCACTTCGCCGACGCGGCAAGTCCTCAAGCGATTGGTGATCGCCGAAAAAGACGTGCTCCCCATGCCGGTGGTCAAGGAGTTGGAGATCTACCCAGCCTCGTTTCCGCCCGGGTTGGATTGTGCCGTGGCCGTTACATTAGATGATGTATTAAAGCTGGCCATTCTCTCGAACATCGACATTGAACTAGCTCGTGTAGCTGTCGAACGTGCACGCATCAACATAGGTCGAACAACAACTCGCTTTCTTCCCAATTTGGCGATCGGCAGTGTTTATACCTTGCATGATGGCACGATTCAGAACACGCCGGGCAATATTTCCAACATCAACCGCGACTCGCTTTTCGTCGGCCTGGGTTCGGTCTGGGTCGCGCCACTGGGCGAGGCCATCTTTGCTATTCCCGAAGCACGGCAACGACTACAGGCAGCTCGCTTCGGCCAGAATCGCGTCATGAACGATACCCTACTACGCGTGGCCGAGGCGTATTTTGCTGTGCTACGGGCTCGGCGTCAGGTGGCGCGATTCGACGAAACCATCGAGTTTCTCACTAGCGAGCAGGAAAGCCCTTTGCGTGGCGAGAGCAAGGGCCTGCTGCCACTCATCAAAGCGTTCGTGAAGGCCGGCACGGCGTTGCCCTCGGACCAGGCTCGTGTCGAAGCCGATGTGGTTCGCCGAATGGGCGAGCGAGTGCGTGCCTTGGAAGATGTGCGGACCGCCTCGGCCGAGTTGGCCCGTTTGCTACATTTGGACGCCTCGATCTTCCTCTATCCGGTCGAGGACTACCGCAAGCCGTTGGACATTCCCGGCGATGCCCTCAGCCGCGAACCGATCGAGAAACTCATCGCCCAGGCGTTGCGTTCTCGGCCGGAAATCGGTGAGAACAACGCCCTGATCGAGGCAGCTTTGGCTCGCTACCGCGCCGCACAATATCGGCCGTTGCTGCCCAACGTGATTGCCAACGTGAGCTACGGGGGCTTTGGAGGCGGCCCGGAGATAGTCGGCCGCACCCGCACGGGAGCCAATCTTTTCAGCAACTCGGGGGTAATCAAAGATTTCGGGCCGCGAACCGACATCGATTTGGGGTTACAATGGCGACTGGAGGGACTAGGGCTGGGTAACCTGTATCAGGTACGCGACCGACGTTTGCAACTGCAAGAGGTGCAGCTACGTAACTTGTTTATCCAAGATGCCGTCATCTCCCAGGTGGTTTCCGCAGTGGAGCAGATCCGCCGATCCCGCGAGCGGATCGAACTCATCACGGCGGGGTTGTTTGACGAACAGGGCCGGCCGGTCGGCACGGTGTATCGCTCGCTGCGATTAAACTTCGTTCGCATCAAGGGCGGCCAGGGCTTGCCATTGGAAGTACTCGACTCGACCCGGCGATTGACGGACGTGCTAGGAGTTTATGCCGACGCCTTAAGTGATTATGATCGGGCCCGCATGCGGTTGCTGGTGGCCCTGGGATTGCCGACCGCGCAACTCGTGGATCTAGGAAAAACGAGTCCCCCCCCGGCTGATGGATTGGTTCCTCTGGGAAAAGTGCAAGCCAATCGCTAAATTAAAGGAGTTTTGAGGGTGAAAGGGGGCTGATTCGGCTCCTCTTCCCTCAAAACTCTTCTGGAGATGCTTTTCCTCTATGTGGCTAGTATCGACCGCCCTTCGCCATCCGTACCTAGTCTGGGTCGGCATGTTGTTGGTGAGCGGCTTGGGGTTGATTGCCTATTTTCGCACGCCCACGGACATTTTACCCACGCTCAAAGTTCCTGTGGTTGTGGTGTTTGCCTCGTATCGTGGCATGCCTGCCCCGGATATGGAGCAGACGATAACCGCGATTTTGGAGCGGGCGTTGACCAAGTGTGACCATCTGGATCACATCGAGTCGCGTTCTCTGTTGGGTATCAGCATCATTCAGGTGTACTTCCGCCCCAATGTCTCGGGCGACATCGCCTCTTCACAGGTCATTTCACTGGTCAACGGCGAAATGCAAAACCTGCCGCCCGGGATGCTGCCACCCACCATTCTCAATTACGATGCCTCGGCGATTCCCGTAGGCAATCTAGTGATTTCCAGCGAAACCCGCGATGACAAATTTTTACTCGACTTGGCCGATTCTCGCTTGCGCGAAGAATTGGCCGGCATCGAGGGGCTCTCAGCCGCACCGGTGTTCGGCGGGGTATTTCGGCAAGTACAAATTTATGTGCATCCGCGATCACTCGAAGCACTGAACATGTCCCCATTAGATGTGGCCCGCATCGTCAACAGCCAAAGCGCGGTCATCCCCACCGGCGAAATACGCATCGACAAGCAAAACTATTACGTCCGTAGCAACGCCATGATCCAGAAGCCCGAGGAGTTTGGCGACATCCCCCTGTACAACGACGGCCGCAAAATCGTCAAGTTGAAGGACGTAGCCGAGGTGGTCGATGGCACGCGTTGGCGGACCAATATCGTGCGGGTCAACGGGCGGCGAGCGGTGTATATGCCGTTGCTTCGGCAAGCTGGCTCCAGCGCGGTGACCGTGATCGACAACGTGCGGGGTTCGCTGCAAGAACTGAAGCGTCGCGGGGTGGTGCCCGACGATGTCAACGTAGAGGTGGCGTTTGATCAATCGGTGTATGTGCGGGACGCCTTGAGCCACTTACGCAACGAAGCAGTGCTGGGCGGGGTGCTAGCCTCGCTGGTGGTGTTGCTGTTTCTGGGCAGCCTGCGGGTCACGCTGATCGTGGCGTTGTCGATCCCCCTCTCGCTGCTGGCGGCGTTTGCCGGGCTGTACTTCACTGGCGAGACGCTGAACATCATGACGCTGGGCGGGCTAGCCCTGGTGCTGGGCCGAGTTGTCGATGACTGCGTGGTTGATGTCGAGAACACCGTCCGCCACGTTTGCATGGGCAAAACCCCCTACCAAGCCGCCTTGGACAGCGCCAAAGAAATCAGCGTGCCAATCTTGATGGCCACGCTGGTTACGGTGGTTGTTTTTCTTCCGCTAGTGCTTACCACAGGGATGGCTAAGTATCTGTTCACGCCCTTGGCGGTGAGCGTGGCACTGGCCATGGGCGCGTCGTATATCGTCTCACGAACCGTCTCACCGCTGCTGTCGTCGCGCTGCCTGTTGCCGCCATTGCCTGGCCAAGGGCACCAGACCGGTGAAAAGTTCCCACGCTGGCTGTGGATCAGCGGGGTGATCCTATCCCTCGCCGGCTTGCCGATCTTCGTCTACAACTGGTGGGTCGGGCCGATCGAGGAGCCTACAGCAACCGACCGCTATTTGGCCAACGCGGAACTGCTTGGCTGGCTAGGTGTCATCATTCTGACAGCGTCGATCTTATTTCGGGTATCTCCCCCGTTTGATCATTTCTTTGAGATATTTACTAAGATGTACGCGGCCACATTGCGGGTCGCCCTGCGTTTTCGCTGGGCTGTCTTGGCCCTGCTTGCTATTCTCCTCGTGCCTACTTATCTCGCCTACCGACAGATTGGCCAGGAACTCTTCCCCGATGTGGATTCGAGCGAGTTTACCCTGCATGTGCGAGCAACCGGTGGGCCGCGCGTCGAAGAAACCGAACGCCAAGTAGAGGAAATGGAGCGTCTGCTGGCCGGCTACCGTGCCAATGCCGAGCAATTGGTGATGGAACTGCAGCGAGCACGACAGTTTGGTGAACAGCAACGCCTACAGGCGATCCGAGCGGCCAACCCCGAGCATCAGACGCTAATCGAGGAAATTCTTAACGGGGCGAAGTTGGCTCCAACCGGCTCTTACGAGATTCCGGGCCTGATCCCGCCGGAGGATCTGCGGCTGATGTTGGCTAATATCGGCCTATCGTCACGTTGGAGTGCAATTTACACTCCCAACAACGGACCACATGCTGCTTTTTTACGAGTGGCCTTGCGAAGCGGCTTTGCTGGTCGTCACACGCCCACACGTGAATATGTGGATGAAGCTCGCAACTATCTCAAACGCCGATTCCCTACGCATGATCTTTACTTTGAGACCGGCGGCATGATCCGCCGCATCCTCAACAACGGAGCCGTGGCCCCCATTGAAGTACAAGTGTCTGGCCGCGACTCCGACCAACGCCGCCGAATCACGGAACTGCTGTTGAAGGAAATCAGCCAATTGGCCAGCGTCCACGATGCTCATTCGCCCCAGAACATCGACTTGCCTCAGTTACGCATCGTAGTGGACCGGGTGAAGGCCGCTCAACCGGGACTGACCGAAACGGATGTGGTCCGCAACGTCATTACCGCCTTGATGTCCTCGGCTCAGATTGCTCCCAACTTGTGGATCGACCCCAAGAGCGGCAACCCGTATGTCATCGGCGTACAGTATCCCGAATATGCCGTCCAAGGAATCCGCACCCTGGAGGAGATCCCCATCACTGCTGGTCGGGTCGGCCGTGATGCCTACACACACACCGGACCAGGTTCGACGCGTGGCTCACAGGGCCGACGAGCGGTGCGCCTGGAAGACGTAGCCAGCATCGAACGCGGCATGGGACCGGTCGAAGTCTACCACTATGGCGCGTCGCGGGTCAACCAGTTGTTTGTCAGCGTGGCTGACTCTGATCTAGCTGGGGTGGCAAGTGACATCCGGTACATTTTGCGGCGTTTTCCGCTCTCCTATGCCCTGGATTCGCTACCGCGTGGGCATAAGCATCTGATCACGGATCAGACGTTCCGGGACATGCTCGAGCAGTATGTGCGTGAACGCGACGAGCAGTTGGCTGCCCCGCTGGGCGACAAGATCCAAGCCGATTACCAGATCGATCCCAAGCCGCTACGCTTGCCGCGGGACAACCAGCTGACCATGCGCGGCGAGGTCGTCAGCATGAACAAGAGCTTTGCTGAAATGAGTACCAGCCTGATCTTGGCTGTGTTTCTCGTCTATCTGGTCATGGTGGCCCAGTTTGCCTCCTGGCTCGATCCGCTGATCATGATCGTCTCGGCTCCATTAGGTCTGGTAGGGGTCGGCTTCACCCTCTGGCTAACCAGTACCTCGCTGAACATTCAGTCGGCTATGGGCGTGTTGATGATGATCGGCATCTCAGTATCCAACTCGGTGCTAATGGTCGAGTTTGCTAATCGTCAAAAAAGTAGTGGCATGTCTACTTATGATGCCATCTTGAGTGCTTCGTGTGTGCGCTTGCGTCCGGTGTTAATGACAACGATTGCTACGCTGGCCGGCCTAGCACCGCTGGCAATTCATCGCCATCCCGGCGACGAGATGAACCTTCCTTTGGCCCGCGCAGTGATCGGCGGCCTGGCCGGTTCGACATTGCTGACGTTGTTCATCGTTCCGGTGTTGTATACCCTAGTGCATCGCGCCCCTCCGCCGCCGGCTCCGGGAGAAGGCCCAACGGTGCCTGGCCCCTTCCTGGGAGACTCTCACCCATGATCCGTTTGCTGTTGTTGGTCTTGGCCGTCGTTACGCTGGCTTGTGGCTGTGGCAAGAATGGTTCGGGCAAAAAATATTCGCGTGGTGAAACTGTCGAACGCCTGCCCAAGGTGGAGGTAGTCGCTCCCCTACGAACGGAATTGGTGCGCAGCATCGAAGTGGCCGCCACTGTCGAGGCTTATCAAAAAGTGGACCTCGCCGCTCGCGTGCCCGGTGTTGTTATGACGCTCCCGCCGCAAATCGACATCGGCTATCGCGTGAAAGCGGGTGAGAAACTACTCGAACTGGACGTACCCGACCTACGCGCTGATCGCACTCTGAAGGCCGAGCAACTCGCCCAAGCCCGGCAACAGCACGAGCTAGCCAACAAAGCCTTAAAGGTAGCCGAGAGCGAAGTAGAGGAAGTACGAGCCGACAGGAAACGCTTCACCGCTGAAGCCGATTTTGCCAAAAAACGCCTGATGCGTATCCGCGATCTAGTACGTCAACGCGCCCAGGATCCCGCTGTGGAACAAGAGGCTGAGAAGCAACTTGAAGCCGCTATGGCCGCCGTCGAGGCTAACGAAGCTCGAGCCGTCAAGCAACGCGCTCGGGCGGAATCGGCCGCGTCGGAATTGCGTCTGGCTGCCCAGCGGATCCGAGTTGCTGAGGCGGATCTAGCCAAGCTGGACCGACTAATCGAGTTTGCCACGGTCAGAGCACCCTTTGATGGTGTGATTACCAAGCGGTGGGTGGACACAGGAGCGACGATTCGTGATCCGGGCACCAGTCTTTTTACCGTGATGCAGATTGATAAAGTTCGTGTGCTGATTGATGTTCCGCAACGAGATGTGCCCCTCTTGGACGTCGAGAAGGATGGCAAACATGGCGATCCCGCGATGATTCGCTTGCCCGTAGCTTCGACGGACCCTGACGGCTTATGGCGTGGCGTGATCACCCGTGTGAGCAATTCGCTCGACCCCGTCACCCGCACCATGCGTGCCGAGATCCAGCTAAATAACCTCGAGGGCCGGCTTCGCCCCGGCATGTATGGCACCGCGACGGTTACTGTGGAAGATTTGTCTGATGTGCTAACCGTGCCAGCTTCGTCTCTAGTACGCAAAGGGGAGGGCCTGGTCGAAGTGTTTATTGTGACTGATGTTCGTATGTACGAAGGTCAACGCCGGGGTATCCTGAAACGGGTGCCAGTCACCTTAGGCATCGATGACGGCAAACGGGTCCACATCGTCCGCGGCCTAACAGGCGACGAGTTAGTCGTTGCCCGAGGAGCCAGCGTGATGCGAGCCGATGACGAAGTTTGGGTATTAGACGCACCCTGAGCCGTTCAAGTCGGCACCCCAAGGAGGGTCTGAGCAGCTATCGCGAATTATTTATACTCGCCGGGATCAGGGAATTCGGAAGCCTCTACCACTCGAAAAAGACACCCTCAAAGGAACGATGACAGCCTTGAGGTGTTCATTCGATTAGATTCAAATAGTGTGGTATCTTTACCGAATACATCGATTATTGCATCTCATCCTCACCAAGAAAAGGCGAAGCGAAGTACCCCGGCAAGTAACGCAGGATACTTCGCTTCTATTGATTGCCCTGTACTCGCATTCATACCACCGCCGGGGTGCGTTGTTCGGCCCACTGGATGCACGCCCGCAATCCCGTGCGGAGGTCAGTCGTCGGGCGATAGCCCAGATCGTCCATCGCACGCTGAATGTCAGCTTGGCTGTGCTTCACGTCGCCAGGACGTGAGGCCACAAACTCCGGCCGCACCTCGGTTTCCATCAACTGGCTCAGGAGATGCAGCAGGTTCAGCAAGCTCACCCGCTGGCCTCCTGCCACATTGTACACTCGGCCGCTCACGCCGGGAGCCTCGGCCGCCTTGAGATTGGCTTGCACGACATCGGCCACATAGGTGAAATCACGCGACTGCTGACCGTCGCCATGTACCCGCGGGGACCGCCCCTCACGAATCGCTTGGATGAACAGTGGAATCACCGCTGCATAGGGGCTATCGGGGGTCTGTCGCGGCCCGTAGACATTGAAGTAGCGTAGCCGCACCGTCTCCAGGCCGTACACTTCGCTAAACGCAGCGCAGTACTGCTCACCGGCCAGCTTGGCCACGGCATAGGGGGAAAGTGGCGCGGTGGGGTCGGTCTCGGTCTTGGGTAGGCGGGCCGAATTGCCATAAGCACTTGACGAGGCCGCATAGACGACCCGCCGCACGCCTGCATCACGGGCCGCCAGCAACACATGCAAGGTGCCATCGACACAAGCGCGATGTGTTGCGAGCGGGTTGGCTACGCTGCGTGGCACTGAGGCCAGGGCGGCCTGATGAAAGACCACCTCGACGCCTTTGGTCGCCCGCTGGACGGTGTCGAAATCGGTTAGGTCGCCCTCGATCACATCGACTTGGCCAGCCACCTCGTCCAGATTCGCCGGGTCGCCGGTGCTGAAGTTGTCCAGGACCCGCACCCGTTCCCCGCGTCGCACCAGAGCATCGACTAGATGCGAACCGATGAATCCCGCGCCGCCCGTAACTAAAACTGTTCTCATCCGTGAGTTCCTTGAAAAATTGTTCCGTTTCCGTTGATGGTACCGCATCCTGTACAAGAGCAGCTCCGAGGACTGTTCACGCCTTGACCACTCGAGCCGGCACTGCACCACAGCGAGCCATCGCATTTCGCGTATCGACAATCAGCCGAGTCTCGCGGCCAAGCCGGTCGTAGTCCACCTGGGAATGTTCGGTGACAATCAGCACGGCATCTTGTTGGGCAAGGAACTCGGAGGTCAGAGGGGAGCTATCCATCAAAGGCAGATTCGGATGTTCACGCATTGCAGGCAACGAGGGGACATGCGGGTCATGGTAAGTCACCACCGCGCCGCGGGCTAGCAGCATCTCCAGGATGGGAAAGGCCGGCGATTCTCGTGGGTCATCCACGTCCTTTTTGTAGGCCACCCCTAGAATGCAAATCCGGCTACCGCGTACCGCTTTGCCTTCGTCATTGAGGGCATCGGCAAGGCGTTCGACGACGTGTCGTGGCATGGCGGTATTGATTTCGCCGGCCAACTCAATAAAACGGGTATTGATGCCGTAGCGGCGAGCAATCCAAGTGAGATAGAAGGGGTCGATGGGAATACAGTGCCCCCCCAGACCCGGTCCAGGGTAAAACGCCTGGAAGCCGAACGGCTTGGTTTTGGCAGCCTGGATGACGTTCCAGACATCGATGCCCATGCGATCGAAGATTAGTTTGAGTTCATTGACCAAAGCAATATTCACAGCCCGATAGGTATTCTCGACGATCTTGCATGCCTCGGCCACTCGGATGCTTTCCACCGGGACGACCGCTTCGACCACCGGCTTGTATAGTCGAATGGCCAAATCGAGGCTGTCGGCCTCTAAACCGCCGACAACTTTGGGAATGTTACGCGTGGCAAAGGTAGGATTGCCTGGATCTTCGCGTTCAGGACTGTACGCCAGGAAAAACTCCTTACCGGCTTGTAGACCGGACTCTTCGAGAATCGGTTGCAACACTTCTTCGGTGGTACCGGGGTAGGTGCTGCTTTCCAACACCACGATTTGCCCCTCCCGCAAGTGCGGCATCAAGGTACGCCCGGTGGCCTCGATATAGGACAGGTCCGGCTCACGGGCTTGGCCCAGAGGGGTAGGCACACAGATCACGATGGCGTCGGCCTCGACAAAACGAACTGGATCATCCGTGGCATCGAAGCAGCCACCGTCGATCAGTTCGGCAATGCGGTCGTTGTCGATGTGACCGATGTAACTGCGTTTGGCCCGCAGTGCCTGAATTTTGCGGGTGTCGATGTCGAAGCCCAGAACCTTGAACCCGCCCCAGACAAAAGTCTCGGCCAACGGTAGGCCAACATAACCCAAACCGATGATGGCTACCGTAGCCGTTTGCTGATCAAGGCGAGCACGTAGACGTTCCGCCAGAGGGTTGCTAGCCGCAGCCGGAGCCGAGACAGTAGACCGCGAAGCAGTAACCGTGGTTGTACGAGTGGTAGTCATGAGAATAGGTCCCATCCTTGGGGTGACGATCACAGAAGAAAAGCCGGACGGAGTCCCTCTCCCCGCCCGGTGGGAGAACAGCGCTTACAAACCATACTCCAAGAGGAGCTTGCGAGCCGTCTCCTGCTCCGTGGGATGCAGCTTGGCCAACTCGAGTCCAACTTCTTTTGCCTTTTGCAGGCTGGCTTTGGCAGCAGCGCGATCCTTCAACTGATGCTGCGCTTGAGCCAAATGCAACAGCCGCGTCGGCGTGGGACCGTCGGCGGCAGCCGCCTGAAAGTCCGTCAGGGCTTTGTCCGGTTGCTTCAACGCCAGATAAACCAAGCCGCGGGTGTCGAGCAGATCGGCGCGACGGCCCATACCGGCCAGTGCCTTGTCGATGTGAAGCAGCGCCTCGGTGGCATCGCCGCCGTGCGTGACTATTTGCCAGGCGAGGTTGTTCATCGCCACGAAATTGTTGGGATCCAGCTTGAGGACTTCACGCCATTGCTGGGCTGCTTCAGCGTATTTGCCGCGTCGGTCCAGCACATCAGCTAATTGCATGCGAAGCGGCGGGGAAGCTTTGGGCGAATTGACCGCTTGAGTGAGCCAGGTTTCGACCTGTGCCAGCTGAGCATCCGTCGGTGTCATCACACGTAAAAGCGAGGTGATGATGGCCCCCAGCACCTCGGGAGGACAGGTAGCTTTTTTCCATTGCTGCTGGCACAGGTCGAAGGCTTCGTCAAAGCGCTTCTGTCGGCTGAGAGTGTTGACCCACAGGACGATCTCTTCGGGCTTGGCACCCGGACGTTGCACATGCTGACGCACGAGTTCGCGTGCCGCGTCGGCCTGGCCCCGTGCTTCCAATAGCCGCGCCCTCAACTCGACACTAGCGAAGCCATTGGGGCCGGCCTCGCGCACTGATTCTAGCTCGGTCAATTGCGCGACGATGCGATCCACCTCAGTCAGCGCTTCATCATCGCGACGGGTGGCCAGCAAGCTCATGGCGTATTGGGCCAGATACCGTGGCGTGCGCAGCGGGGGTTGAGTCAGTTCGCGGAGGTTCCTCTGCGAGCGATCGCTTTTGCCCTCGGCCTCGTAAAGCATTGCCAAGGTAAAGCGATCCTCGGGGTTGAGATCCCCTCGGCGATCCAAGGCTTCGAACAAGCGAATGGCCTGATCACGGAAGGTTTTCTGTGGCTGCGACGCCAGGATACGCGCCCAAGCGCGGAGCAGGTCCGAGGGCTGGTTGCGTTCCTCGATCTCAGGCAGTCTACCATCGACCTCTAGTTTCAGTCCGACAAGCGAGAGCGCCTCGGTAAAACGGCGATAATCGGTGCCCCCAGCCAAGACGAGAGCCAGTTGTCGTTTGGCCCAAGCTTGTTCTTCGGAACTGACGCCTGGGACCGCACCGGAAAGCAGACGACGCAGCAACGGCTCCGCTGCCGAGAAGCGTCCCATGTTCAGATGAGCATTGGCCACGGCTCGGAGAATGTCGCGATTGTCTTTGCCTTGTTCGGCCGCCTGGGCGTAATAGACCATCGCTTGGCGGAAGTCGCTGACCAATTCGTGACATTGGGCTAGCAAGAGGGGTCGTTGTTTCTCAGGTACGTTTTGAGCGATCGCAGCCAACGCGGCAGGTACCTCACTTTTGCGGCGGGTTTCGACAAGGAACTGGACCCTCGCCAGGTGAACATTAGCATTCGTTGGGTCGAGTCGCAGCGCTTCTTCTAGCCGCTTCTCCGCCTCATCGTATTTCTTGTTAGCGGCTAGAATACGAGCCATGTAAACCAGTTCGTTGGGGTCGCGGCTATCGTCCTGGATACTGGCCCGAGCAATCTCCAGGGCACGCGTCACATCTCCTTTGCGAATTGCCAAGCTAACGGCCATATCACGCATATCTTTGGCTTGGACAAGTGAGTGATTCATCTGACGGATGAGGCGTTGGGCTTCGTCAGTGCGTCCCTTCTGCATAAGCAGCGAGGTCAGCCGTCGGAACACGCTGGGGCTAGTTTCGCCGTTTTTCATGGCCTGTTGGAGATAGAAGATGGCTTGGTCGGGGTTGGCTTCAAGGCTGGCCAACTCCGCGCGGGCCACGCAGACCGACCCCCAAGTGGGCCGAGCCTTGGCAACCAAATCCAGATCGGCCCGGGCTTGGTCGATCAAGGCAGCGCGCTCCGTGGCCACGGTACTGGTTCGCGCTCGGAACAGCGTCTTCAGGGCCAACCCGTAGCGATGATAGATGCCCGAATCCTTCTCGATGGCCTTGATGGTGTCCAAAATGCGATCCATGCTGGCCAGATCCTGATCTCGCAAAGCCATATCAAACATGAGCAGTTGCAGGCGCAAATCGTTCTTGTAGGCCGGCAACTCAGCCAGACGAGCATACAACAGGCGAGCGTGGCGTGGCAGATTGGCTCGCAAGCAAGCATCGGCTAAGCCGCTGAACAGACGGGACTGTTCCGCCTCGGTAAACTGGGGATTGCTTTGAGCGAGTTGATCGAGTTCGGCCGGGGTGAGCTTGCCCTCGGTTTCGAGCAGGCGGGCGCGAGCCAAACGTAAACCGACTTTGTCACCGACGCGTTCTTTGGCCTCGGCCAGGAGTTTACGGGCTTCTTCGGGACGATTGCGACGGACCGCACAATCGATCAGAGCGCCCCAGAGGTCGACCTCGTCGGGGCAGCGGTCGCGAGCCGAGAGTAGTTCGCGTTTGGCCAGATCGGCTTTACCCTGACGCAGGAGCATTTCGGCCCGCAGCAGCGGAATTTCGACAACGGCTCGCGGGTTGGCCTCCTCGGCCAGACGCAGTAGTTCTTGGCAGTTATTCCACTGAGGGGTTGGGGCATTCATTTGGCGTTGCAGTTCGAGGCGGGCCATATCGATCAGGGCGCGAGCGGGGATCTCGGAGGAGCGCAACAGCACTTCAAGCTCGCGTAAGGAGTCGTCGAGTTGGCCCTGAGCGGCGCGAGCTTCGGCCATACCGATGCGAGCGGCCACATTTGAAGGATCCCAATTGAGAACGCGTTTGTATGCGTTGTACATCAGCGTATGTTCTTGCAGGCGGTTGTAGCACTGTCCAAGAAACAAATCGGCTTGAGCGGCCAAATCGGGCTGAGCGGCCAACAGGGTACGGGCCAGTTCGAAGCTGCGGGCGGCATCTGCCCAACGGCGTTCGGCCAGGGCTTGGCGTCCGATCAAATAGTCGGCAGCACCAGGGATTCGTATTTTGCGAATCTGTTCAATTGTTTCACTCACTTGTTCCTGAATGCTTGACAGCTCCTGGGAATCTCGGGTTTCCAGATCATCCAACAGCAGATTGGCCTTATGCCACAGCAGTTGAAACTTCCCGTTCTCCTCGGGGCTACGCTCGTCGTTCTTCTTAGCGAGGCTCTCCAGGCCCCGGCGTAGATAGTCAAAGGCCAATTGGCGATGCTTCTTCAAGCCGGCCTGGCGTTGCGTGGCATTGCGGAGCGGATCTTCGGCGACGGCGCGTCCGCGTAGGCGTTCCAGATCTGCTGCACTGAGTAGGGCATCGATCGAGTCGGGATTGCGCTTTAGCGCCTGGGCGATATCTTCGGCTGCCTCGTCCAGTGGGATGCTGCCCCGGTTGGCCGTCTCGCGGACTTTCAGCAGGTCAAAGTCGCGGCGGTAGCGCCAGCGGGCCAAATAGGCCTCGACCAGGGCTTCGTTGCGGGCAACCAGGGTGTCCATGGCCGCGTCGGCTTCCGCCTCCTGTTTGCGTCGTTCGGCGGCCAGGGGTTCATTCCGGCGGCGTTGCAAGTAGGCGAAACGGATATACGGCAGCATCTCGCCTGGGGCGTGGCGCATCGCCAAGCGATAGCAATCCAGGGCTTCGAGCGGCTTTTGTTCGGCTTCGAGCAGTTGGCCCCAATACGATTCGAGTTGGCCGCGTTCCCTAGGGTTGTCAGGGACAAGCGGTTTGCCCTGACGCAGAGCGTCGATGCCTTCTTGTAGGCGTTCGGGAGGAAGCAACTTACTGAGATGGTCGCGAGCTAAGATGAAGTCGCGAACACTTAGAGAAGTCTTTACCATGAGCAAGCGTAGCTCACGATCTTCCACGTTCGTCAGTACCTTGTCCATCAAGGCAACGGCACGCTGGCGATCGCGAACCGAACTGGTCAGGCCATCCCCGGCCCATTGCTTGGCCAGAGCAGCCATTTCGGCGTAGTCGGTGCGGTTGAACTCCAGATATCGCTGGCGATAGGTCGCACTGCGGCCCAGGTTGCCGGCTTCTTCGGCCTTTTTGGCCTGAAAGAGCAACGCGGTAGCGATACGGTCGCGTTGGAAGCGATGCAGCAGGAACAGGCCGCCAGCCAAGAGAACGGAGCCTAGTAGCAGGCCGAGGAACAGCCGACCGTTGATAGTGCGCATAAGGGGTCCATCCATGGGGTTAAGCCCCGCGCAAGCGACGAGCGCCCGGCAGGGTTCTGTCATCAACGACTATCCAGATTGTGTGGGACGGCAACGAGATCGTCATCCGTACTATCATTCATTTCGTTGAGGTCGCATCAAGAGGTAGTCATTAAAACGGATACTGAAAATCAGACCGTTCTGTCGTCTGTGGCTAGGTTGGCCCACTCGATGCCAGCGAGTGGGCCAATCGATTCGATTAAAGGGAACCCAACTGATCGGGTTGGGCGACCCAACCATCATCAGGCAGCTAACTGCATCAGACGGCGTTTCCGCCAGGCCGCCCCGCCGAGCATGCTGAGGGCCAAGCCCCCCAAGACCAAGCTGCCGGGTTCGGGCACGTCGGAGATGTCCGGCGGACCGTCACGCAGGGTAACTTCAACGCGGGCGCTGATGCTACCGGTTTGCACTTGGCTAGGCGGGCCAGGAGGCGTGTAGGCATTCATGGTAACGGTGAAGTCATACGACCCCAGCTGGAACACATGCGTGGTGCCGGGGCCGGGGTCGAAGACATTCTTCACCAGAGCGTGTTCGCTGGAAAAGGTGCCCGAGAGCTTGCCCGAGAAGATATGCGTGCCACTATATAGCACACTGTTTTCCATCATCTCGATGGTCAGACTCAGGGTGTAAGCCCCGTTTGCCACCAAAATGTTCGGGGTGGCGGCGGGTAGAGTGCTGGCAACCCGCAGGTTGGTTGCAACAATGTCACTGCTGCCGGTCGCAAAAGTCGGCAGTTCATTGGTAAAGGTGATGGAACCAATAGGAGCATTGTCCGAGACCACCGAGGCTTGGCCGGGCACCCAATTATACTTCCACTGGACCTGGTCCGGAGGAAGCGGGCTGGCCTGGGCACTGCTAATCACGAAGCCCAGGGCCAGGGCAAGAGCAGTAAGGGTACGGTACATTCCGTGAGTCCTTTCCTTTGCTTGGTCAGACCACACCTGACCAGAGTTGTTAAGCGTTCCGTCGCTCCCTCATAGGTGTCTCATCGGGGGGTTTGGAGCCGACTCGTCGGGGGATCGACCTCGTCAGAGTCGCTTCGCGTGGTTGCCTCCATCGCGGCACCTGTCCGCTTCGGAGCGTGAACTGTACGCTTCTGGGAAGTTGGTGTCAAGTTGACCTGCTCTTCCTGCCGATCCTACTTCCTTCTACCGCTCAGCGGACCTTGCTTGCTCCGATGACGACTCGGCGGTGCTTGCCCCTCCCTTGGCAACTCTCCAGGTCAATTTCTAACTATCAATTTCTAACTATCGTCGGGGTTAAATATCGTTGGGGGTCTCGGTAGCTGTCATCTCTGTCATCTGCTGGCGGGCCATCTTATCCTCACCCAAGCCGTCGTAGACATCTCCCGGAGTTCGGTCCGCTCTTTCAGTATCACACCAGGGCCCGGCTCGTTCCGTATTCACCAGGGGCCAAGGCTCGTTTGGATGTGGTCGCCGATGTACCCACCGATTCTGAGTCGGCCGGTCTGGATGCGGGATGCGATGCTCGCCGAGTGTTACCTCGACGGGGGTATACTCGTTGCGCAAATCACTGGTCTGAGTACTGGCCCCCAGGTTGATCCATTCGCCCAGGTAGGAATGGCCCAGAAAACCATCGTGCGCCTTGTTGCTATGGCCATGCACGATACTTTCTTCGATTTCGCCACCCAGACCAGAGGAGGCGGCAGAGCCGTTCGAGTTCGGGACGAACGAGGGTGCGAAGCGACGACGCGGCCAAGCAGCGTGACATCCGCTCGATAAGCGAGAGCATGTCACAGCGAAGCTCAAACATGGGGCGGGTCTGCGTCTGCGGGCCAAACGGCGATAGGGCCGCATCCTCAAAAACGATCATCTGAATCGGGGAGACACCGGTCGCGTTTTCGCCGAGCCAACCCACCCGGCGATCTGTTGCAACCCTAGCTCACGCTCCAGACTAATGTTGCTCCAAAAAATTGCTGCCAAAGGCAAAACTTACGTCGTGTGCAACAGTCCCCGCTCGCGGACCCGACGTTCGAGGGCCTCGGCAATCACCGGCGGCAGGAAGCGTTCCAGCGAGCCGCCAAAGCGGGCAATCTGCCTTAACAGGGTGCTGGAGAGGTGCGAGTATGGCTCTTTGGCCATCAGGAAGACCGTTTCGATTTCGGGGTCGAGATTGAGGTTCATCAACGACATGGTGAATTCACTTTCCAGGTCGCTGGCACTGCGTAGGCCCCGCAACATCACCCGTGCACCGATCCGGCGAACAAAGGCCACTGCCAAGCCAGTGAACCCTTCGACACGGACATTTTTGAACGGGGTGATGACCTGGCGGATCAATTCGACACGTTCTTCCATCTCGAAGAACGGTGATTTGTCGGGGTTGATGCCTACGCCGATTACCAGATGGTCGAAGATGCGGCTACCCCGTTCGATGATGTCCAGATGCCCCTTGTGAATAGGGTCAAAGGTACCGGTATACACGGCGACACTGGAGGTGAGCAGGCTCGACATAGGGGATTCTCCCTTCACACAGCCGCACGGCCAACAAGGCGAAACCCGACACCAAGAGGACAGGGGCTATTGTCCGAAGCGGGGCAGCAGTTGGTCAGGCAGAGAGGGTCAATTCATCTTTTTGTCCAAGAATCGACACTCTCCATCGGAAATGACCACATTTAGGATATTTTGGACACATTTAGACAATAATGGTGTATAATGTCTAATTTCGGAGCATTTCATCGAGACAGAGCCGATGAATAAACATTTCCGGAGCCAACCCCGCCCGCTGCCTCACCCGCGTTTCAATGGCCGCTCGCACCTCGGCAGGCAAGGCATCCCAGCGGGCTTGCAGCGTTTGGAGGCTTTGGTCTTGCTGTAGGGCCGTTTGCCGTTCCTGCTGGCGACGCAACTGCTGCTCCTGAAGAAGTTTATCGCGTTGTATGGCCGCTTGTCGCGCTGCCAATGCCTCCGGCAAGTAGCGGCTGATAGCCCCGCTGAGGGAACGGCATTCGGGCCAGGCTTGACGAGTGATTTCGACCAAAAGCTCGACAACGGCACGGGCTTCGATGGTTCCATAGCCTTGCAGCAACTGCCTGGCCTGTTCGCGGTCGCGGGTTCCAGGAGGCGGCCCCGCTCCCCAGCGATGCCGGAAATACCAGGCCAACTGCTCGGCGGTCAACGGCTCAGCGGGGGACTGCTGGGGGGCCACGGGGGATTCCGTCGTAACCGCTTTCTTCTCATGCTGTTGCGCTTTGGTCGATCGCAGCACAATCCGCCATTGGCCCTGACGCACCTTCACGAAGCGTTGCTTCTCGGGCTGTAAAAAACCGATCTGTTCCAACTCGTCCAAGGCCGGTTGCAACCGTCGTTTGATCAACGCCACATTGCCTGGATCGGTCAGGCCGATATGGCCACAGGCAAATTCGACCAGATCGAAGGCCAACTCGGTGGTGCGGTAAAACCGTTTATCCAAGAAGCGATACATCCGCTGGGCCGTGGGGGTCCTCAGCGAGAAAAACACCTCTAGATCCAGCCGCTTCAAGTTGCCCTTGCGCAGACTATCGTAGAAGTGCGGCCCCCAGGTAATCCAGGAACACGGCTCAGCTTTGCGGGGTCCAGCCGTCTGGCGGCCGATCTTGTAGGCCGCGATGATGCTGGTGGCCATTTCTTCCTCATAGGCTCGGCCCTCGGCATCCCACCAAGCGTTTTCGTAGCGGATGGTAACCGCCTTAAGCCGTCGCAACACCTCCCGCAGCCGGGTGTAGCTTCGGCCGTTGGGTTCCCAACGCATGATTTGGAACAATTGAGCAGGATAAAAGGGGACAGTCGGCTCAGCAAAATCGTCGCGATGTTTGGCAAGGTGCAACAGCGCCAAGATCACGTGTTCATCAGCAGGCGTGGGAAGCCCCTCACGCGTCGTCGAGGTCAACGTCACCTTTTGCTGAACCCGTCGACGGAGGGTGGCATCGAAACGGCTTGCAGTGAATTCCAGCCGATCTAGCTTCCGCTCGCCGTCGGTCTTCTGGGTCCGGGTTAGAGCCGCCAGAGGGAAGTCGGCCAGATTCATCTCGTCGCGGCCGTCACTGAGGTCAAGAGGATCGAGAGGATCGAGGGTAGCAAGGGTCATGGGAGGTTACTCCAGAACTCCATAGGTTGCATACTTCCCCCCCCGGTTCAAGAGCGTCTCGGCGAGAAACCGCATAAGGCAAGCGGGATC
>JBDNDE010000379.1:0-3940 GCA_046719305.1 Gemmataceae bacterium | reverse complement strand
GTCGCTGCCGACCACGGCAAGCCGACTTCTTGTAAACGCTGCCGCACCACTTCAGCGATCTCTGCCTCGGGCCGACGCTGCGCTCTCAACCCGAAGGCGACATTATCGAACACCGTCAGGCTGTCGAATAAAGCCGCCCCCTGAAACAGAAAGCCGATCCGTAGCCGTTGACGCGTCAATTCACCTTCCGGTAGGTTTACCATCTCGCGGCCATCGAACAAAACCCGACCAATGGTGGGTCGCAGCAGTCCAACGATAAGCTTCAGCAGGACCGTTTTGCCGCAGCCCGACTCGCCGATGACGCCAAGGGTTTGGCCACGAGGCACCTCCAGATCAAGGGCATGGAGAATGCGTGTGGAGCCGAATTGCATCGACACTTGTTGTAGCGAAACGATGGAATCGGTCGACATCATCGCATCTCCTTCATGGGATGCCGTTCACCGTGAACTGCGAGAACTGGGCCACCAGAGAGCCTCTAAGTTATTCAGGAGCATGGCCAAGAAGAAATCAAGGACGATAATCGCGACAAAAGAAGCGACGAAGGCGCGAGTGGCAGCGCGGCCAACCCCCTGAGCACCGGGTTCGCTCTCCAAGCCGCGCTGGCAACTGATCAGGGCCATGGCGGACCCGAAAAACATGGGTTTGATTAAGCCGGTGGCTAGATCGAACAATCCAACATAGCCCTGGCTGTTTTGCCAGTAAAAGTGCGGTTCGACGCCATATACCCAAATACAGATAAACGCCCCGCCCAGCACGCCCATGAAATTGGCCAGAATCGTCAGCACCGGGATGAGCGTCACCGAGGCAAGAAAACGCGGCGTGGCCAGGTACTGCACGGGATCGACCCCCAAACAGCGCAAGGCGTCGATTTGCTCGGTCACCTTCATGGTTGCTAGCTCGGCGGCCATGGCTCCCCCGACGCGACCAGCGAGCATGACACCGGCCAATACGGGGCCGAGTTCTTTGATGACCGAAGCATTGATAATCGAGCCGAGACTGGTTTGTAGGCCGACGCTGCGGAACTGGGTGTAGGATTGTTCGGCTAGGACCATGCCGATGAAGGTGCCGGTGATGAGGACGACTGGGACGCTGCCTAATCCAATATGGACGCAAATAGGCAAAAGGGTGTCACGCCCGGCGAGAGTGAGGCAACCGCGAAAAACGCGGAAGGCAAACAGCGCCAGTTCGCCTGCATGCTCCAAGACGTCGAGAAACCAAGAGAACATCGAAGTCCCCTCCGTGGGTGCATCGGCTATCTTCGTGCAGCAGTCACGGTGATTGTCAAGAAAAATCGGCTCTGAGTGAAAAAAATTTGTCCCTGAGGGGGCAAGATCGGTACGCATCGTCGTCTAGAGGGCGTAAGATAAAGTAGGCGAACAAACCGGCTGCGGTTGTCCGGGACGTTCGCTGTCCCCCACCTGGAGCCTGCCATGACAAACTCGCCGAAAGAAGCCCGCCGCCGCAAGAACGCGATGCGTCTGTGGACTTTCGAACAGGCCAAGGCGGCAATCCCTTACCTTTCCTCGATCCTGCGTTCGATTCGGGAATGGATGCTAGAAATTCGCTTGCAAGAAGCGACGCTCAAACGGTTGGAAAACCTGCCGGGGCGTCCGACGCGGGATACCCTGATCGGTGTGGAAGAAGCTCGCCGGGCTATTCACCGTGCCCGAGAAGAATACGATAAAGCCGTCGTGGAACTGGGCGCTCTCGATGTCGCCTTGCATGACCCACTGCAGGGGGTGGCTCTGGTGCCGTTCGTCCACGACGACCAATTGGCTTGGTTCGTCTTCGACATTCACGATGCCGCTGGTCTGCGATTCTGGCGGTATCATAGCGACTCGGAAGACACCCGGCGTCGCCTTACCGCTGCACAGACCCGCTAGGAGCAAACCCTTAAGAGCGACTCCCCTCGTCTTTTACTTCCTCTTCTCCTTCTGGGCCGCTACCCTCTCTCTCACACACTGCCGTTCACGAATCGGCGGTGTGTCTTTTTTCTCACCGCTGGATCCTCTGCCGAATTAACGTGGCCAGCGGCAGACTGCGGAAGGTCAGAAATTGCCGATTCTTGCCGTCGGCAGTCAAACCGAGGTCGGCAGCCTGAAACGCCAACTCGACTTGCTCGTCAGCCTGGGCGATCTTGCCGGCCTCAAGCAACAACCAGGCACGCAAAGTGGCCAGGGTAGAGGTTTGTTCGCGTAGTTGTACGCTGCCTTCGACCACGCTACTGGTTTTGAGGCTCCACTGGAAGGGAGCCGGCAAGAGCATTTGCGGAGGGTAAACGCTCTGCCGAGCAGCACTGAGCAGGGCATCTCCCATCCCCCCAGCGATCGAGCGGTAGCTTTCCGCCAACCGGCCACGCATCAGCTCGCCCAGTGCTTCCTCGGCCAGATCGTACTCGCCCACGGTGGCGGCCAACTGGATGCGGAACCACTCATAGGCAGGGAGTCCCAGCGGATGATCGCCGAAGGCAGCCGGGTCAAACTTCACCCCTTCGGTCGGGGTGAGCCGTTGCCGCACCTCTTCGGCGTACCCCAGTGCCAGCTGCAATGAGAGGAGCATAACCATACCGTTGCCGCGATTGGCCAACAACTCCTCGGTTTTGGCAGAGTTCAACGCCCGCAGGGCGTCTTTGGACAGACCACGCCGCAACGCCTCTATAGCCTTCTGCATCGGCGGGAGGCGGGAGGCTTGCACCACAAAATCATCACGGCGTTTTTTGAGTTCTAGTTCATTGGCGCGTAACTGTTTTTCATACTCTTTGAGAGCTTTTTCGCCGTTCTCTGGAGTCGCCAAGAGAAAGAAACGCCGTTCGTTGGCGATGCGCACGACTTCAGCCTGATGTTCGACCTGTTCGTCGAAGTAGTTGCGGGTGCCGTCAAACTCCAAGGCCTCCATCATGCCCAAAAGCATCTGTTGACGGACCACCGGAGGCGGATCCAGACGCAGGGCTTCGCGGTAGGCCCAGAAGATCTGACTCTGGCGGAGAATGCTGACGTGAGGCAAGCGATTTTGCGTCTGCGAGCGTTCGCGGGTCTGATAGTGCAATGCACGCAACGCCCGGGCCAGCGTCCAGTAGGCTCGGTAGTCCTGTGGATTGAGCCGGATCGCCTCGCGGGCCGAACGCACTGCCAAATAGGCACACTCCGGCGGGCCATCGTCCAATCGACTGAGCAGGTTCGGCCGTAATTGCCTGAAGGTGAAGAATTGGTCAATGGGGCAAAGCAGATCGGTGTTTAAGAACGAGGCAGGCTGAGAGCAGATCATGGCCCAGAAACTCATCTGCCGGGTTGCGGCCAGGGCCAGAAACAAGCGTTCGTTGTCGCTACGCATGCGATCGCCTAGCACCTCAAAACGCAATAAATGTTGCTGGGCGGCATAGCTGGCCGTGACCGGCGGGCGCGGCTCGTTGGTCAAGGCATCCAAAAACGTCAGTGACGTATCGATGGTTGGAATCACCTGAGCATCGGGGCCAAAAGCCAGTGATCGCGTGGGATACACAGCCCGAGCATCCAACCTGATCGCTTGGCCCGGCTCACGCCAGGAGTGCACCGAAGTTCGGCCGCCCAAAGCGCACAGCGTCCATTCGTCCTCGCCGGAGAACAGCCGCTGCAAGGTGGGAAATTGCCGTTCGAGATTGATGGCGTGGACGACTAAGCAGTTTAGTTGGCGATCGCGGAAGATGGCACGCCAAGCTGGCGGCGGCGGCTCCTTGCCGGGCACTCGGCCGGTCGGAGCTTCGTTGCCTTGCAAAGCATTGCGTACCGTGAGATAGTCCTGAATCACTTCACGCGGATAAATGCCGATGCGATGATCGATAAACAACTTCTCGCCCGGACAGAACCAGGCAAAATAGGCCACTGGCTCGACCCCCACATTGAGCCAGCGCTGGCCGGGCGGCATCGCGCCTTGCTTGCGTAGCTCGTCGACTCCAGGCATTACT
>JBDNDE010000378.1:0-4010 GCA_046719305.1 Gemmataceae bacterium | reverse complement strand
CATCAAACTGCTGCAAAACCGCCTCGCTAAGCTGTGACGCAGACCCGTGACATATCAAGCACTGTCCCTTCAGACGAATCGGCAGCAACACACCCAGCCGGCCATCCCGATGAGCAGCAAAGGTAACCTCGGGGGTCTTTTTTTCGACGAAGGGCCGGGCCCAGGTGGGTGGTTGGATAGCTGGATTGCGGAGCTTAAAGGAGGTGCGGCCGATGCGAAGTTGCTTGTTCCGCGCAACGGTCTGGGCAATAGCCGGGGCTTCTTCTTTGCAGACGGCGACCGCCTGGGCTGGACCATCGGCTTGCAGAACAGTTTCCAGCCGCTTCATCAACTGCCCAAATAGCTCCTCACGAGCGGCCAGAGCGGCTTGGTGTTGCTGCTGATGCGCGGCAGTGAGTTGGGTTTTGGTCAGTAGCGACCAGTCCGTCGTTGCAGCACGTCGAGGATCAAGGCAACCAAGCCATAGGCCCAGGAAGAGAATCGGCAAGAAGCGTAGCCAGGTCAGGACGGGTTCCTTCCATGCAAGTGAGCAGAGAGAGCTAGGCGACGGGCTTTGTGTTTCGGGGCAGGCTAGGCAGCGGAGGGTTAGCAAATGGGCCGCGTCGGGGTTCTGCCAAGGCCGTCAGGAGGGGATGGTTTGTGGGCAGGGTGACTGTTTTTTATGTATCTCAGAGTCCAAACCTGTCAAGGTCGAAGCATCGCAACCTTTTAACTTATTTGCTGATCTCCCCCCTGTGCTAAACCGCCCCTAAACTAACTCCCATTCACAGCAAATCGCGCTGGGTGGGTGCCCTACTCCCCCTCGCCTTCCTTGCTGTCTCCCAAACCATCCGCGATAACGCTCCTCATGCGTTCATAACCAAAGAGCTTTACTCATGATCACTATTGGTCTCGTCGGTATTGGCTTCATGGGCCGCATTCACTTCTTGGCCACTCAGCGACTTTCCACTGCCAAGGTGGTAGCCATCTGTAGTCGGGATGCTGCCAAACGGGCAGGAGATTGGCGAACAACGCGGGGCAATTTTGGTCCCGAGCCGGGATTCGTGGATCTAGCGGGAATCGCAACTTATGAGCGATATGAGCAACTGCTAGCTGATCCAACTGTTGATCTCGTGGATATCTGCACCGTCACCGATCAGCACGCGGCCATGGCTATAGCCGCTCTCAAAGCGGGTAAACATGTGCTCGTAGAGAAAGCCATTGCCCTGAGTGAGGCCGAGGCCGACGCTATGATTGCGACGGCTCAGCAAGTCGGGCGGCTGTTGATGGTGGCCCATGTGTTGCCTTTTTTCCCGGAATTTGGCTTCGCCGCGCAGGCCGTCCGCTCTGGGCAGTATGGGCGACTACTCGGCGGTCATCTCACACGGGTGATTAGTCGGCCCGACTGGAGCGGCGACATCGGCGATGCCGGTAAAACGGGCGGCCCAGCAGTGGATTTGCACATTCACGACACCCACTTTATTAGCCTGTTGGCTGGGCGACCCCGTGCGGTTTTCTCCACCGGAGTGGTGGCCAACGGTGTCGTGGAATATCTGACAACTCAGTACCTCTACGCGGGAGAGGGACCAGCCCTGTCGTGTTCCTCTGGTGCGGTGGCGACTAATGGTCGACCGTTTGTGCATGGCTTTGAGCTTTATTTGGAGCGGGCAACTCTGGCGCATCACTCAGCCGGATTGCCCTTGACACTGTACACGCCCGAAGGCCAGTCCGTGCAACCAAGCTTGGGTAGCAACGATCCGCTGGACGCCTTTGCCCGTGAGATCGGCTCCGCAGTCGATGCAGTGGCCACCGGGCAACAGGCGTCGATGCTATCGCCGACACTGGCCCGCGATGCCCTAGTGATGTGCTTCCGCGAGATTGACTCGGTGAAGACCGGTCAGCAGATCGTCCTGGGCTGAGGCCAAGGCTCCGCTGCCCGAGGCAATCGCCCTTGACCACTCACTTGGTGAGCTTCCAGCACACTAGCTTTTCTTCGTCGCGGCCATATAGCCGTCCGTTGGCTAAGGCGAGGTGAGCGCGGACGGTCCCGTTGAGGACCCTTGCACGGCCCAGTTCTTCATATTTTTCAGCGTTGGCGCGAAATAGAATCAACTCGCCGCTCTCGCTCATCCCGATTAACTGGGTGCCCGCAGCAATCAGCGAGCCGCAGCCGAAGCCGTCTTGCGTCCAGCGGACCTTGCCGGTTTTCCAGTCGATGCACCGCAGTTTGGCCCCTTCTTCTTGCCGGCCTTGCACGCCGTACATCTGCTCGCCAACCACTACGGGGGTGTTGAAATGGCACGACAGCACCCGGTCGCTCTGCCACACTTCTTCAAAGCCGTCCTTTTTCCACCGCAGCAAAATCGCTCCAGTGCCATAACTGGCCGTAAGAAACAACTGGTCGTCAATCACGACGGGTGAGGCCGCATTGACGGAGGCATCGATCCGGGCACGCCAACGCATCGAAAAACGTTGCTTGCCTGTTTCAGGTTCTAATGCTAACAGACCATGGCGTGTGAAAAAAATAGCCATGCTCACGCCACCAAACTTGGCCAAGACCGGGGAGGCATAGCTGGCCCGGTCGTTGCTAGCCTTCCAGACTTCTTTGCCTGTCTGAACATCGAAGGCCACTACGCCTGCCCCTTCTGCACCGACATTCACTAACACCTTGTTGTCGACCACCAGCGGTGCGGTGCCCACACCGAAATAGCTCGCAGGCACCTCGTAACGGGCTAACAGATCAACCGCCCACAGCTTTTTGCCCTGCTCTAGCGATACCGCCGTCAACACCCCATTAGCCCCTAGGGCGAAGACCCGATCATCGGCGATGGTGGGCACGGCACGGGGGCCATCCCCTTTGCCCAGCGGATCGGAGTAATCTGTTTTGGTCACCACCCGCCAAAGGTGCTTGCCTGTGAGGGCATCGAGTGCTTCCACTCGGTCCTCGTTTCCCACGCGATGAAAAATCACGCATCTGCCCTTCGCCACCGCCGGACCGGCATAGCCCAGTCCGACTTTGTAAGACCAGACACGTTCGGGACCATCCTTGGGCAGACGTTCCAACAGATCTTTTTCCCTTGATTGCGAGTTGCGCGACGGCCCCAGGAACTGAGGCCAATCATCAGCCAGTAACGCCGGCGAAAAAAACAGCACCAGTAAACCCGCAACGCGAGACATGCAGTGTCCCCCCAGGGCGAAAGAATCGCTAGCGTTTAGATTAGGAATGGATCCGCCCGAGGGTATGCAGGAACAATCCCAGCCACAACTCTGTGATTCCCTCGGATTAAACCATGATCGGCCAGCGGCCTGGAGGCTACAGGACAGTAGCTGTTGGGGCCATCCCGATTCAATCGCTGCTGATCGAGGAGGCGTTTAAAGGCAAGACGTCCCTCGGTAGAGCGGTTGATGCATCAGAAACAGATATTTCCCTGGATCCGCTTGCTTCTGTAGAGATTGCAGGGATTTGGGGAAACACTGGCCGGCGTAGTGGCCCCGGATCTGATTCTGAATAGTCGTTAGCGGTAGAGGGGAAAACCGGGGATTCTTGGCTGGAACGGAACCTCGCCCGAGAGGCATTCCGAGGTGGGGTTAGTGAGCAGCTTATTCGCGACCAAGAGCGTCTCGAAAGAAGTGCCAATCACTTAGAACCGGGGGCTGTAACTCGCGATGATAGGAGGTGAGGGGCCAGGCTCGCACTGATTGAACGCCCTAACAGCCCGCAAGCACCGGGTTTCGTCTAGCGGTCTTCACACGCTGCCAGAGCAACCGTCCATCAGCGAGATTTGTCCCAGACCGGACGGAAGACTTCTTCCTTGCGACGACGTTCGTGCATCGCTCGGGTCAGCGGTAGCATGGCTCGGCAGTATTCCCGAAACGCACCTGGGATGTCGCCTGCCGCTTCCAGCCGTGCGGCTTCTTCTTGCGATTCGCGGACTAAGGGCCAGTCGGGTTGCCAGCCTTTGTCGCTGGCTAATTGTTCAAGGGAGCTAAGAGCTTTCTTCAGACGCTCCAAAAGAGGCTTCTCGATCCTG
>JBDNDE010000377.1:0-4012 GCA_046719305.1 Gemmataceae bacterium | reverse complement strand
GCGGATCTTCCCCGCTCTCGGAGTAATCGTAAAACTCGGCCGCCCCGGCTTCGTAGGTGGCCGGGACTGTCTGGAAACGCGGAGTGAGGATTTTGCCCCCCAGGCGGCTGCTCGCCTCGAAGAGGGGGATACGCAGCGGATAATTGGCATACTTCTGTAGCAGATAGGCGGTCATGAGACCGCCGGGGCCACCTCCCACTATGCCAATCGTCTTCCCCATGCACACAGCGGAGCCTCTCGTCGAGAAAAAAACCAACCCAGCTTCTGCAATTCTCGATGCGGTGACAAAAATGAGAACCCCGGGAGAGCCATTGGGTCACAGGCTTTTATTCCCAATGCGTGTGGAACGTGCCCTCGCGGTCGATCCGCTCATAACTATGGGCACCGAAAAAGTCCCTTTGAGCCTGGGTCAGATTCGTCGGCAGACGGCCACATCGCAAGCTCTCGAGGTAGTTCAGTGCTGCCGAGAAGCAAGGGGTGGGGATGCCCATGTCGATGGTGGTTCGCAGCAGCCAACGCAGTGATGGCAAAGTTTGTTTGGCCACCTGGGCGATCTTGTCATCGAGGAGCAGATGGATCAAATCGGGGCGAGATTTGTAAGCGGCGCGGATCTCTTCGAGCAGCGCGGCCCGGATGATGCAGCCGCCCCGCCAAATCTTGGCCACTTGCTCCAGATCGACACCATAGCCATAGGCGGCGCTGGCGTGGCGTAGCAGGTCCAACCCCTGGGCATAAGCCAAAAGGCTGGCTAGGCGGAGGGCCTGCTTGGCCTGCTCGATCAGCAGCCCCTTCTCACCGGCATAAACGGCGATCGGCTCTCCCAACTGCTTGGCAATAGCTGCCCGTTCAGCGCTCATGCCCGAGAGATTGCGGGCGAAAACGGCCATGTCGATGATGGAGGTGGGCACGGCGAGGTCCAAAGCGTCCTGCGAGGTCCATTTGCCGGTCCCCTTCTGGCGGGCAGCGTCCTTGATGGAGTCGAGCAATTCGCCGGGACCGTGTTCGTCTTTTTTGAGAAATATCTGGGCGGTGATCTCCAGGAGATACGAGGCCAACTCGCTGTGGTTCCAGGCAGCGAAGATGGTGTGTAGCTCGGCATTGCTCAGGCGTGCGCCGCGGTGCAACAGATCGTAGACCTCGGCGATTAACTGCATCAGGCCATACTCGATACCGTTGTGAACCATCTTAACGTAGTGGCCAGCCGATTTTTCGCCGACCCAGCCGACGCACGGCTCGCCGTTGACCTTGGCGGCGATGGCTTCGAGCATGGGGCGAACGCGGTGGTAGCCTTCCTTGGGGCCGCCGGGCATCATGCTGGGGCCATGACGAGCACCAGCTTCGCCCCCCGAGATGCCCATGCCAAAAAAATGAACACCTTTTTCAGCACATATCGCGCCCCGCCGATCGGTGTCTCTAAAGTAGCTGTTGCCCGCATCGATCACCAGATCGTTGGCCTCCAGATGTGGTAGCAGATCGTTCAGCACAACGTCAGCCACAGAGGCCGGAGCGACCAAGAGCATAACCACGCGCGGCTTCTCCAGGCGGGCAACGAAATCGGCCAGATCGCTAGCGCTGCCGACAGGTTTGCCTGTTCCCTCGCGGAGCAGATCTTGCCCTTTGGCGGGGTCTTTATCGTAGCCCAGCACCGAGACGCCGTTGTCCAGCAGGTTCAGGGCGAGATTACGGCCCATGACCCCCAGGCCGATCATACCAAACGAGAACGAAGCCATCGCACACACTCCGAGCCGAGCAAAGAAAGGACTCGCAACCCTGCAGCTAGCATAGGAATTATCGACCCAAGGCGGCGAGCCAGTCGGCTTGGCGCTGCATCACCTCAGGCAGGTCGTCGCCCAGATCGATCGGGCTGAGCGCCTGGAGAGTGGCCGCATCGGTAAACAAGACGCCACTCTCGGGCAGAGGCCGCACCACCCAGCCAGAGGCTTCGCGTTCGACACTGGCCAGACGCAGGCCGAAAATAACTCGATAAGGTCGATCAATAGGCAGCAGATGCAGAAGTTCTAACTCGTCCAGGGCAACGCGGATCGGTTCGTCTTTCCAAAGCGGACTAAACCCCTTGAGCAGGAATTGGTGGCAGGCATCCCGCAACAGCACACCATCCAACAGAAGCCCACGGTGGCGATACCGCTGCCATTGGGCCTGCCATTCCCGTGGATCCCGTTGCAAGGACGCCACTTGTACCATCTCCTCCAGGGATAGATCGGTCAAATCGGCAGCTAAAGCCGCTTGTCGGTGCCATTGCTGCCATACGCGTCGTTGGTCGTCACACAGCCACTGCGGGCCGAAGGCCTCCAGTAGTTGCACGGCTCGATGAAACCGGCCACGGGCCAAATGCTCCTGAACACGAGCGAGCGATTGTTCATCAAGACCCACCTTGGGGGCGACTGGGGGCTGCTCGGGACGACTGCGAACACCCAGGTAGATAGCCCCACAGGCGATCGCGACTGCCAGTCCGAGTATCACCCAAGGCAACCGATGGTACTCGGTCCGGGCAATGGCAGATGGCTCGCCGGGATAGACCAACAACAGTTGATTACAGCGAGAACAACGCAACCTCTGTGGCCGATCGGTTCGACGACCGGCAACGACCTGACCGCAACGACATGTAAGACGGTAAGTGGAGCGATCTATTGACATATCTCCAGCTTAACAGGATCGCCGCGACGAAACCAAGCTCTAGAGTATTTTGTCGCAAGGAAGGGGTTTCCAGCCGAGAGCGGTATCGCGTTTTTCGCCCTCGCTCCTATGATGCTCCTAGGATACTCCTAGGATGCAGAGAGGTGAGCCAAGCAAGGGACTCAGCAAAGAGGATTCCATGGAACGATCGACATCGGGCAGTATTCACTTAATGCGAATCTGGGATATTGATGTATTCTTACATTGGTCCTGGTTTCTCATTGCTCTGTTTCAGATCAGTTCCCGCCGTCCCATGCCCGCTGGCGAAGACGGCCCGGCCGAACCGATAAGCAGCCTGTTTTATCTCTGGAGGGCCGTCGAGTATGTGGGGTTGTTTGGCATCGTGTTGATGCACGAGTTCGGACACGCCCTGGCCTGTCGTTCGATGGGCGGTAAAGCGGATACGATTGTGCTGTGGCCGTTGGGGGGAATCGCCTACGTTACCCCGCCGCCGCGTCCGGGAGCGTTGCTGTGGACGATCGCAGCAGGGCCGTTAGTCAATCTGGTGCTGATTTTTCCCTGTGCCCTAACCTGGTATCTGATCGACCCCGAGTGGTGGCCGGCACTGCGAGAAGTGTTTCTGACGTTGACGGTTATCAACATCGTTTTGTTTGTATTCAACATGATGCCCGTGTATCCTTTAGATGGCGGGCAAATGGTCCATGCGCTGTTATGGTTCTTCGTCGGGCGTTGGCGTAGCCTGCAAATCGCTAGCATGATCGGCGGCTTCGTAGGTGTTTCGGCCTTGTCCCTTCTGGTCATGCTTGTGCTGCTTCAGGTGATCGACCTTGGAGCAGTGCTGTTGCTGGGGCTGATTCTCCTATTCATCCTGCTCCAATCCCTCCAAGCGTTTCGCGCGGCTGGCCATTATCTCGTCGTGGAGAAGTTACCGACCCATCCCGAGTGTGCCTGCCCGCAGTGTTTGAAGGCGCCGCCACGTGGCACCCACTGGGTATGCCATGAGTGCGAAACGCGTTTTGATACCTTTGAAACACGCGGGCAGTGCCCAGGCTGTGGGGCTTGGTATCTCGACACCACTTGCCCTCAGTGTCATCACAGCCATCACATCGACCGCTGGTTCTTGTATCGGCCAGGGGAAGCACCACAAGAACCCGTAGCGTGGCAAGACGCCAACTCCTCGCGGTAGAAGGGATGGCCTCGACGACTCAGGCTTGGCCTGGTGCAGGCAACGACACTAGGACGCGCGACCTGTTCCGCGCCGCGGACTGCTGATGACCACAATGTCGTTGACCACGCGTTCCACCCCGGGCATGCGGGCCACGGCCGTCTGTGCCATCTGTTTCAGAAAGTAACTCGG
>JBDNDE010000376.1:0-4030 GCA_046719305.1 Gemmataceae bacterium | reverse complement strand
ATCTGTGGAAGCCGAATGGCCAAGATACCAGCGGCCACCGGAGTGAGGTGGGCGAAAGCAGGAGCGATGGTACCTAGGCGGTCAGTAAGAAATACCGAATCGGGCTGCTGGTTGAGCCAATCGCGTAGTGCCAGACAGTCGTCTTTGGTAGGGGTGCGTTGTTGGCACTGGACCTGAGAGCCGCGCACGACTGCGATGCCATCGGCAGAAATGATTTGCAACAAACCGGAGTGGGCACTGACAAGAAGGTTTGCCCAATCTTCTTCTTGGTTGGGAGAGGAAAGCACCTGAGTCAACCAGCGTTGGGCCTGCTGTACACCTTCCAGGCGTTGACGCTCATCGATGCGCTCAATCGCCAATCCCAAAAGAGATGCCCAGCTATTGATCTGTTCCAACGCGCCATGGGGTGGTAGATACGGCCGACCATGATGACAAGCAATCAACCCCCAGAGCCGACCACGCACGACGATTGTGGCGACGAGTGAAGCTGCCACCCCCATATTGCGCAGATACAGCAGATGAATCGGCGACATGCTGCGTAACAGGCATAGGGAAAGATCCCACGGCTCGCCGGTTCGCATGTGCTGGGCTGGCAGCACAGGGGCGACCGGGGCATCGCGATCGACCAATAAGCGCACTCGGTTGCGGAGGTACAGTTCACGCGCTTGTCGCGGTATGTCCGAAGCTGGAAACCACAACCCCTGGTAGCTAGGCCAATCCCTGCGGACATGCTCGGCGATAACTTCGCCGTTGAAATCACTATCGAACTGGTAAACCAAGACGCGGTCGTAACCCAATTCACGCCGGACTGTCTCGCACAGACAACCTGCCAATACCCGAATGTCCTGGCTGTGTTCAAACTCTTCGAGCCATTCGCCCAGGGCCGCCCCTGCTTTCTCACGTGTCGCAGGCTCCGCCGGCCACAACTCCACCATCCAACCACTAGCCGTTGAGTGGACTCGGCCTTCGCAGGCCATGCGGTAGCTTGTGGCAGGTAAGTCCAGGGGGAGAAATTGCCCTGGCCGCACCATCTGGGCCAGCCTGCGTATCGTGCTGGCTTCGGGACCGAACAGCGCCTCACACGACAGTCCCGGCTCTAGGGTGATGGCCTGCGGCAACAGGGCAGGATTGCCGATTGCAAACGCTTCTAGATGCCAGTCAGCATCCAAAATGAGAAGAACCCCAAAGGATTGAATGCTACCTGGAATATGAATGGGTTCTTGCTCACACTGCAAGAGCAACAATTCTAGCAGCGAATCCGAACGGGCGGGTTCGTTCACAACGCACTCCAACTTTCCTAAGGGGGCAAACTTCTCTCTACCATAACCTAGCTTATTCCCCCTCCCTGGCACTACTTCGCTCCGATTTCTTCAATTGCTTTTCACTTCATAGGCAACAGCCAGATGTTACGGTATTGCACTGGGTGGCCGTGATCCTGCAGCATGATCGGACCGGGTTTGTCCGCCGGCCCCCCCATTCCGGCGGTAGTGTTGTTGACGGGAATCTCGACGTTCTCATGGATCTTGAGGCCGTTGTGATAAACGGTCATGCGTGCGTTCTTGACCTTCTTAGCGCCCTCGAAGACGGGAGCAGTAAACTCGATGTCATAGCTCTGCCACACCGTCGGTGCCTTGCAGGCGTTGACGCTCGGAGCCGCCACCCCGTAGATGGCTCCGCAATCGTTCTTGCCGCTCTTTAGCCCATAGCTATCCAGCACCTGCACTTCGTAACGGCCCTGAACGTAGACACCACTATTGCCGCGTCCCTGACCAGACTTGGTTGGTTCATAGGGTACGCGAAATTCGACATGCAGTTTGAAATTACCGCCGAAGTTCTGCGTGGTGTGAATGTCGCCCTTGGTTGCTTCCATGGCTCCGCCCTCGACGAGCTTCCACTTGGCCTCACCTTTGCCGCCGCGCGGTGTCCAATTCTTCAGGCTCTTGCCATCGAAAAGAACGATCGCTCCTTCGGGGGCCGGGGTTGACTTCACGTCCTGTTTGTCTTCGGGCTTGGCCAGCTTCACCCCGCTAATATCGCCATATTGAGCCATCGCCCCGACCACACAAACAGCGAAAAGCAACACACTGCGTAGCCACATGGGAGAAACCCTCCAAGTAGGGAAAAATCACGGCACTCTTTGTGCTACCGCAAGGACCAGACCATGACAAGTTCGCCGTTCACTCTTTGGCCGCACCGCGTGTTTTATACACAAAGCTCTTGCCGGTTCGCTCTACGGTCACGGTGTAGCTCTGTCCATCGGCCGCGACTCGTACCACAAGACCCCTGCCGCTCTGCTTGTTGCGGGCATCGTTGGCGATTTTGTCGGCATCGGTGTTATCGGCAGTGGGGTTGAGGTTGCGGTGCATCTGGAAGATTCCCTCGATGCTGGGCAACTTCTGCAGCGTCCGTAATACAGAGGGCATGGCCCCCTTGCGTGGGCCGTTGTTGAAGATGGCAACCCGTGGCGCGACCGATTGAATCAGTATGGGGTTGTTACTGATGTCCAGGCCGTGATGCGTGACCTGGTAGAGATCCACCAGCCCCAATCGATTGCTGGGAGCAACCAATTGGTACTCCACATTCCAGGTCAGATCGCCCAGATTGAGAAAACGCCAGGGACCATAACTCATCACCACCCCAACACTTTTGGCGTTGTCGGATTTGTCCTCGGGCTTGGGTTTGTGCTGTTTGGCAAGAGGATTCGCCGGCAGCCCGTCGTGATGCGGGACTACCTCGCCCGAGGCACACACTACCCGCATCTCTAGCTTCACCCCCCCTTCGATCTGTTTCAGTGGGATCACATCGCCCGGTTTGACCCTCTGCGATTTGCCTTTACTGGCCGTCTTGTAATCGCGGATCAGCACGGGAAAATGCGCCTTGTCCTCGTCCAACTTGTCAGGAATGCCGCGATCCCAATATTGCCCGATCGGGATTAGCTTCGATAGCGGTCCCACAGAGCCATAATGATCCAGATGCCAATGCGTGATGATCAGATGATCGATTTGCTTGAGCTTCAGAGCCTTGCACTTCTCAAAAATGCGTTCGGCGTCTCGTTTGCCTGGATTGCCGCAGTCGATCAAGACACTCTCGCCAGTGGGGGTGACCAACAAGGTTGCGGCTCCGCCTTCGGTATCGATATAGTGGATTTCCAAGCCTTCAGGGGCAGTGGCCAGGACAGTCAACAAGGCAATCACCGGAAGTAACATGGCAGATTCTCCGAAAGCGGTGGTTAGCACTCTGATGATTTATCTAGGCAAACGCGGTCGTTTTGGTCTGCGGAGCTTGCCTAAAATAATCAAAATACCCAGACGAAGGAGCGTGCGATGGCTGGCGGTGAACTGCATCCGGTGACTGTCCCCGATTTTCTCTCGGCTCGTAAGCTAGGTCGCCGGCTGACGATGCTGACCGCCTACGACGCCACCATGGCTCGGTTGTTTGATGCTGCTGGGGTTGATAGCTTGCTGGTGGGTGACACTTTGGGGATGGTGGTGCAGGGTCTACCCGATACGCTGGCCGTCACGCTGGAGGAAATGATCTACCACACCCGACTCGTGGTCCGGGGGGCTAAACGAGCCTTGGTCATCGCCGACATGCCGTTTATGAGCTATCAACTGGGTCCCACCCAGGCGTTGGAAAATGCCGGCCGACTGATCAAAGAAGCCGGCGCTCATGCAGTCAAACTCGAAGGGGGCCTGCGCAGCGTCCCCGCCGTCGAGGCCATCTCCCGCGCCGATATACCGGTGGTCGGCCATATCGGCCTGACACCTCAATCGGTGCGTCGACTAGGCGGCTACAAGGTTCAACGGGATGAAAGCCGCTTGTTTGAGGATGCTCGCGCTCTGGAGCAGGCCGGTGCTTTTGCCCTAGTGCTAGAGTGTGTGCCCGCAGAACTGGCCAGCCGTTAAACGCAAAGCCTGTCCATTCCGACCATCGGCATTGGTGCGGGAGCCGGTTGCGATGGCCAAGTGTTGGTCAGCCATGATCTGCTGGGTCTGATCGAAGACCTGCGACCACGCTTTGTTAAGCGTTA